>JASGFT010000156.1:0-11834 GCA_047605425.1 Burkholderiaceae bacterium | reverse complement strand
CCCGACCTTCGCATTGCGAACGCGACGCTCTCCCAGCTGAGCTACCCCCCCAACGCCGCGCATTCTAGCAAAAACTTCGGACCATTGGGGCGCGAATCACGCCGGTCGCACGACTCGCATCGACATCCGCCGATCGTCGATCGTCGATCGTCGATCGAGCAGGCCGAGCCGTGCGCGCGCCGCCCGGCGGTCCGTGCTCAGGCCGTGCCGGCGCTGCGCAGCGATTCGATCAGCGCGCGGTCGGCATCCGGCGCCAGCAGCTCGATGAAGGCGATCGCGAAGCCGCGCAGGTACGCGGCGCGATGCACGGCCAGCCGCACGCGGTTGACGCCGAACAGGTGGCCGGCCGGGATCGCGACCAGTCCGCGATCCCGAGCCGGATCGTAGGCCATGCCGGCGACGATGCCGACGCCCAGGCCCAGCGAGACGTAGGTCTTGATGACGTCCGAGTCGATCGCCGACAGCACGACGTCGGGCTCGATCCCGGCCTGCTCGAACGCCCGATCGATGCGGCGCCGGCCGGCGAAGGCCTCGACGTAGGTGACGATCTTGTACTGCGCGAGCCGCTCCAGCGTGACCGGCTGCCCGAGCAGCGGATGCCCGTCGGGCACCAGGATCACGTGCCGCCATTCGACCGACGGGATCAGCACGAGCTCGGGCACGTCCTCGGGCACCTCGGTCGCGACCGCGAAGTCGGCCTCGCGCGAGATCACCTGGCTGCTGATCTGCTGCGGGCTGCCCTGCAGCAGCGACAGGCGCACCGCCGGATACCGGCGGCGGAACTCGCGGATCACGGTGGGCAGCAGGTAGCGCGCCTGCGTGTGCGTCGTCGCGATCCGCAGCTCGCCGGCATCGCGCGCCCGGTAGTCGGACGCGACGCGCTCGATGCCGCCGACCTCGGCCAGCGCGCGCTCGGCCCGCTGCCGGATCGCCTTGCCCGGCTCGGTCAGCCCGGTGATCCGCTTGCCGTGGCGCACGAAGATGTCGACGCCCAGCTCGGCCTCGAGCTCGAGGATGCCGCGCGACAGCGCCGGCTGCGACGTGCGCAAGGCCTGGGCCGCGCGCGTCAGGCTGAAGCCGTTGCGCACCGTCTCGCGCACGAAGCGCAACTGCTGCAGGTTCATGGGGATCGATCGAAGGGTCGGACGCCGGCGGGCGGCCGCGGCCCGCTGCGCGGAAAATAACACAGCGCCCAACACAGCGTCGCGGCGCGCGGCCCGGCGGTCTGCCACGCCCGCGGTTTCCGTCGATAGCGAACCCGGTCCGCGCCGGCGCGCCGGCTCGACGGGCATCGCCACGAGCATACCGAATTTTCTAAAACGACCGAACAACCCCGATCGGGACGGTCTCGGACCCGCCCGCGCCCGCCAGAATGCGCAGCGAACGGGCATGACGGAAAGGCGATCGGGAAAAGAAAAAGGCGCACATCTCTGTGCGCCTCAAATGGCAGCATGGCTGCCTCTCCTCCTCCTCGATACTCGGTGGCGCCGTCACAGCGTGAGCGACGCGATGGACGTACTTTAGCCAAACATTCATGGGGCGTCCACAAATAAATCGCTTTGCACCGCACAAAATCCGCGCATCGGCGCACCATTTGATCTCACGCAAATGCCGGCAAACCAAGCCTTCGGAAAAACCCTTAAGGGCTTACCTGGAATCCGGCCCGGTCGCGTCCGTCCGGAGCGCCGTTCCCGCACGCTCCGGCGCACCGCATGCGCAAGTCAGCGCGCGCGATCGACCCAGCCGAGCATCGCCAGCGCGACCATCAGCGCGACCGCGCTCGGCACGCTCGCCGCCAGCCACGCGGGCCAGGTGTTCAACATACCGAGATGCGAGAACAGCCCGTTCATGAAATGGAACAGGATGCCGATCATGATGCCGGCGAAGACCTTGTAGCCGATGCCGCCGGCACGCGCCTGCAGATAGCCGAACGGCAGCGCGAGCATCATCATCACGATCACGGCGATCGGATAGACGATCTTCTTCCACATCGCGATCTCGTAGCGGTCGGCTCGCTGCTGGTTGGCGCGCATGTACGACACGTACTGCGCGAGGTTGTGCGCCGACATCCGCTCCGGATCGACGAGCAGCACGCCGAGCAGGTCGGGATTGAGCTCCGAGCGCCAGACGAGCTGCGGCAGCGTACGCTGCTCGGCGTGGATCAGCATCGTCTTGTCGACATCGTCGCTGTCGACCAGGCGCGTCTCGCGCACGTCGTTCAGTTCCCACGAATCCGGGGGCAGGAAGCGTCCGGTCGCGGCGCTCAGGATCTGGCGCAGGCGGAACTGCGGATCGAACTCGAAGACCCGCACCTGCCGCAGCGAGGTATCGGGCATCAACTGCGCGATGTTGACGAAGCGCGTGCGCTCGATCTGGCCGTGCGCGTCGCGCGCGGTGTCCTTGATCCACAGGCCCGAGCGGAACTTGTTGGCGACCGAGGTGCCCATCGCGGTCAGGCGCACGCGCTGCGCGAGCGTCTCGGCGCCCGGCGTCACGACCTCGCCGAGCACCAGCGTGAAGCCGGCGAAGATCAGGCCGATCTGCACGATCTGGCGCAGGGCCATCGCCCGCCCCAGGCCGGCCACGCGCATCGCCGTGAACTCGGAGTGCGAGACGAACTGCGCGAGCGCGTAGATTGTGCCGATCAGCGCGGCGATCGGCATCAGTTCATAAGCGTGGTTGGGCAGGCCCAGCAGCACGTAGATGACCGCGTGCTGAAGCTTGTAGCCGCCACGGCCGACGTCCTCGACCTCGCTGATGAAGTCGAAGAACGCGAACAGCGCGAGAAAGCCGAGCAGCACGAACGCGACGGCGCCGAGGATCTCGCGGCGCATGTAACGGCCGATCAGCCTCATGCGCCCGCCCGCCCGCCCGTAGGCGCCGCGACCGCCGGCGCGGCGCGCCGCCACGGCAGGCGCCAGCGCACCAGGGTCATCCGGCGGTAGAACAGCCAGACGACCAGCGCCGCGAACGCCAGGTGCACGACCGACACGCCGACGCCGAACGGCAGCTTGCCCTGCGCGATCCAGCCCTGCGCCAGCGATAGCAGGTTGTTGTAGACGACGTAGATCAGCAGCGCCAGCACCAGGTTGATCGAACGGCCGGCGCGAGGATTGAAGGCCGACATCGGAATCGCCAGCAGCGCCAGCACCACCGCCGAGACCGGCAGGCTGATCCGCCACATCAGCTCGGCCAGGTTGCGCCGCGTCGGATCGCCGATCAGCGCGGTCGTGTCGAGGATCTTCGTCGAATCGTCGGCCGCGCCGCTCGCCCCGCTGTTGTCGAGCAGCACGCCGTAGCGCGCGAACTCCATCAGCTTGAACTCGGCGCCTTCGACCGCGCCGTCGTAGCGCCGTCCGTTCTCGAGCACGATGAACCGGTCGCCGTTGGCGTGGGTCTCGAGCCGGCCGCCGCGCGAGACGACGACGGTCACGTTCTGCCCCTGCGACTGCGTGACGAACACGTTGCGGATCATCGTCTGGTCATTGCTGAGCGCCTCGACGAAGAACACGCGATTGGCGCTGGCCGACTCGCGGAACTGGCCGGGCGCGACCTGGGCGATGTCCTCGCGGTTCTCGAACTGCTTGCGCATGTCGCTGGCCTGGCGGTTGGCCCAGGGCGCGACGCCGAACGCGATCGCCGCGCTGACGACGACGAACGGCAGCGCGAAGCCGAGCACCGGCCGGATCCACGCGCCGAGCGACTGGCCGCTGGCGAACCAGATGACCATCTCCGAGTCCTGGTACGCGCGCGTCAGCGACACCAGCACCGATACGTACAGCGTCAGGATCAGCAGCACCGGCAGGTAGTTGACCGAGCTGAACGCGATCAGCGGCAGCACGCTCGCCGAGTCGACCTTGCCGTTGGACGCTCGTCCGAGGATCCGGATCAGCGTGGTCGTCACCATGATCGTGAACAGCGTCGCGAAGATCACACCGGCCAGGTTGGCAAGGTCAGGCGCAGCGCTTTCTTGAAGAGCATCGAAGAGAGAAAGTGGCGGGACGCGACCACGTCGCGATCTGCGCGCAGCGACGCTCCTCTATAATCGGAGCGCTCCGGGCGACCGGCCTGCAGGTCCGGACGCGGCACAGCGGTCAACGGTGCGGCGCCTTCGACGAGACAGGATGAATCGATGCAATTTAGCACAAAGACCTCGGCGCCCGAACGCGTCAAGACCGCCTGCGTGATCGTCCCGGTGCACGGTGGCAAGACGCTCGGCGCCGGGGGCGCGGCGATCGACGCGGCCTGCGGCAAGAAGCTGAGCAAGGCGATCGCCGCCGGCGATCTCGACAAGAAAGCCGGCGCGACGCTGCTGCTGCCGCTGGAAGGGCCGGCGGCGCGCGCGCTGCTCGTGTCGGCCGGCGACGAATCGCCGGTGTCCGAGCGGACTTACCGCAAGATGGCGGCCGCCGCGGCCCGCGAGCTGCGCCAGCTCGCGTCGGGCGAGGCGTTCTCGCTGCTGCACGAGGCGCCGGTGGCCGGGCGCGAGTTCGACTGGAAACTGCGCTGCGTCGTGATGGCCGCGCGCGAGGCCGCTTACCGCTTCGACGCCTACAAGTCGAAGAAGGACGACGGCGGACGCGGCGTGACGGCGATCGTCGTGGGCGTGAGCGCCGCCGAGGCCGCGGCCGCCAACGCGCTGATCGAGCAGACGCAGGCGCTGTGCGACGGCGTCGATCTGGCCAAGGACCTCGGCAATACGCCGCCGAACGTCTGCACGCCGACCTACCTGGCCGACACCGCGCGCTCGCTGGCGCGCAGCCACAAGCTGAAGGTCGACGTGCTCGACGCGCGCAAGATGGAAAGCCTGGGGATGGGCGCGCTGCTGGCGGTCGCCAAGGGATCGGCCGAACCGCCCAGGCTGATCACGCTGACTTATCAAGGGGCAGGCGCCAAGGCCGCGCCGGTCGTGCTGGTCGGCAAGGGCGTCACCTTCGACACCGGCGGCATCTCGCTGAAGCCGGCCGCCGACATGGACGAGATGAAGTACGACATGTGCGGCGCGGCGTCGGTGCTCGGCACGCTGCGCGCCGTCGCCCGGATGAAGCTCAAGCTGAACGTCGTCGGCATCATCCCGACCGTCGAGAACATGCCCGGCGGCACCGCGTCGCGGCCCGGTGACATCGTCACGTCGATGTCCGGCCAGACGATCGAGATCCTGAACACCGACGCCGAGGGCCGCCTGATCCTGTGCGACGCGCTGACCTACGCCGAACGCTTCAAGCCGGCGGCCGTCGTCGACATCGCGACGCTGACCGGCGCCTGCGTGATCGCGCTGGGCGCGCACCACAGCGGCCTGTTCTCGTCCGACGACGCGCTGGCCGACGAGTTGTCGCGCGCCGGCCGCGAGGTCGGCGATCCGTGCTGGCGGATGCCGCTGGACGACGAGTACCAGGACCAGATCAAGTCGCCGTTCGCCGACATGGCCAACGTCGGCGGACGGGCGGCCGGCTCGGTCACGGCCGCCTGCTTCCTGTCGCGCTTCACCAAGCCGTACGCGTGGGCGCACCTGGACATCGCCGGTACCGCGTGGCGCTCGGGCGCCAACAAGGGATCGAGCGGCCGCCCGGTGCCGCTGCTGACCCGGTTCCTGATCGATCGCGCGGGCCAGTGAGGCCGGACGACGACCGGCACCCGCCGTCCCGCGCCGCCTCGCCGTTCCCATGACCCGCGTCGACGTCCATTTCAACATCGCCCAGGACGAGAAGCTCGGCTACTGCTGCCGGCTGATCCGCAAGATCTACCGTGCCGGCCAGCCAGTCGTCGTCTATGACGACCAGCCAGCCCGGCTCGCGGCGCTGGATCGCGCGCTGTGGTCGTTCTCCGCGCTCGATTTCATTCCGCACGTCGGCGCCGGCGACGAGCTGGCGCCGAGCACGCCGGTGCTGCTGGCCGGCAGCGAGCACGACTTTCCTCACCATGCGGTGCTGGTGAACCTGGCCGAGCAGACGCCGACGTTCTTCAGCCGCTTCGAACGACTCGTCGATCTGGTCGGCGACGACCCGCGGGATCTGGTCGCCGGCCGCCAGCGCTGGCGCTTCTATACCGATCGCGGCTACCCGATCGAACGGCACGACGCGGCCCGGCGAACGGGATCGTCCGGGCGCGCCGCGCCCGACGGAGACCGGTGATGGCCGCATCGATCCACGATCCGGGGCGACCGCCCGGCGCGACGACACCCGGCGCGGCCCGCACGGCCGATGCCGTCGACGGGCCGGGCGGATCACGGCCGCCGCCGGCGGCCTTCGGCGACGCGTCGATCCCGATGCTGACCGACGTGCTGCCCGCGCCGCGCCCCGTCGCCGTCGAAGCGCCGCCGCCGCCGCCGCCGGACGATGTCCGGTGGTCGGAGCTGAGCCTGCACGTACAACACGAGGTTCTGGAGCGATTGATCGACCGTTCCGACGCGATGCTCGGCGCGCCGTTGCGCCGGGCGCTGGACGAAGTCCTCGAGCGCCGGCTCCGCAGCCTGCAGGCGGACCTGCAGGAATCGCTGTCGCAATGGGTACGCGACCTGGTCTCGCGCGCCGTCGCCGACGAACTGGCGCGCGTGCACGGCGAGATCCTTCGCCGCCAGCGCGAACAACGGCCCGGCCACGACGATCGGGCGTGACCCGCGCGGCCGCCTGGGCCGCCTGGGCCGCCTGGGCCGCCTGGGCCGCTTGGACAGCTTAGACGGCTCGGCCACCCCGACCACCCCAACCACCCCGACCAACCCGACCAACCCGACCACCCCAACCACCAGGATCACCAGGATCACCAGGATCACCAGGATCACCAGGATCACCAGGACCACCAGGACCACCAGGACCACTAGGATCACGGGGATCACGGGGCCCCCCGGAACCGTCAGCGCAGCCAGGACCGTCATCGTCAGATTGCTGCAAGCCGGTTGCCATGACAATCTTTGCCATGGCAAATTCATCCCCCCAAGACAGCGCCGCGCCGCGCGGCGCCGATGAGCCGACGGCCGCCGGCTGCGACCCGGCTGGATCGCTGAAATTCGGCCTGATGCTGCACCAGGTCCGCGAGGCACTGATCCGCCGGATCGAATCCCGGGTCTGCCAGTCGGACCTGGACATCAACTTCAGCCAGTTCCGCGTGCTCAAGGCGCTGTTCGAGGGCCACGCGAGCACGGCCAGCGAGATCGCGCGCTGCGTCGGCCACGACGCCGGCGCGCTGACGCGGCTGCTCGACCGGTTGGCCGAACGAGGACTGCTGCGGCGGCAACCGCGCACGACCGACCGGCGCCAGGTCGACGTGGTGCTGACCGACGAAGGCCGCGCCGCCGCGCAGCGCATCGTGCGCGCGGCGGCCGACACGGTGACCGATGCGCTGCGACCGCTGTCGGACGACGAGCGCGAGGCGCTGATGCGGATGCTCGAGCGGATCCGCGACGGCCTCGACGAGCCGGCGGCAGCCGGGGCCGCCGGCGACGCGCCCTGCCCGCCCTGCGCGCCGTCCTCTTCCCCGTCTCCGTCCGGTCCGGAGGCCGAATGAGCCCGCTCCGCTCGCTGCGGCCGATGATGACCGCGTCGGTCTGCGCCGCCGTCCTGGCCGCGTGCGCGAGCCCGGCCGGACTGGCGCCGAGCGGCCACCTGCGCGACGCCGACAGCGCGGCCGCGACGCGTACGCTGGCCGATACCGCCGGCTTCGCGGCCGCGTGGCCCAGCGAGGACTGGTGGCGCGGCTTCGGCGATCCGCAGCTCGATGCGTTGATCGAAGAGGCGCTCGCCGGCAGTCCCGACATGGAGATCGCCGACGCCCGGGTCCGCCAGGCCGCGGCCCAGGCCGGCCTGGCCGATGCCGCGCGCCAGCCCACGGTCGGTGCGCGGGCCGGCCTGTCGGGCACGCAGTTGCCCGAAGCGCTGCTCGGCGATCTGGGCGGCCATTTCAAGACCTCGGGCAACGTGATCCTGAACGCCTCGATACCGTTCGCCCTGTGGGGCGCCCGCCCCGCCGCCTGGGAAGCGGCGGTCGGCGCGCACCAGGCCAGCGAGGTCGACCGGCAGGCGGTCCGGCTGACGCTGTCCGCCGGCGTCGCCCGCGCCTACGTCGCGCTCGGCTACGCGTTCCAGTCGCTCGACCTGGCGCGCGCCGACCGCGACCGCGCCGTGCAGTTGCACGCGCTGACGCTGCAGCGGGTGACGGCCGGCCTCGACAGCCAGGCCCAGCTCCGCCAGGCCGAGACCGCCGAGGCCAGCGCCGGCCAGAAGCTCGAGCAGGCGTCGATGAACGTCGACAGCGCCCGGCTGCGGCTCGCGGCGCTGCTCGGCGCCGGACCGGATCGCGCGCTGACGATCGAACCGCCGCGGCCGATCGCGCCCGCGCGACTGCCGCTGCCGGCGGACCTGCCCGCCAACCTCGTCGGCCGACGGCCCGACATCGTCGCCGCGCGCTGGCGCGTCCAGGCCAGCCGGCGCGCGATCGACAGCGCCCGCGCCGACTTCTACCCGAACTTCAACCTCGGCGCGTACGCGGGGCTGGCCGGCCGCGGCCTCGGCAGCCTGCTCAGCGCGGACGGCGTGCTGGCGGTAGTCTCGCCGGCCGTTTCGCTGCCGGTGTTCGACGGCGGCCGGCTGCGCGCCAACCTCGCCGACCGCAACGCCGCGCAGGACCTGGCGGTCGCCCAGTACAACAAGACGCTGGTCGCCGCCTTCAACGAGGTCGCCGAGCAGGTCCACGTGATCCGCAGCCTGCAGCGCCAGGTCGACGAGCAGCGGCGCGCGATCGACGCCGCGCGACGGGCCTGGGAACTGACGACGCTGCGCTACCGGCGCGGCGTCGGCAGCTATCTCGAGACCCTGAGCGTCCAGCAGGCGCTGCTGACGGCCGAGGCCGCGCAGGCGCAGCTCGAGCAGCGCCGGCTCGACGCCGCGATCACGCTGATCCAGGCGCTCGGCGGCGGCTACCACGACGACGCCTCGCCGGCGCCGTTGGCGGCCGGCTCGGCCGCGGGACGAACACGATGAACGAAGAACAAGCAATGCCCTCCTCCCCGTCTCCGAACGGCCGCCGCCGCAAGTTGTTGCTCGGCGTGCTCGCGCTGGCCGTCGTCGTCGTCGCCGCCGGCTGGGGCGTTCGCTACTACACGCACGGCCGCTGGATCGAGGAGACCGACGATGCCTACGCGAGCGGCAACGTCGTGCAGATCACGCCGCAGATCCCGGGCACGATCGTCGCGATCGGCGCCGACGACAACCAGTTCGTCAAGGCCGGCCAGTCGCTGGTGCGCCTGGATCCGAGCGACGCCGAGGTCGCCGTCGCGCAGGCCGAGGCGGCGCTGGCGAGCTCGGTCCGCCAGGTGCGCGGCCTGTACTCGAACGTCGGCAGTCTCGACGCCGAGGTCACCGCGCGGCAGGTCGCGCTCGATCGCGCGAAGGCCGACCTCGGGCGGCGGCAGGACCTGGCCGCCAGCGGCGCGATCGCCGCCGAAGAGCTGGCGCACGCGCGCGAGGCGTACGCGGCGGCGGCCTCGGCGCTGAGCGCCGCGCGCCAGCAGGCGGCGACCAGCCGCGCGCTGGTCGACGACACCGCGGTCGACTCGCATCCGGAGGTGCGGGCGGCCGCGTCGGCGCTGCGCAAGGGCTACCTGGACCTGGCGCGCGCCGAGCTGCAGTCGCCGGTCAGCGGCTACGTCGCGCGGCGCAGCGCGCAGCTCGGCCAGCGCGTGCAGGCCGGCGCGCCGTTGATGGCGGTGGTCCCGCTCGACCAGCTATGGGTCGACGCGAACTTCAAGGAAACGCAGTTGCGGCGGATGCGGATCGGCCAGCCGGTCGTGCTGCATGCCGACCTGTACGGCGACGACGTCGTCTATCACGGCCAGGTCCAGGGCCTGGGCGTGGGCACCGGCAGCGCGTTCTCGCTGCTGCCCGCGCAGAACGCCACCGGCAACTGGATCAAGATCGTCCAGCGCGTGCCGGTGCGGATCGCGCTGTCGCCCGACGAGCTGCGCGAGCATCCGCTGAAGATCGGCCTGTCGATGCGCGTCGAGGTCGACATGCATGACCGCAGCGGCGCGGTGCTCGCCCAGGCGGCCGATGACCGGCCGCCGATCGCCACCGACGTCTACGAGCGCCGGATCGCCGAGGCCGACCAGCGGATCCGGCACATCATCGACGAGAACAACGGACCGCGGCGCGGCGCCGGGCGCGACGCCCGGCCGCCGGCCGGTGATCCTCCGGTGCGCGTCGGCCGCGGCCGCCAGGGCGCGCGCCTCGGCGACGCGATCGACGCCTCATGAGCGCGGCCGCCGCCTCGCTCGAGCAGGCGCCGTCGTTCCGGCCCGCCAGCCAGGGCCTGACGACGCTGGGCCTGGCGCTGGCCACGTTCATGCAGGTGCTGGACACGACGATCGCCAACGTCTCGCTGCCGACGATCGCCGGCAACCTGGGCGCCAGCGCCGAGCAGAGCACCTGGGTCATCACCGCGTTCGCGGTCAGCACGGCGATCGCGCTGCCGCTGACCGGCTTTCTCGCGCGCCGCGTCGGCGAAGTCCGGCTGTTCGTCGCCGCGACGATGCTGTTCACGATCGCCTCGCTGCTGTGCGGGCTGGCGCGCGACATGGGCCTGCTGGTGGTGTTTCGCGCGCTGCAGGGCTTCGTCGCCGGGCCGATGTATCCGATCACCCAGACGCTGCTGCTGTCGCTGTATCCGCCGCACAAGCGGCCGCAGGCGCTCGCGCTGCTCGGCATGGTGACGGTGGTCGCGCCGATCGCCGGGCCGATCGTCGGCGGCTGGGTCACCGACAACTATAGCTGGCCGTGGATCTTCTTCATCAACGTGCCGATCGGCGTGTTCGCGAGCTGGGTCGTCTGGACCCAGATGCGCGGCCGCCCCGATCGGACCGACCGGCCGCGGATGGATTACGTCGGCCTGGCCGCGCTGGTGCTGGGCGTCGGCGCGCTGCAACTCGTGCTCGACAAGGGCAATGACGAGGACTGGTTCTCGTCACCGCTGATCATCGGCGCGTCGATCGTCTCGGCGCTGGCCCTGATCGTGTTCTTGATCTGGGAGCTGACCGACAAGGAGCCGATCGTCGACCTGCGCGTGTTCCGGCACCGCAACTTCACGTTCGGCACGCTGGCGCTGATGTTCGCGTACGGCGCGTTCTTCAGCGTCGGCCTGCTGGTGCCGCAATGGCTGCAGCGCAACCTCGGCTACACGGCGTTCTGGGCCGGCCTCGCGTCGGCGCCGATCGGCATCTTTCCGGTGCTGCTGTCGCCGCTGGTCGGCAAGTATTCGCACCGGGTCGACCTGCGCTGGATGGCCGGCTTCGCGTTCGTGGCGATGTCGGCGACCTGCTTCCTGCGCGGCGAGTTCACGCTGGACGTCGGCTTCGAGCGGATCGCGGTGATCCAGTTGCTGCAGGGCCTGGGCGTGGCGTTCTTCTTCATGCCGGTGACGACGATCCTGCTGTCGGACCTGCGCGGGCACGAGATCGCCGCCGGCTCCGGCCTGGCGACGTTCCTGCGCACGCTGGCCGGCAGCTTCTCGGCGTCATTGACGACCTGGTTGTGGGGACATCGGGAAATCGTTCATCATGCTCGCCTGACCGAATCGATCACGCCGTATTCCGGGTCCACGCAGGCCTTCATCGACCAGTTCGGCCAAGGCAACGTGACGAGGGCGGCGACGCAACTCGACCAGATGATCACGCAGCAGGCATTCCAGATCTCGTTCAACGAGGTATTCCATCTATTGGGCTGGCTGTTCCTCGGCCTGATCCTGATCGTCTGGCTGACCCGGCCGCCGTTCACGTCGCAGGCAGGCGCCGGCGCGGGGGCGCATTGACGTCGGCGTCCGCCGCGGCAGGCCTTTCGCTGCCGCCGGCG
>JASGFT010000155.1:0-11998 GCA_047605425.1 Burkholderiaceae bacterium | reverse complement strand
AACCATTCGGCGCCGGAAAAGCGCAGCGCGATGCGACCGGCCTGTTGGATCAGCAACGGCGACACCAGCAGCGACAGCAGCATCGCGGCCAGGATCGGCTGGGCCGCCAGCTCGGGCAGCAGGCCGGTGCCGGATGCCTGGCTGATCAGCACGAAGCCGAACTCGCCGGCCTGGCCCAGCCAGATGCCGGTCCGGATCGCGGTCCCGGTCATGCCGCCGAATGCGCGCACCAGCAGCGCGATCAGCGCGAACTTGATCAGCAGAGGCAGCGTCAGGTAGACGAGCACGCGCGGCCACAGCTCGATGACCACGCGCGGATCGAGCTGCATGCCGACCGCCACGAAGAACAGCCCGAGCAGCACGTCGCGAAACGGCTTGATGTCCTCCTCGACCTGGTAGCGGAACTCGGTCTCGGCGATCAGCATGCCGGCGACGAACGCGCCCAGCTCCATCGACAGCCCCGCCTGGTGCGTCAGCCACGCGAACAGCAGCGTGGCCAGCAGCACGTTCAACGTGAACAGCTCGTGCGAGCGCTGGCGCGCCACGGCGTTGAACCAGCGCCCCATCCACTTCGGCCCGAAGCGCAGCAGCAGCAACAGCAGCAGCGCGGCCTTGCACAGCGCCAGCGACAGGTTGACCCACAGGCTGCCCGTCTGGCCGGCGAGCGCCGGGATCGTGATCAGCAGCGGGATGACGGCGATGTCCTGGAAAAGCAGCACCGCGAACACCCGCTGGCCGTGGTCGGTCTCCAGTTCGCGCCGTTCGGTCAGCAGCTTGCTGACCAGCGCGGTCGACGACATCGCCGCCGCGCCGCCGATCGCCACCGCGGCGCGCCAGTCCAGCTCGGCGCCCAGGATAGGAATCTGCCAGGCCGCCGGCAGCAGCAGGATGATCGCCAGCGCCGCGAGGATCGTCACCGACACCTGCGCGCCGCCCAGGCCGAACACGTGGCCGCGCATCGACACGAGCTTGGGCAGGCTGAACTCCAGGCCCAGCGAGAACATCAGGAACACGACGCCGATCTCGCCCAGGCCGTGGACCGCGTCGTGGTTGGCCGCCAGCCCCGTCGCGTGCGGGCCGAGCAGCACGCCGACGGCCAGGTAGCCGACCAGCGGCGGCAAGCCCACGCGGCGCAGCGCGACGACCAGCACGACCGCTGCCACCAGTAGGATCAGCGTGAGTTCCAGAACCGACAGCAAACGAAATCCTCTCCGTAACGAAGCGACCGGGCGGGTCGGGGCGCCGCGGCCCCGGGTCGTCCGCCCCGGTGGACTTCTCTTCTCTTCTATATACTTCGCGCGTGAAAACCGGACCTCGCCCCCCAGCGAATACCCGCCCGCCCCGCCCCGCCGACGCGGCACCGCCGCCCGTTGCCGACGACCGGCACGCGCGCTGGCGCCAGCGCGCGGCCGACGTCCTGAACATCGAATCCGACGCCGTCGCCGCACTGATCGACCATCTCGACCACCGGTTCGTCGCCGCCTGCGAAACGATTCTCGCATGCCGAGGGCGCATCATCGTCAGCGGAATCGGCAAGTCCGGCCATATCGCGCGCAAGCTGGCCGCCACGCTGGCGTCGACCGGCACGCCAGCGTTCTTCGTCCACCCGGCCGAGGCCAGCCACGGCGACCTGGGCATGGTCACCGGACAGGACGTGTTCATCGCGATGTCCAACTCCGGCACGACCGAGGAGTTGCTGGCGATCGTGCCGCTGATCAAGCGCATGGGCGCCGGCCTGATCGCGATGACCGGCCGGCCCGAGTCGCCGCTGGCGCAGCTCGCCGACGTCCACCTGTACACCGGCGTCACGCGCGAGGCCTGCCCGCTGAACCTGGCGCCGACGGCCAGCACCACCGCCGCGCTGGCGATGGGCGACGCGCTGGCCGTGACGCTGCTCGAGGCGCGCGGCTTCGGCGCCGAGGACTTCGCGCAATCGCATCCGGGCGGCGCGCTGGGCCGCCGGCTGCTGGTGCGGGTCAACGACGTGATGCGCACCGGCGACGCGATCCCGCGCGTCCCGCCGGACGCCGGGCTGCGCGCCGCGATCCTCGAAGTCACGCGCAAGCGGATCGCGATGACCGCGGTCTGCGACGAGGACGGCACGGTGCGCGGCATCTTCACCGACGGCGACCTGCGCCGGCTGCTCGAACGCGACGGCGACCTGCGACACCTGCGGATGAACGACGTGATGACGCGATCGCCGGCCTCGATCGGCCCCGATGCGCTGGCCGCCGAGGCCGTGCGGTTGATGGAGGAACGCCGGATCAACCAGTTGCTGGTCGTGGACGGCCAGGGCCGGCTGGTCGGCGCGTTGCACATCCAGGATCTGCTGGCCGCGAAGGTGGCCTGAACGAGGCGCCGATGACCGCCAACGCCCCGCCGCCCACCACTGCCGCCGATGCCGCCGCCTCCGACGCGGCCCGCCTTCCGGCCCTGCGCGCCGAAGCGCTCGCCCGCGCGCGGGCGATCCGCCTCGTGGCCTTCGACGTCGACGGCACGATGACCGACGGCGCGATCCACATCGGCCCCGACGGCGAAGCGTTCAAGCGCTTTTCGGTCCGCGACGGCCTGGGCATCGTGTTGCTGCACCGCGCCGGCCTGCGCACGGCGATCGTCACCGGCCGCGAGTCCGCGATCGTCGCGCAGCGCGCCCGCGAGTTGTCGATCCCCCACGTGATCCAGGGCGTCAAGGACAAGCACGCGGCGCTGCGGCAGTTGTGCCGGGACACCGGATTGGAGACCACGCAGATCGCCTTCGTCGGCGACGACTGGCCCGACCTGCCGGCGATGGTCCACGCCGGCCTGGCCGCCGCGGTCGTCAACGCCGCGCCCGAGGTCCGCCGGATCGCGCACTACGTCGGCACGGCGGCGCCCGGCGACGGCGCGGTCCGCGAGTTCTGCGAATGGCTGCTCGACGCGCAGCAGCGGCGCGAGGCGCTGCTGGCGCGCTTTCACGAACAGGGCGAACGACCCGACGACGCGCCGCCGCCCGACGATCCGCATCCGACCGTCGGCGGCACGCCGATTCGATGAAACAGCGCGTCTACGACAGGCTGGCCGCCGGGGTCTCGGTCCTGCTGCTGGCGGCGCTGGCGGTCGCCACCTATTACCTCGCGCAGACCGCCATCCATCCGGGCGGCGATTCGAGCGCGCGCCGCAAGCTGCACGAGCCCGACTACTTCGTCGAGGACTTCCAGCTCACACGGCTGAACCCGCGCGGCGAGCCGGTGTTCAAGCTGACCGCGACGCGGCTGAACCACTACCCGGACGACGACACGCTCGACTTCCTCAAACCGGTGCTGGTCAGCCTGGATACCACGAAGCCGCTGGTGACGATCCGCTCGGACCGCGGCAGGGCGACCCCGGGCGGCGTCGAGACGCATCTGTACGATAATGTCGTGTTGACCCGCGCCGGCGCCGGCAAGAGCCTCCCGATGAAGGTCGAGAGCGATTACCTGCTGTTGCTGACCGAGCAGGACATCGCCCGCACCGACAAGCCGGTACGCATCACTTATGGTGAATCGGTACTGGACGGCGTCGGCATGGAGTTCAACAACGACACGCGTCAGATCGAACTGTATTCGCAGGTGCGCGGGCGCTGGACGTCGCCGCCGCCGAGGCCGAAGAACTGAAGAAAAATGGCAAGTTCCGCTGCCCGTCGTGACCGGATCCGCTCGCTGGCGCTGTGCGCGGCGCTCGCGTGGCCGGCCGTCGCCCCGGCCGAGAAGGCCGACCGCGACAAGCCGATCAACGTCGAGGCCGATCGCATGCAGTACGACGACCTCAAGCAGATCAACGTGTTCACCGGCAACGTCGTGCTGACCAAGGGCACGATGATCCTGCGGGCCGACCGCGTCGTCGTGCGCCAGGATCCCGACGGCTATCAGTACGCGACCGGCTACGGCAATCCGAACCGGCTCGCCAGCTTCCGCCAGAAGCGCGACGGCGTCGATGAGTACGTCGACGGCCAGGCGCTGACGCTCGACTACGACGGCAAGACCGAGATCGTCACGCTCGACCAGAAAGCGGCGATGAAAAAGCTCGAGAAGGATCGCGTGACCGACGAAGTGCACGGCAACCGCATCGTCTACCAGAGCCAGTCGGAGTTCTTCACCGTCGAAAGCGGCGCGCAATCGGCCAGTTCATCGAACCCGGCCGGCCGCGTGCGCGTCGTGATCCAGCCCAAGAGCGACGGCGCGCCGCCGCCGGCCGCCGCGCCCGCTCCGGCGCCGCAGCGACTCAAGCCCGACGAGCGGCTCGACGTGGTGCCCGGCATGCGCGGCGAGGGTCGGCCCTGATGGCGGCCAGCCTCGACGCCGGCGACCGCCAGACCGTGTCGGCCGGCGAACCGACGGACGGCGCGGATCCGCCCACCGGCGGCAGCGTGCTGCTGGCCCGGCACCTGATGAAGTCCTACCACGGCCGGCAGGTCGTCAAGGACGTGTCGATGGAGGTCCGCAGCGGCGAGGTCGTCGGCCTGCTGGGCCCGAACGGCGCCGGCAAGACCACCTGCTTCTACATGATCGTCGGCCTCGTGCCGGCCGAGAACGGCGTGATCGAACTGGACGGACAGCCGATCAGCCGCCTGCCGATCCATCGCCGGGCGCGGCTGGGCGTGTCGTACCTGCCGCAGGAAGCGTCCGTCTTCCGAAAGCTGACGGTCGAGGAGAATATTCTTGCCGTGCTCGAGCTGCAGGCCGACGCTGGCGGCAAGACGCTGTCCAAGGCCGAGACCGGCAGGCGCCTGAACAGCCTGCTGGCCGAGCTGCAGATCGGCCATATCCGCTCGAACCCGGCCTTGTCGTTGTCCGGAGGCGAGCGGCGGCGCGTCGAGATCGCGCGGGCGCTGGCCAGCTCGCCGCGCTTCATCCTGCTCGACGAGCCGTTCGCGGGGGTCGACCCGATCGCCGTCATCGAGATCCAGCGGATCGTCAAGTTTCTCAAGGAACGGTCGATCGGCGTGCTAATTACCGACCATAACGTTCGGGAAACGCTTGGCATTTGTGACCGCGCCTATATCATCAATGCTGGTACTGTTCTTGCTTCCGGCCGACCCGACGAGATCGTCCACGACGAAAGCGTACGCCGCGTCTATCTCGGCGAGCACTTCCGCATGTGACGATTCGCCGGCGACGCGGCCCGCGATCCCCGGGCCGGCGACACCGAAGCGAATCGTTGAATGAAACCATCTCTCCAGTTAAAGCTCAGCCAGCACCTGGCCCTGACGCCGCAGTTGCAGCAGTCGATCCGGCTGCTGCAACTGTCCACGCTCGAACTGAACCAGGAACTCGAAACCGCGCTGGCTGACAACCCGCTGCTGGAGCGGCTCGACGATCCGCTGGACGTTTACGCGCGCATCGCCCCGAATGGCGGCCTCGAATCGGCCTCCGGTCCGGCCGCTGGCGGCGCGGACGCCGGCGATCTCAACGGCGCGGACGTCGACGGCAACGTCTCCGGCACCGGCAGCGAGGGTGTCGACCGGGACGCGACGGCCGGCGACGCCGATCCGTCGACGGACTGGGATCGCGACGGCGGCGGCTTCGGCGACGAGTTCGGCCATGGCAGCGGCAGCGGCGAGCGCAACGACGACGAGCGCAGCTATCCGCAGATCGCCGCCTCGGCCGGTTCGCTGCACGACCACCTGATGAGCCAGCTCGCGTCGACGCAGTGCAGCCCGCAAGATCGCGCGCTCGTCACGATACTGATTGACGAAGTGAATCAGGACGGCTACCTTGGACTCGAACTGGAGGAGTTCGCGGCGCTGCTGCCCGAAGAGCTGGACATCGATCCACAGTCGATATCCGGCGCCCTCAAACTGTTGCAGAGCTTCGATCCACCCGGGGTCGGCGCCCGCAACGTGGCCGAATGTCTGATGTTGCAGTTGAACGAAATTCAACAAGCGTCGACGTCGCCGCCAGAGGCCCTGGACCTGGCTCGCACGCTGGTGGGCGGCTACCTGTCCGAACTGGCCAGCCGGGATTTCGGCAAGATCAAACGCGCATTGCGCTGCAGCGACGACGAGCTTCGCGCCGCGCAGGCGCTGGTCCGCTCGCTGAGCCCCCGCCCCGGCTCGGCGTTCTCGTCCGAGGCGCCGACCTACGTCGTGCCCGACGTGCTGGTCAAGCGGATCGACGGCAACTGGCAGGCGGTGCTCAACCGCGACGTGATGCCGAAGCTGCGCATCAACGACATGTACGCGCAGATCCTCAAGCGCAATCGCGGCGGCAACACGGCGCTGTCCGGCCAGTTGCAGGAGGCGCGCTGGCTGATCAAGAACGTCCAGCAGCGCTTCGACACGATCCTGCGCGTGGCCCAGGCGATCGTCGACCGCCAGCGCGCGTTCTTCTCGCACGGCGCGGTCGCGATGCGGCCGCTGGTGCTGCGCGAGATCGCCGATTCGATCGGCCTGCACGAATCGACGGTCTCGCGTGTGACGACGCAGAAGTTCATGCTGACGCCGTTCGGCACCTTCGAGCTCAAGTATTTCTTCGGCAGCCACGTCGCCACCGATTCGGGCGGCGCGGCGTCGAGCACCGCCATCCGTGAATTGATCAAACAACTCATTCAAGCGGAGGATGCACGAAGCCCACTGTCAGATAGCCACATAGCCGAATTGCTCGGCGAGCAGGGCATCATGGTTGCCCGACGCACGGTCGCGAAATACCGCGAGGGGCTGCGCATTCCCGCCGTCGCCCAACGCAAGGCGCTGTAGATCCGTCGACCTCCGGTCCCGGGCCTCCCGAGACCACCGCCCGCTCGTCGCGGCCGCTTGACCGCGGTCAAGCCAATCCCGTCGATTTGCCGTCACGCTAAGGACGGCAGTGCAACAGGAGCAAAGGATGAATCTTTCCATCAGCGGTCATCATGTCGAAGTCACTCCCGCCATCCGCAACTACCTGATCCAGAAGCTCGAGCGCATCACGCGCCACTTCGAGCAGGTCATCGACGTCAACGCGCTGTTGTCGGTCGAGAAACTCGAGCAGAAAGCGGAAGTCACGATCCACGTACGAGGCAAGGAGATCTTCGCCGAATCGATCGATGCCGACATGTACGCAGCAATCGACACGCTGATCGACAAGCTCGATCGACAGGTCATCAAATACAAGACCAAGAGACAGGAATACGATCGGACCGCGCTCAAGCACGCGGACCTGACTGACTCCTGACAGTTTCTGATTAGCGGCAGAAGCTGTACCCCAAGCCGCACCGGCACGTCGAGTATCGAGACGCTCGCGTGCCGGCTGCTTGTGAAATTTGTTGCATAGCAACAATTATCTTGCGCTCGTCCTGCACCGCCGTCCTATAATTTGCTGATCGCGTGTCGGACCGGTCGAACAGGCGTCCTGCCTCGGCGGTTTTCATGCGATGGACCATGCGTCTCGCATGTTCGTATCAGGACAAGCCGATGAACCACATAGCCCGCCTCCTGCCCCCGACGAACGTCGTCGTCAACCTGTCGGTGACGAGCAAGAAGCGGTTGTTCGAGCAAGCGGGCCTGCTGTTCGAGAACAACCACGCCGTCGAGCGCAGCAAGGTCTTCGATTCGCTGTTCGCGCGGGAGCGGCTGGGGTCGACGGGCCTGGGCAAGGGCGTCGCGATCCCGCACGGACGGATCAAGGGCCTGAAGGACACGCTGGCCGCCGTCATCACGCTGACCGAACCGATTCCGTTCGACGCGCCGGACGGACTGCCGGTCAAATTCCTGGTTTTCCTGCTCGTCCCCGAGCACGCGACCGAAGAGCACCTCGAGCTGCTGTCCGAACTGGCCGAGTTGTTATCCGAACGCACGCTGCGCGAATCCTTGACGACCTGCGAGGATCCTGCTCAGATTCTGCGCATACTCTCTACCTGGGAACCCTACCGTCCCGCAGCCTGACCCGTCGGCGGGCACCGGCGGCGACGCGACACGCCGATGCCAATTACCGTCCAGCAACTCGTCGAGGCCAACCGCGAAACCCTGATGCTCAGTTGGACCGCCGGCAAGAGCGGCGGCGGCAAGGCCCTTCCGTCACGCGAACCCGCCGATCTCGTCGGTCACCTGAACCTGATCCACCCGAACCGGATCCACGTGTTCGGGCACGAGGAAACCGTCTACTACCAGCGACTCGTCGACGCGCGGCGCACCGCGGCGATCGACGAAATGCTGTCGGGCAAGCCTCCCGCCATCATCATCGCCGACGGACACCAGCCGTCCGAATCGATGATCAACCGCTGCAACCAACTCGACCTGCCGCTGCTGTGCACGCCGCTGCCGGCCGCGCGCGTCATCGATCGGCTGCGCGACTGGCTGTCCAGGACCACGGCCGAGACCTGCGAGATGCACGGCGTGCTGATGGACGTGCTCGGAATGGGCGTGCTGATCTCCGGCGAATCGGGCCTGGGCAAGAGCGAGCTGGGCCTCGAGCTGATCAGCCGAGGCCATGGCCTGGTCGCCGACGACGTCGTCGAGTTCACCCGGATCGCGCCCGAGGCCATCGAGGGCCGCTGCCCGCCGCTGCTGCAGAACCTGCTCGAGGTCCGCGGCCTGGGCCTGCTCGACATCCGCACGATCTTCGGCGAGACCGCCGTGCGCCGCAAGATGAAGCTGCGGCTGATCGTCCACCTGGTCCGGCGCAGTACGATGGAGAACGAATACCAGCGGCTGCCGCTCGAGGCCTTGACGCAGAACGTGCTCGACGTGCCGATCCGCAAGGTCGTGATTCCGGTCGCGGCCGGCCGCAACCTCGCCGTGCTGACCGAGGCGGCCGTGCGCAGCACGGTGCTGCAACTGCGCGGCATCGACACCACCAGCGAGTTCGTCGAACGTCAACACCGGATCATCCAATCGCAGTCATGAAAGTCGTACTGATCACCGGCATCTCGGGCTCCGGCAAATCGATCGCGATCAAGGTGCTCGAGGACGATGGCTACTACTGCATCGACAACCTGCCGGCCGGGTTCCTGCGCGAGGTCATCCACAACCAGAACGAGCACGGGCACGACCGCGTGGCGGTGTCGATCGACGCGCGCAGCGGCAGCCACGGGCCCGATCTGCGCGCCGAGGCCGCCGCGCTCGTCGACGAGGGCCACGACCTCAAGGTGCTGTTCCTGAACGCCGGCAGCGCCGCGCTGGTCCAGCGCTATTCGGAGACGCGCCGCCGCCATCCGATGTCGATCGCCGATCGCAACGGCCGCGAGCTGACGCTCGAAGAGGCGATCGAACGCGAACGCGAACTGATGGCGCCGATCCAGGACCTGGGCGTCGGCATCGACACGACGGGCCTGCATCCGAACGTGCTGCGCGCGTGGGTGCGCGACGTCGTCGGCAGCGAGCAGGCGCCGTTGACGCTGCTGTTCGAATCGTTCGCGTTCAAGCACGGCGTCCCGTTGAACGCCGACCTGATGTTCGACGTGCGCTGCCTGCCCAACCCGTTCTACGACGCGACGCTGCGCCCGCTCAGCGGCATGGACGAGCCCGTCGCCCGTTTCCTGGGCCAGATCCCGTCGGTCGGCAAGATGATCGACGACATCGCCCGCTTCCTGGGCGACTGGCTGCCCTGCTACGTGCAGGACAACCGCAGCTACCTGACGGTGGCGATCGGCTGCACCGGCGGCCAGCATCGCTCGGTCTATTGCGTCGAGCAGCTCGCCGCGCGGTTCCGCCGCACCGAGCACGTGCTGGTCCGCCATCGCGCGATGTCGACCCGCCAGCAGTCCGGCGGCGCGCACTGAGCGCGGCGGGCCGGCTCCAGGACGTCAGCAGGGAAAACCGATGCCACCGCCGTCCACCGCCACGATGCCCGTCTTCGCGCTCGACGCCGTCCTGTTCCCGTCCGGCGTGCTGCCGCTGAAGGTGTTCGAAACGCGCTATGTCGACATGGTGCGCGAATGCCTGCGCAACGACAGTCCGTTCGTCGTGTGCCGGATCACCCGCGGCAGCGAGGTCGGCGAACCGGCCGAGCACGAAGCCATCGGTTGCCTGGCACGGATCACCGAATGGGACATGCAACAGCCCGGCGTGCTGATGATCCGGGCGATCGGCGGCCAGCGTGTGCGCGTGCTCGAACGCAGCGTGCAGCGCGATGGCTTGATCCGCGCACGGATCGAGACCATCGATCCCGACCCCGACCTGCCGGTGCCGGCCGAATACGCGCCCTGCGTCAAGCTGCTCGAACGGCTGATCAGCGAGCTGGCCGCGCGCGACATCCCGTCGTTCGCGCGGCCGATCGTCGAACCGCAAGAGCTCGATTCCGCGAGCTGGGTCGGCAACCGGCTGTGCGAGCTGCTGCCGCTGCCGATCGGCGCGCGCCAGAAGCTGATGGAGCTCGACGATCCGCTGCTGCGGATGTCGCTGCTGTTGCAGGTGCTGCAGCAACGCGGGATCGGCTAGCGAGCTGTGCGGCGAGTCGCGCCCGGCGAGGTCTGCGTCATCGGATCGGGTTTCCTTCATAGCGTCGCGGGCATGCGTGGATTGACGGTCTCGACGGCGGCCAGGATCGCGACACGCGGACGCTCGACGCCGATCGCCTGCGCGAGGTCGATCGCGCTGCGGACGATGTCGGCCTTCTCCTCGAGCGTCGGCGCGATGTTGACCGCCGCGTCGGTGAAGATCAACGGACGCGGGTAAGCGGCGACCCGCATCAGGAAGCGGTGCGACAGGCGCCGCTTGGTGCGCGAACCGACGCTCTCAAATCCGCCGGACCGGCAGATGGCTCGCCAGCAGCGTGCGGATCGGCGTCGGCAGCGCCGCCTGCGCGAGATCGTCGGCGGCCAGCCATCGCCAGGCTGCCGGTTCGCCGGTGGCCGCGACGGCCCTGTCGTCGGCCGGCTCGGCGACGCCGTCATCGGGCGCCAGCTCGATCAGGATCGGCTGCGCATGCAGCGTGTAGTGCGTGAAGGCATGCGAGAACGACGGCAGCCAGGCCGCGCGTCCGGTCGCCGCGCGCAGCCTTTCGGCACCGATCCGGCCGCCGCGCGACAGTTCATCGATCCGCGGCGCCAACGCGGCGGACAAGTCCTCGTCGGGCAAGGGCCTCGTATCGTCGGCGCCGATCTCGGGCAGGCTCCACAGCCCGCCCCAGATGCCGGTCGGCGGACGCCGCTGCATCAGCACGCGTTCGCCGTCGCGCACGATCAGCAGCGTGCCGTGCCGCAGCGGCGGCGCCCGTCGCGCGCGCCGCGTCGGCAGCGCATCGACACGCCCTTCGCGCAGCGCGCGACAACTCGACGAGACCGGGCAGACGATGCAGGCGGGGCGAGTGCGCGTGCACAGGCCGGCGCCCAGATCCATCAGGCCCTGCGTGTACGGCTCGATGCCGTGCTCGGGCAGCTCGTGCTCGACCAGCTCCCACAAACGCTGCTCGACGCGGCGCTCGCCGGGAAAGCCTTCGACCGCGAAGTGCCGGCAGAACACGCGCTTGACGTTGCCGTCGAGAATCGCCGCGCGCTGGCCGAACGCGAACACGGCGATCGCGGCGGCCGTCGAACGGCCGATGCCGGGCAGCGATTGCAAGTCGTCGACCGAATCCGGAAAACGGCCGTCGAAACGCTCGACGACCTGCCGGGCGCAGCGATGCAGATTGCGCGCGCGAGAGTAATAGCCCAGGCCGCTCCACAACTGCATCACGCGCTCGTCGTCGGCCGCCGCCAGCGCGAACACGTCGGGAAACGCCTGCACGAAGCGCTGGTAGTACGGCACGACGGTGGCGACCTGCGTCTGCTGCAGCATCACCTCCGACAACCAGACGCGATAAGCGTCGCGTTGATGCTGCCAGGGCAGCGACTGGCGGCCGTGCTGGCGCTGCCAGGCGATGATGCGCTCGGCGAACGTCGAATCGGAAACGGACATCGTGGAATCGGACCGGGGCCTGTGCGCGCAAAGGACGCGACGCCGCGATCGATGGCGCGCGTCGCGGGCCGTCAGAGGCTGAGAGTTTTTCGGCCGTGCCCGAAAGGCGTGTCCAGGCGCCTCGGATCCAGGCGCAAAGCGCAGCCATAGCTCGGGCTATGGCGAGCATTT
>JASGFT010000154.1:0-12052 GCA_047605425.1 Burkholderiaceae bacterium | reverse complement strand
CCGGCGCTTGTCGTAGCGCAGCTCGGCCGGCAGCACGCTCCAGGCCGAATGCCGCAGCAGCGGCCCCCGGTCCGAGAACTGGAACGCGATCAGCGTGCGCGCCGCCAGGCCCAGCCGCTCCCAGCCCGAACCGGGCGAGCGCGCGGCGGCGTCGAACGCCTGGCGCATGACCGAGAACGTCTGCTCGAAGCAGGCGACGATCAGGTCTTCCTTGTTGTCGTTGTGGTGGTAGAACGAGCCCTTGGTGACGTTCAGCCGCGCCGAGATCTTGTCGACCGACGCGCCGTGGTAGCCGTGCTCGTTGACCAGGTAGGTCGCCGCGCGCAGGAAGGCCTCGGGCGTCACGTCGGCGGCGCCGATCGCGCCCGCCTCCTCAGCCGCGCCGCGGGCCGGCTCGTCGAGGATGCCCGGCAGCAGATCGTCGCGCCAGCGCACGCCGGCCGCGCCGATGCCGTGCATCAGGATGTCGCAGGTCCGCTCGCAGGCCAGCGGGTAGTCCTCGGGCGCGTAGCGCCGCGCCCAGGTGCGCGCCCACAGCGACTGGGTCAGCAGCAGGTGCGCGCGCGCGTTCAGCGCGCGCCGGTCGATGCCCGGCGGGCACGCGGTCTCCAGCAGGCGCCGCAGCCGCCGGAACATGTCGGTATAGGCGGCGAACACCTCGTCCGAATGCGGCGACTGCAACGCGCGCAGGTCGTGGAAGTGCATCAGCTCGGGCCGCTCGCCGAGCGCGATCTGCCGAACGACGTCGAAATACGCCTCGATGAAGCGCCGCGGACGCGCGCGCGGATCCGGATCGGCCGCCGCGCGCGCGGCGATCCCGTCGACGGTCTCGATCGACCGCAGCAGGCAGGCCTTGGCCAGGTCTTCCTTGCGACGGTAGTAGTAGGTGACGCTGTTCGTGATCAGGCCGACGCTTTGCGCGACGTCGGCCAGCGTGCCGCCCTTGACCCCCTTCTGGTTGAACAGCCGCGCCGCCGCGCCGAGGATCGCCTCGCGCTTTTCCTGGTACCGGCGCGTCTGCCGCGCGGCCGGCGCGCGCGCGACCGTGGCGGCCGACTCGCCGCCGTTCGCACCCGAGCCGTCCGGATCCGACGACTCCGGAACGATCTGCATTCCCTTCTCCAAAAGACCGCCCCTTCAAAAAACCGCGCCCGAAGCGCCGCGCGACGACCGGGCTCGAGCCCGCTGGAACGCTCGCGGTGAAGCCCCGCTCAAAAGCACGGTATGGCGATCGATCCGCCAAAGCAGTTGATCATGATAGGCTTGTCCCGGCAGCGAGCAAAATTTTCGAGTGATCGCGATGCTCATCGGATCGCGCGACCTCGTTGCCGCGCGATCCGCCGTCGCGACGCGCACCCGTCCGAATTTTCAAGCGTTCTCACGCAATTCCACGTATTTCTGCGCACATCCAGGAGACATCGATGTCCTTATTCGATCTGAGCGGCAAGGTTGCCGTCATCACCGGCTCGTCCCGCGGCATCGGCAAGGCGATCGCCGAGCAGATGGCCGAACAAGGCGCTCGCGTCGTCATCTCGTCGCGCAAGGCGCCAGCCTGCGACGAGGTCGCCGCCGCGATCAACGCTCGCCACGGCGCCGGCCGGGCGATCGCGGTGCCGGCCAACCTGTCGTCCAAGTCCGATCTCCAGAACCTCGTCCAGCAGACGCAGGCGCAGCTCGGCCGGATCGACATCCTGGTCTGCAACGCGGCGTCCAACCCGTACTACGGCTCGCTGTCGGGCATCGCCGACGACCAGTTCCGCAAGATCCTCGAGAACAACGTGATCGCGAACAACTGGCTGATCCAGATGGTCGTGCCGCAGATGGTCGAGCGCAAGGACGGCGCGATCATCATCGTGTCGTCGATCGGCGGGCTGCGCGGCTCGAACGTCATCGGCGCGTACAACATCTCGAAGGCCGCCGACTTCCAGCTCGCGCGCAACCTGGCCGTCGAGCTGGGCCCGGACAACATCCGCGTCAACTGCATCGCCCCGGGGCTGATCCGCACGGACTTCGCGCGCGCGCTGTGGGAGAACCCCGAGACGCTGGCGCGCAGCACGCAGCACGCGCCGCTGCGGCGCATCGGCGAGCCGATCGAGATCGCCGGCGCGGCGGTCTTCCTGGCGTCGGCGGCCGGCAGCTTCGTAACCGGCCAGGCGATCGTCGTCGACGGCGGCGTCACGATCTGATCCCCGGCGCAACAGCAAGGCGGCGTCCCGAGCGGCGCCGCCGCGAAGGCCAGCGCGCCAAAAAATAAAGCCTCGCGCGACGGCGAGGCCCAATTTGCTTCGGTTACTCTGTGCTTTCTTAGGAGAAATCTTGGCGCGGCTGGCAGGATTCGAACCCACGACCCCCTGGTTCGTAGCCAGGTACTCTATCCAACTGAGCTACAGCCGCAGCACCGAGTCGAAGACTATAGCACGTATCGTATAGATGCCGCAAGCGGCGAGCGTCGGAATCGAGGAGAAGAACGAAGAATGGGCAAGCTCGACGGACGGACAGCGCTCGTCACCGGCGGTGGTCGGGGAATCGGGCTGAGCATCGTCACGCGGCTCGCCGCCGAAGGCGCGCGGGTCGTCGTCAACGACCTCGATGAAGGGCCCGCCGCGGCGGCTGTCGAGCACGTGAGAAGCCTGGGCGGCGAGGCGGTCGCCTGCGTCGGCAACGTCACCGATCAACGGTTTCCGGAGCGCTTCCTGGCGACCGCGCTCGATGCGTTCGGCAGCGCCGACATCGTCGTCAACAACGCCGGATACGTGTGGAATGGCCTGTACGACACGCTGACCGACGAGCAGTGGGACGCGATGCAGCAGGTGCACCTGAAAGCGCCGTTCCGCATCCTGCGCGCCTGGCATCGGTGGCTGGCGCCGCGGGTCGCCGAAGAACGGCAGCGCGGCCGACGCGTGATGCGCAAGGTGGTCAACGTCTCGTCGGTATCGGCGACCGGCGGTTCCGCCGGTCAGGCCGCGTATTCGGCGGCCAAGGCGGGGCTGCTGGGGCTGACCCGCTCGCTCGCGAAGGAATGGGGTCGGCTCGACGTCAACGTCAACTGCGTGGCGTTCGGCCTGATCGACACGCGCCTGACGCAGACGATCGACCAGGTCACCACCATCGATATCGACGGCGAAGCGCGTCGCGTCGGCATCCGGCGGCAGGCCAGGGACGCGGTGATCCAGCAGATCGCGCTGGCGCGATCCGGCAGCCCGGACGAGGCGGCCGGCGGCGTCGCCCTGCTGTGCTACCCGGAGTCCGACTACATCACCGGCCAGGTGCTGCAGATCTGCGGCGGCATGAGCACCTGATCCGCGCCGGCTTCAGCGGCTCAGCTCCAGCCCCGGCATCGTTCCGTCCCGACACCAGCGGTCGAGGATCCTGATGTACGCCATCGGTCCGCGCCAGTACGGGCTGTTCCGGAGGCTTCGCTGGGTCGACGCGTTGCCTTCGTTGTTGTAGTAGCCGGGCGTGCACGCGTCCAGGAACGGACGGCGCGCGGCCGCCAGTTGCACGATCGTGTCGACCCATTCGCGTTCGGCCTCGGCCGTCGGCTCCAGCGTCCTGATCCCCCGCGCGCGCGCCTCGGCGATGATGAAGGCGATGTGCTTGGCTTTCTCGTCCAGCATGTGCTGGAAGTTGGCGCTCTGGCCCGACTGCAGCGACGCGACGACGAAGGCATTCGGAAAATCCCGCGTCATCAGGCCGTGCAGCGTCGTCGGGCCGTCCTTCCACTTGTCGTCGAGGCTGACGCCGCCGCGGCCGTACAGCTCGAAGCCGGTGCTGCGCAGATAGCCGGTGCCGACCTCGAAACCGGTCGCGTAGATCAGGCAGTCGAGCTCGTACTCATGGCCGTCGACGACCACCCCGGTCTCGGTGATCCGCTCGACGCCCTTTCCGCCGGTGTCGATCAGGTGGACGTTGGGCCGGTTGAACGTCGGCAGGTATTCGTCATGGAAGCACGGACGCTTGCACAACTGGTTGTACCAGGGCTTGAGCGCCTCGGCGGTCCGGCGATCCTCGACGATCGAGTCGACGCGGGCGCGGATCTGCTCCATCTTCCGGTAGTCGGCGATCTGCACCAGTTCATCGGGATTCTCGACGACCTCCCCGGCCTGCGCGCGTCGACGCGCGGCGAGCAGGATGTCGCCGATGACGTTCGTCCATCCGTCGTTGACCAGGTCGACGTCGAAATCGACGCCCGAGATCACCGACGAGAAATTGTCCATCCGCTCCTTGTGCCAACCGGGTTTCAGGCTGGCGGCCCATTCGGGATCGGTCGGACGGTCGTTGCGCTCGTCGATCGACGACGGCGTGCGCTGGAAGACGTAGAGCGCCTTCGCCGATCGGCCCAGATGAGGAACGCACTGGACGGCGGTCGCGCCGGTGCCGATCACGCCGACGCGCTTGTCGGCCAGCTTGCTCAGGCCGCCGGTCGAGTCTCCGCCGGTATACGCGTAGTCCCAGCGACTGGTGTGGAAGCAGTGCCGCGCGAAGCGTTCGACGCCCGGCACGCCGGGCAGCTTTGGCCGGCCGAGCGCGGTGCCGCCGGCCATGATGACGAAGCGCGCGCTGAAGCGATCGCGCCGATCGGTCTCGACGACCCAGTGATCGTTCGCGTCGTCCCAGCGGATCCCGGTGATCGCCGTCTGGAAGTGCGCGCGGCGATACAGATCGAAATGACGGCCGATGCGGCGCGAATGCTCGAGCAGCTCGGGCGCCTTCGCGTACTTGGCCGTCGGCATGTAGCCGGTCTCTTCGAGCAACGGCATGTAGATGTAGCTTTCGGTATCGCAGGCGGCTCCCGGGTATCGGTTCCAGTACCAGGTGCCGCCGAAATCGCCGGCGCGCTCGATGATGCGGAAATCCTCGACGCCGGCCTGCTCGAGCCGGGCGGCCGACAGCAGCCCGCCGAAGCCGCCGCCGACGATCAGGACCTCGGCGCGCGCCGAGATCGGATCGCGCGTGAAAGCCGGATCCGCATAGGGATCGTCGAGGAAATGCGCGAACCGTCCCTCGATCGCGACGTACTGATCGTTGCCGTCCCGGCGCAAGCGCCGGTCGCGCTCGATCCGGTAGCGTTCGCGCAGGGCGTCCGCGTCGAACGCCAGGTTCTGCGCCATCGGCGTGATGATTGTCTCCCGAGTCACTGATTCCTCTCCCGCTCGCTGTTCGCCCCGGACGCGTCGGCCGTCAGCCGCCGCCGAACGTCCAGAGCGAATGCCCGACGAAATTCCACAGCATCACGCCCCCCGTGGTCACGATCTGTGAAAGCACATAGTTCCAGCCAAGATAGCCGTTGAGCAGCAACATGAGCAGGACGTTGGCGGCGAGCCCGAACGCCACGACCACGAGGAAACGCGCCGCGCCACGCGCATGCGACACATTGCTTCGAAAAGTGTAGCTTCGGTTCAGCAGGTAGTTCAGCACGGCGCCGGACACGAACCCCAGCGCCGACGCGTATACCGCCTGAATCCCCACCCACTCCACTCCCGCGAGCAGCACCGCGTACTGCAGCGCGGTCGCGGCCAGACCCACCCCCAGGAAGCGGCCGAACAGCCCGCCCAGTGCCTTCGGGTTCCTGGTGCGCGTCATCGATCTGCTGACTCCCGTCGACGTATCGCTACGGTCGGGACGCCGCGATATCGCCGCTCACCGTCACGCACGGCCGTCGTTCGTTCCGCGCGAGCGATCATGTTCCCGGCGCGCCGCGGGCTCGTTCAGCCCCGTATTCGCGTCGGATCAGGTAGGTCGGTCGGCGCTTGGTCTCGAGGTAGACCCGCCCGATGTACTCGCCGAGCAGGCCGACACTGATCAGTTGCAGGCTGCCGAAGAAGATCACGGCCACCAGCAGCGAAGCATAGCCCGGAACGTCGCGCCCCAGGATCACCGTGCGGCCGATGATGAACAACGCATAGCCGAACGACAGCAGCGCGCCGGCGCCGCCGACGTAGGTCCAGACCTTCAGCGGGGCGGTGCTGAAGCTGGTGATGCCTTCCAGCGCCAGGTTCCAGAGCTTCCAGCCCGAGAACTTGCTGTGCCCGGCCGCTCGGAGGGTGCGGGCGTAGTCGATCGTGACCGCGCGAAAGCCGACCCACGCGAACAAGCCCTTCATGAAGCGCTGGGTTTCGGGCAGGCGTCGCAGCGCATCGGCCACCTTGCGATCCATCAGCCGGAAGTCGCCGACGTTCTCCGGGACCTTCACCGACGAGACCCGGTTGTGGAACCGGTAGAAGAACTCGGCCGTCTTGCGCTTGGCGAAGGAGTCCGAGCCTCGGTCGATGCGGTGCGCCAGGACGACGTCGGCCCCCTGCCGCCACGCGGCGATCATCCGCGCGATCAGTTCCGGAGGGTCCTGCAGGTCGGCATCCATCGGAATGATGGCATCGCCGCGGGCGGCCTCGATGCCGGCGGTCAGCGCGGCTTCCTTGCCGAAATTGCGCGACAGCTCGAGGACCCTGAAGCGGCTGTCGCGCGCAAGCACGGCCAGCAGCCGGGCCAGCGTGTCGTCACGGCTGCCGTCATCGACGCAGACGATCTCGAAATCGACCTCGTCGATCGCGCCGATCGACGCGGCGAGCGCCGCATGGAAAGCCTCCACGCCGTCGGACTCGTTGAAGAAGGGAACGACCAGGCTCACCAGCGGCCGCTCCGTCGACCCGCCCGGCAGCCCGCTCATCGGAGCGTCTCCGTGGACAGGACCGTACCGCCGTCCTGCTCGGGGCGCCCTGCCCGCGCATCGGCGCCCGGGCGCAGGCGGATCACGCCGTTCGCGCCATAGGACTCCAGCTCCAGTTCCTGCGGCTGCGCACCGACGACCTTCAGCCCATGCTCATCGAGGATCTCCTGCACCGTGCGATCATCGGTGCGGCCGTGGATGTGCAGCACCCAGGCCACCAGCGGACAGCGGGCATCGACGGCGATCGTCTCGCCCTCGTGCGCCATCCGGGCCGGAAAGCGCAACTGCCGGGCGATCTCGTCGGCCCCCCAGTTCAACGCGATCTCCTGGTTGATCGCATAACGCAGCCGGTTCGAGGTCAGATAGCGCACCGGCTGGTCGCACCGGCGGTTCAGTTCGACCGCCTCGCGGGCACTGTCCTGCAGGTACATGCCGGTGTTCCAGCGCCGCGCTTCGGTCAGATAGTCGAAGGCGAACGCGCCCGCCGAGCAGAGCAGGATCGCGCAGCCGGTCGCCGCCCGCAGTCCGGCCGGGCCACGCGCCAGCCCGGCGGTGGCGGCGAACGACAGCAGCAGCGCGAGCGGCCCCGCCAGTGGCGTGAAGTAGCGGTCGACGACGAACGGAGTGAACGAGTTGACGACCAGGATCAGCAGCACGAAAAACGCGATCGCGGCGGCGGTCGCGCTCGCATGGCCGCGGCCCGCCGGCTCCAGCAGATCTTCGGGAGCGATCGAGCGGCCGCGAACCTCGGCGCCCGGATGCGCCGGCTCGCGCGGCGACGGCGCACGCCAGCGCGGCAAGAGATGTGCGGCTGCGACGAACGCCAGCCACCACAGCACCGGATTGGGAGCGCTGAGAACCAGGTACGCCATCGCCCTGCGGATCGACGCCAGCGGACCGGACGCCGGAATCCAGGCACCGCCGGCGCCCGCGCCGAGCGACAGATCGGCGAACCGCAGATACCAGACCGCCAGCAACGCGCCGGACAAGGTCAGCCAGCCCGCATACGACAACGCCTGGCGCCAGCGCCGGCGCAGGACCAGCGCGATCAGCAGCAAGCCGCCGTGGATCGCCACGAAAATCGCCGCGAACAACTGCAGATGCATCAGCAGCGCAGCGCAGGCGAACAGCACCACCGCATCGCCGCGTTCCGCCGGCACGCCGCGCAGCCAGGCCACCATCACCCGCAGCGAGGCGATCGCGTAGCAGGCGCAGACCATCAGCACCGAATAGTAGGAACGGAATTCGGCCGCATAGTGGACGACGAAGATGCCGGCCGCATAGGTGACGGCGAAGGTGGCCAGCACCGGCCTGAAGGCGCGGTCCCGCCCCCAGGTGCGGACGACGTAACAGAGCACCGGCAGCAGCGCCAGCACATTGATCATCCGTGCGGCGAACACGCCCTCCGGCAGCCAGCCGCGCGCGAAGTGGGCGACGATATTGAATAGCGGCGGATGGATGTCGTATACCAAGCGCTGGCCGATCAGCGCGCGCAGGCTCAGCGACGGATCGCTCAGGAACAGCGACCACGCCTCGTCCATCCATATGTCGCGCGTGGCGATCCTCAGCGCCGCGGCGATGATGAAGATCGCTGCGAGCAGCCCCGCCCAACCGAGGTACAGACGCCCGTTAACGAAGGGCGGCGTCCCGATCGGCGGCCTCAAGTCGGCATCGGCACCCGAGGGCATCGTACGCATCGTATGTGGAGGAATTGCAACAGAGTCTATCGGACTCGACGGCCGCGTGATAGTGCCCGGCTTCGGATCGCTGGCCGGGCGTCATCGACCGGCCGGGCCGTTAACGGCGCTCCTCGTCGTCATCCTGCCGCAACTGCTCGAGCGCGATCTCGGACCATTCGATCCACATCTGCTGCGTCATGATGCCGGCCAGCAGGATCAGGTGCTGGACCCGGTTCTCGCGCGTGCGGCCCGGCCCGCTGAAATCGCGCCGCTCGATCTCGCGGTACTGCGCGAGGCGCTCGCGGTGCAGCGCCAGCCGCCGCTCGATGTCTGCGTCGACGCCGGTCCTGCCCAGCGCCGCCTCGGCGCGCATCCGCAGCATCAGGTCGTTGCGCGAGGGCTTCGGATCCTCGGCCTCGCCGGCCCAGCGGCGCAGCTCGCGCCGCCCGGCCGGCAGCACCCGGTAGACGCGCTTGCGGCCGCGCGCCGACGGCGCGGCCACCGATTCGACCCAGCCCTGCCGCTCGAGGTAGGCCAGCTCGCGATAGATCTGCTGGTGCGTGGCGTGCCAGAACAGGCCGATCGACTTGTCGAAACGCGCGGACAGCTCCAGTCCCGAACTCGATCGTTCGACCAGGGCGGTCAACAGGGCGTGGGGCAACGACATCGACGGGCACCGGATATTTGCACTCGGTTGCATTATCGCAGAACGTCGACTACATTTATGCAACCGGTTGCATAAACCAGATCCGCCCATCGCCAAAGGAGCCGCCTCGTGAGCCTGCCCGCCATCCTGAACGACCGCCTGAGCCTGCCCGTCGTCGGCTCGCCGCTGTTCATCATCTCGAACCCGGACCTGGTCATCGCGCAATGCAAGGCCGGCATCGTCGGCTCGTTCCCGGCGCTGAACGCGCGCCCGGCCGAGGAACTCGACAAATGGCTGGCGCGGATCACGTCCGAGCTGGCCGAGTACGATCGCCAGCATCCGGACGCGCCGTCCGCGCCGTTCGCCGTCAACCAGATCATCCATCGCTCGAATGACCGGCTCGATCACGACATGGCGGTCTGCGCCAAGTACAAGGTGCCGATCGTCATCACCTCGCTGGGCGCCCGCACCGAGATCAACGACGCCGTCCATGGCTGGGGCGGCATCGTGCTGCACGACATCATCGACAACACGTTCGCGCGCAAGGCGATCGACAAGGGCGCCGACGGCCTGATCGCCGTCGCGGCCGGCGCCGGCGGCCATGCCGGCGGCCAGTCGCCGCTGGCGCTGATCCAGGAGATCCGGCAGTGGTTCGACGGGCCGCTGCTGCTGTCGGGCGCGATCGCCAGCGGCAAGTCGATCCTGGCGGCGCTGGCGATGGGCTCGGACCTGGCCTACATCGGCTCGGCGTTCATCGCGACGAAGGAAGCGAACGCCGTCGACGGCTACAAGCGGATGATCACCGAGTCGAACGCGCAGGACATCGTCTACACGAACCTGTTCACCGGCGTGCACGGCAACTACCTGAAGCCGTCGATCGTCGCCGCCGGCCTGGATCCGGACGCGCTGCCGACCAGCGATCCGTCGAAGATGAACTTCTCGTCGGAGCGCCAGAAGCCCAAGGCGTGGAAGGAGATCTGGGGCTGCGGCCAGGGCATCGGCGTGCTCGACGAGGTGTTGCCGGCCGGCGAGCTGGTCGCCCGCCTGGCGCGCGAGTTCGACGACGCCAACGCGGAGCTGCAGGCCAGGCTGAAAGGACGCGCGGCAAACCCGGCGGCCCGGCGCGCCGCCTGACCGGGACAACCCGCCCCGACATCGCCCCCCCCCCGACGGCTCCGAGGCGTCGACGGGTCGGCAGGCACAGCCCGCTAGATTCCAAACACCCGTAACAGGCTCGTGAAGCCAGATTTTCATGCCCTGAAGCACGTGCTGCGGGGTAAGCGGTAAGCCCTCGGCGGACCGCTTACCCGCCTGATGCGGCGCCCCCCGGCTCAACCGGCGTACTTGATCCGCAGGTCGCGCTTGAGCAGCTTGCCGCTCGGGTTCTTCGGCAGCGCATCAGTCAGGATCACGCGCTTGGGCACCTTGAACCCGCCCATGCGCGCGCCACAGAAGTCGATGACCTGCTGCTCGCTCAGTTGCTGCCCTTCCTTGACGACGATGACGGCCGTCACGGCCTCGATCCATTTCGGATCGGGCAGCCCGATCACCGCCACCTCGGACACCGCGGGGATCTGGTAGATCATCTCCTCGACCTCGCGGCTCGCGACGTTCTCGCCGCCGGTCTTGATCATGTCCTTCTTGCGGTCGACGACGGTCAGGTAACCCTCGTCGTCGAGCACGCCCAGGTCGCCGCTGTGGAACCAGCCGCCCTCGAACGCCTGGGCGGTACGCTCCGGATCGTTCAGGTAGCCCTGCAGCAGTTGCGGCGAACGATGGACGATCTCGCCGACCTGCCCGATCGCCACGTCGCGGCCGTCGTCGTCGACGACGCGGGTCTCGACGTTCAGCGTCTGCCGCCCGGCCGAGCCGGCCTTGCGCAACTGGTCCTCGGGCTTGAGCACGGTGGCCAGCGGCGCGATCTCGGTCTGGCCGTAGAAGTTCCACAGCCGCAGCGACGGCCGCCGCTGCAGCAGCTCGCGCAGCACCTCGACCGGCATGATCGACGCGCCGTAGTAGCCCTTGTTCAGCGTGCTCAGGTCGGTGGCGTCGAACAGCGGCGAACGCAGCAGCGAGATCCAGACGGTCGGCGGGCAGAAGAACGAATTGATCTGGTAGCGCTCGATCAGCCCCAGCAGGTTGTCGGGCGTCGGCTTGGCCGTGATCACGCTGACCGCGCCGACGTAGACGGCCGGCCCCAGGTAGACGTCGAGCTGCGCGCAATGGAACAGCGGCAGCGCGTGCAGGATCCGGTCCTCGCCGCGGATCTCGCCGTCGACGACGACGCTGACGTACTCGGCGATGATCGCCTCGTGCGTCAGCATCGCGCCCTTGGGCAGCGATTCGGTGCCGCTGGTGTAGACGATCTGCGCGAGCATCCGCGCATCCAGCACCGGCGACGGCGCGTTGCGCGCGTCGTGCAGCAGCTCGTCGAAGCCCGGCAAGCCGTCGGGCTTGTCGGTCGGCCCCTCGCTGGGCAGCCAGACGAGCTGCCGGATCTTCGTGTCGGCCGCCGCCGCCTCGCGCCCGACCGGCGTCAGCTCGCTGTCGACCAGCAGCATCGTCGCGCCGGAATGGCGCAGGATGTGCGCGATCTCCGGCGCCTTCAGCATGAAATTGACCGGCACCAGCACGGCGCCGAGCCGCGCGATCGCGAACCGCGCCGCCGCGAACGCGTGCGAGTTGCGCGACAGGATCGCCACCTTGTCGTCGACGCCGACGCCGAGCGAGGCCAGCCCGGCCGCGAACCGGTTGCAGATCTGGTCGAACTCGCGATAGGTCCAGGTCACGTCGCCGCAGACGATGGCGGTCTTGTCCGGATGGCGCTGCGCGCTGCGGCGCAGCAAATCGCCGAGCGTATGGCTCCAGATGGTGCGTTCCACGAAATGGTCTCCTTCGATCGATGAGCGGCCCGCCTTCGCGCCGGCGGCGCCGGGGTATCGCGCACCGGACCGACCGGTCTGGAGACGCGGTGCGAATCGGGCGCTATCCGCCATTTTGCCTGCTCAGAGGCTGAGAGTTTTTCGGCCGAGCCCGAAAGGCGCGTCCAAGCGCCTCGGA
>JASGFT010000153.1:0-12077 GCA_047605425.1 Burkholderiaceae bacterium | reverse complement strand
CCTCCGACGTGGACGACAACGACAAGCCGTTCTGCACCGGCGAGCGCACCGTCGAGGGCTTCTACAAGACCCGCAACGGCATCGAGCAGGCGATCTCGCGCGGCCTGGCCTACGCGCCGTACGCCGACCTGATCTGGTGCGAGACCGGCACCCCGGACCTGGCTTTCGCCCGCAAGTTCGCCGAGGCGATCCACAAGCAATTCCCGGGCAAGCTGCTGTCCTACAACTGCTCGCCGTCGTTCAACTGGAAGAAGAACCTGGACGCCGACACGATCGCCAAGTTCCAGCGCGAACTCGGCGCGATGGGCTACAAGTACCAGTTCATCACGCTGGCCGGCTTCCACAGCCTGAACTACGGCATGTTCAACCTGGCCTACGGCTACGCCCGCAACCAGATGTCGGCATTCGTCGAGCTCCAGGAAGCCGAGTTCGCGGCGGCCGAGCGCGGCTTCACCGCCGTCAAGCACCAGCGTGAAGTCGGCACCGGCTACTTCGACGCCGTGACGACGACGGTCGAGCGCGAAGCCTCGACCGCCGCCCTCAAAGGCTCGACCGAAGACGCCCAGTTCTTCGGCGGCCGGTCGAAGGCGGCCTGATCGATCGCAGCGTCACCCAGGCGCGCTCTCCACGCGGGAGCGTGCCCGTCGAATAAAAAAAGGGGAAGCGCGAGGAGACGAAAACCGGCCCATCGGGCCGGTTTTCTCATTCGGGGGATCGTTGGCGCATCGATAACCGGGACATCGACACCCGTCCCATCCGTCCGCCACGATCGGCCCACGTCCGGCAGGACGCCGGTCGGCACCGAAAATCCGACGCGCGGATACTGCCGCGCCGGCGATGTCAGGCGATCCGATGACGCCGCCGATCGAATCCGATCGGCGACGAGAGTGCCGGCGCGAGGCCGGCGAGCGGGGTCGTCAGCCCTTCTTCGTCGCGTCGTTGACCAGCTTGGTGATCGCTTCGGCCTGGTTGGCCAGTTGCAGATCCCGGACGAGTTTATTGAGGCGCTCGCGCGCGCGACGGGGCAGATACACCAGCAAAGGCACCAACTCGTTGCTGGCCGTCGATTTGGCGGCCTTCGCGGGGCGGGCCGCTGCCTTGACGGGAGTTTTGACGCTCTTGGCCGTCTTGGCCGTTTTCGAGACCTTGGCGACTTTCGCGACCTTCGCAACCTTGGGGACTTTGGCGGCTTTGGCCGTCTTGGCGGCGGTGGGGGTTTTGGCGATGCGCGGCAATGTTTTGCTCGTTCGGTTTGGGCGGCCGGTCTTCACGAACCGATTCGCTGATTGCATGACTGGGCGATTGAACTGGCTTATCTCTGTGTCGAACCGTCGTCTGAACCGTCGTGAACCGGCTCCGCCGATATGATAAGCCCCATCGCAGGACATGTGAAACTCGTCTGCCGTCAGATTCCGACAATACGGGCTGCATTCGTGTTGTCGTCGCGACAGGAACGACATTCTTGCACGGCTAAGCGCTAAGCCAGCGTCGGGTGCCGGCATTGGTGCCGGTATCGGTATCGCTGGTGGTGTGGGTGTGGGTGTGGGTGTGGGCGTTGGCGTTGGCGTTGGCGTTGCGCCGGCATGGCGGCCCGGTCGATCGGCCGCGTGCCTCGATCCGGTGCCCGGCCCGCGTGTCCCGGTGGCGGTCCTCGGTCGCGCGGATCGACCACGCGGATCGGCCGGCCCGTCCCGGCGCGGGTGTCACCTGGACCCAAGCACTAATCGTCTCGCTGCGACCTGTAGTTAGGTGCTCGAGCCGAATTGAATGCGTGTCGGTGTGCTTCGAGAATGGCTGAACGTCGATAACCGCTCAGCCAAGGAGGCTCACATGACCCGCTTCTCCTGCTTTTCCCGTTCTTCCCATGCTTCCCGCTTTCCCCGGGTTCCGGTCGGATCGCGTTCTCGCGCTCCGCGTGGCCGGCAGGCCGGACAAGGCATGACCGAGTACATCATCATCGTCGCGCTAATTGCCGTGGCCGCGATCGGCGTCTACACGTTGTTCGGCCAGACGCTTCGCAACCAGACGGCGGGCCTGGCCATGGAGTTGTCCGGCCAGAACGCGTCGGCGTCGATCTCCAACGCCCGGACCACCGCCACCAACGCGCAGACCGCCGCCAACCAGCGCAAGGGACTCGAAAACTACAACGCAGGCAATCACTGATCGGGCCCCGAGCAACGACGACCTCGCATCCGCCATGGATCCGATCCCGAGCTTATCGCCGGCCCGGCGGCACCGCGGCCAGGCACTGGTGCTGGCTCTCGTGCTGCTCTTCGCCGGTAGCCTCGGGCTGATGTTCCTGTTCAGCGCCGGGCAGGTGTCGGCGACCAAGCAGCGCGTGGTCAATGCGGCGGATGCCGCCGCGTACAGCGCGGCGGTCTGGCGGGCTCGCACGATGAACTACCACGCTTATTCCAATCGGGCGATCATCGCCCAGGAGGTCGCGATCGCGCAGGCCGTCACGCTGGCGTCGTGGGTCAAGTACTTCGAGACCTTCATCGACAACGTGACGACGGTCGTCGAGGTCGTCCTGCCGGCGCTCGCGCCGGCCATCGAGGCCATCCAGACCGTCATCGACTGGATTCGCGAACTGACCGACTGGACGGCGACGCTGGAGATCTGGCTACGCGGCGCCGATACGGTCGGATACAAGAATCTGCTCGCCGAGAGCCAGCAACTGATGTACCTGGCGGGCGGCGCCTGGGGCGTCTCCGCCGTCGCCAACCAGGTCGCCAGGGCCAACGACCCCGCGTTCTTCGGGCACGCGCTGACCGACGACTCGGCTTACGCCCAGTTGACGCGGCGCTACGACTCGGACGACGACCGTCATCGGCTGCGAGAGCTGGTCGTCGATTCGCTCGACCCGTTCGTCACGGACCGGCGCGCGGACCTGCCGCTACCCCTGCCGAGCAGTTGCTTCGGCAGCTCCTGGCAGCAATGGGTTCAATGGCTGCGCAAGCGTGGCGGGACGGCGATGTCGCCCGATCTCGAACGCTGGGAGGCCGCCGACACCTTGTCGATGCACGACTGGCGCCGACGAGGCGGTCGCTGCAGGTCGCGCGAGATGATCCCGATCGGCTGGGGCGCGGCCGAGGCGTCGATGCAGAACACCGGCGCGATCGAATCGAATCCGGGCGACGTCGAAGACAACGAAAGCGCGCTGGAAGAAGCCGAGGAAGACATCATCTCGATCGGCGGCTACAACGGCATCAGCCGAGTCCGCGACCTGAACTACGAGTCGCTGGACAACCCGCGCTTTCCCACCTCGCGGATCGCCGTCATCGTCCACGCGCCCGGCTCGGCGGCGCGCACGGGCAGCACGGTCGGCGTCGGCACCGGCCGGCTGCAACTGAGCGAGGACCTGCACAACCGATACATCTCGGTGCTCGCCGTTGCCGATGTCTATTTTCGTCGACCGGCGGATGCGCCGCCCCGAATCGAGTACGCGAGCCTGTACAGCCCGTATTGGCAGGCGCGGCTGCGCGAACCCACCGAAGCCGAGCGCAGGGAGGCCGAAGACCATGTCGATCGCTAAGCACGCCCGATCCGGCCGGCTGGCCGATCCGGCGCATCGCCGCCGGCAATCCGGCCAGGCGCTGGCCGAGACGCTGGTGGCCTGCATCGTCGTCATTCCGTTCGTCCTGCTGATCGTGCTGCTGGGCAAGTTCCAGTCGGTCCAGCAGGCGACGATCGCCGCTTCGCGGACGCTCGCGTTCGAGTGCACGGTCCGCATCGATGCGTGCGAGCAGAACGATCCAGCGCTGCTCGATGAGATCCGGCAGCGCCATTTCGGGCATTCGAGCCTGCCGTTGCAGACGAACGCCCGATTGGCCCTGGCCGATTCGCCCGACCAGCGCCATCCGCTCTGGGTCGACCGCCGTGGCCGCAGCCTGCTCGAGCGTTTCGACGACGTGCACGCGACCTTGTCCGCTGGCGAATTGGTCGGCGGCATCCGGTACGGCGAATCGACGGCGTCGGGCGTCACCCTGGCTGCGATGGCGTTGCTCGGCGATCCCGGCGAGCGATTCGGCTTGCGGACCCGTGGCGGCTTGTTCGAGGCAACGGTCCAGGCCGATCTGTCCGCGCGCGGCGGCGCTGATAGCTTTCTGACGCAGCTCGACAACCTGCGGATCCGGCCCCGCGCGCGCACCGCGATCGCCGTCGATGCGTGGAACGCGTCCGGCCCCTACGGCGAGGATGAGCATTCGGTCGAATCGCGCGTCGCGCAGGGCAGCCGGCTCAGCGGCTTGATCGAAGCGGCGATCGATATCGCGTACCTGCCGGCGCGGCTCTTCATCGCCTTGATGACCCTCGCGCAACTGGAGGATCGCGGCAACGAGTTTCGCTATCACGAGGTCGACGTCGACCTCGTGCCTGCCGACAGGGTGGGGCAATGAGCGGCGCACTGACCCGTCTGCTGGCGATCACGTTCAGTTGCCGGGCATCAGCCGTGATCGCGCAGCCGGTCACGCCGCCGTTGCCGTTCGAGGCGCGCAGCGAAACCCTGCTGCCCGCCGGCCGGATCGCCGGCCGGACCGTCGCGATCTCGCGCTTCGAATCGGCGCTGGACGTCGATCGCGCGATCGCCGAGACGCGCCGGCAATGGCGGCAGGACAGCCGCTTCGAGATCGTCGAGGGCGCGAGCGGAAAGTGGCGGACCCTGTCGCGCCGCGACGGCGCATCGACGGTCACGCTGCAGATCCAGGGTCGGCGGGAAGGCGGCAGCCATGGCCTGCTGAGCGTCTGGGTGGCCGACACCGGTCCTTTGACCGCCCGGGCCGATGCGGCCGAGCAGCGCCTGCGCGCGATCCTGCCGCCCGGGGCGTCGACCTTGCGCACGCTGTCGAACGTCGACGGCGATCGCGTGGCCGCCACCCTGGTCGCGACCCACGACGGGCCGCTGGCGAGCCTGTGGTCGCGGCTGCTCGCGTCGATCGAGGCCCAGGGCTTCGAGCAGAGCGATGCGCTGGCCTTGCCGACGCACGTCCGTGACGCGCGGGCCGCGGCGTTCCTGCGCGGTGGGGACGAGCTGATGGTGACGATGGACGCGCGGGGCGCGCGGCTGGGCATCGTCATGCACCTGATCGAGGCCAAGCGATGAGCGCGGTCGACATCGAACGCGGCGCGAGGCGTTCAGCGGAACGTATCGGCGCGTCGACGGGCCGGGCGGCGGGGCAGGCGTCGGTCGAATACCTGGTCGTGGTCGCGTTGTTGTCGATCGCGCTGATGGTCGGCGAAGACAGTCCGCTCGATCGACTGATGGCGGCCATCGGTGAGCAATATCAACGGTTCAGCTATGCGATATCACGGCCTTGATCGGCAGGCGTCGGGACGAGGCGAATCCGGGAGAAACGCGTGATGGAAACGGTGACGGCAGGGCGCAAGGCGGTGTCCTGGATCCAGCAGCGCAGGGGCACGCTGCTGCTGGTCGCGGCATTGATGATCGGGGCGGTCGCGGCCGTCGGTACCCGCAACTACATCGCCGAGCAACTGGCCATCGAACGCGAGCGGCTTCATCCGCAGCACGAGGAGATCGACGTCATCGTGGCCAAGCGCGATCTGCTGCGCGGCGAGTTCGTCGGTCCCGAGACGATGGCGGTGCGTCGCATCCCCAAGGCGTTCGCCAGCAGCGCGCTGGTGCGGCCCGATCGCTTCGATGCGTACCTCGGCGCGCGATTGAGCATGCCGTTGAATGCCGGCGAACCGCTGATCTCGCAAGGTGTCGAGGGTTTCGATTCGAGCGCGTTCTCGACCAAGGTCCGCAACGGCATTCGCGCGCTGACGATCGCGGTCGACGAGATCAACTCGATGTCGGGCATGTTGCAGCCGGGCGATCGGATCGATCTGCAATTGACCGCTCGTCCGCAAGCCAGTGGTACGTCGGGCGCGATGGCGACCGAGATCACCAAGCTGCTGATGCAGGACCTGCTGGTCCTGGCGACCGGCCGCCAGGTGCGGCAGCAGGCGGAAGACGGCGCCCGGCCACGCGTGTTCACCGCCATCACCGTCGAAGCGACGCCCGAACAGGCGCAGAAGCTCATCGTCGCGCAGCGTTCGGGGCGGCTCACGGCGACGCTGCGCAACCGCGACGACCGCGCCGTCATCGCCCAGAAAGCGCTCGACATCAACGAGCTGCTCGGTCTGCCCGCCGAAGCGGCGCGCCGCAGGACGCCGTCGCTGGAACTAATCGTCGGTGGGCAGGGGCCGTTGCGGCCGTTGGCGATGAACGCGGCGGGCATCGGCGCGACCGCCCCCGACACCGACAGCGCCGCCGCCGCGACGGCGCTGCTGCAGCAGATCGGATCGGCCGCGGGCGCGATGAACGCCGGCCTGGCGGGCCTGCCGGCGACGGCAGCGCCCCGGCCTTCGCGAGGCGCGCCGGCCGCGAACGCGTCGGTGTCGGCATCGGTACCCGTTTCGGCACCGGCCCCTGTTCCGGCACCGACCCCGACACCGGCTCCTGTCGGGCCGGCCCCTCGAATCAACGGTCAATGACGACTTTCGTACGATGAATACGCCTTCCGCATCTTCGATACTGCGCGTCGCCTCGCTGCTCGCCGCGCTGGCCGCCGCCGTTCCCGCCGACGCGCCCGCGCAGCGCTTGCCGGCCGGCGCCGCCGGCATCGCATCGGGCTCGTCGGCCGATCGGTCGCCGGGATCGTCTTCGTTCGCATCGGCCGAAGTCGAATCGATCCATCTGTACGTTGGCCAGGCCCACGTGCTCAACGATGCGCGTATCAAGCGCATCGCGGTCGGCAACGGACGCGTGCTGCAGGCGACGGCGCTCGATGACCGGCAGGTGCTGGTGATTCCGGAGAACCCCGGCCAGAGCACCTTGCATCTGTGGGATCGCAACGGCCGGCAGAGGCACTATGTGATCAACGTGGTCACGGCCGATGCCAACCGGCTGCAGACCGAGATCCGCGCGATGGTCGGCAGCGACGGCAACGTGCGCACGCGCATCGTCGGCGACAAGGTCATCGTCGAAGGCAGCAATCTGAGCGAGGAGCAGAACCAGCGGCTCGGCGAGGTGGCCAAGCGGTATCCGCAGATCGTCAACCTGGTCAGCCGGGTCGGACTCGAGCGCATGATCGCGATGGACGTGCGGATGGTAGAGATCCGTCGCGAGCTGATGCAGAACATCGGCATCAAGTGGGACGACAGGATGCAGGGGCCGACGTTCGGCATCCTCGGCGATCTGAAGCGCAGCGACGCGTTCAAGCCGGGCGGAGTCGCCGCGAGTGTCGAAGGGCTGGCGGTCAGGGCCCGGTCGGGGCTCGCGTCGACGTTCGGCATCGCCAGCTCGATCGGCTCGATGATCAACCTGCTGGTCCAGAACGGCGACGCGGTCGTGCTCGCCGAGCCCAGGCTGTCGTGCCGCAGCGGCGGCAACGCGCGCTTCGTGGCCGGCGGAGAGCTGCCGGTCCCGCAATCGAGCAGCCTGGGCGCGATGTCGGTCAGCTACAAGGAATACGGCGTCAAGTTCGAGATCAGTCCGGTCGCCAGCGAGTCCGGAATCATCTCCGCCAACATCGCGACCGAGATCTCGTCGATCAACGGGGAGGTCACCGTGCGCGATGTGCCGGCGCTGACCAAGCGCCGCGCCGAAACCGAGGTCAACCTGCGCGAGAACGAGACGCTCGTCATCGCCGGACTGGTCACCGACGAGACCTCCAGTTCCGTCGACCGGGTCGCCGGATTGGGGCAACTGCCAATCCTCGGAAAGCTGTTTCGGTCGCGGCTGTTCCGCGATCGACAGTCGGATCTGGTCGTGTTCATCACGCCGCGTTTCGTCGAACCTGGGCCTTCGGCGGACGCGCCCGATGTTTTCCAGCAGCCCGCTTCCGAACTGCTCGAACGCGGCCGCGGCGAGCAGCAGCGGATCCGGACGATCGACTGATCGGCCGGCCGATTCCCGACGCGAAGCGCCCTTATCCGATCGTTGACCATGCTGACGCTTTCCATCGAATCCGAAGACTCGCGGCCGCTGCTGGTGCAGGTCGACACGTTCCCCTGTCGAATCGGTCGGCGCCGGGGCAACGAGATCGTGCTGCCGAGCTGGCGGGTGGCCCGCGTCCATGCGCGGATCGTTCGCCAGGATCGCGGCTACAAGCTGATCGATGGCGGCAGCATTCTGGGGACCTGGGTCAACGGCGAGCGGATCGTCGAGTACGGTCCGCTGGATCATTCCGACGAGATCGCCATCGCCGGCTTCAAGCTGCATCTGGAGGCGAACCTGCGCGAATCGGCGACGGATCCGGGCGGCGCGGCGACGGCGGTCGACGCTGATGGCGCGCTCGCCGCCGTCGCGACCGATGAGGCTTCGCCGGCCGGATCGGCCGCGGTCTCCCAAGACGCCGGACGCGGGCCGGTCGAGCGTTCTTCGATCGAATGGCGCCGGACGATGCACCGCAAGCTGCTGCATGCGATCGATCTGCGCCGCAAGGACGTCCGGCAGCTCACGCAGTCGCAGCTGCGCGCCGAGACCCGCGCCTTGCTCGTCGAGCTGCTGGCCGAGGAGTCCGATCTGCCCGATGCCGCGAGCGTGGAGCCGCTGATCGAAGAAGTGCTGGACGAGGCGATCGGTTTGGGGCCGCTCGAGAAGTTGATGGCCGACGTCGAGGTCAGCGAGGTCATGGTCAACGGCGCGCAGGAGATCTTCGTCGAGCGGCGCGGCAAGCTCGAGCGCAGCACCGCGTCGTTCACCAGCGACGACGCGATCCGCGCGGTCATCGATCGGATCGTCTCGCCCCTCGGTCGCCGGATCGACGAGGCCTCGCCGATGGTCGACGCTCGCCTGCCCGACGGTTCACGCGTCAACGCGATCGTTCCGCCGCTGGCGCTCAAGGGGCCGTCGATCACGATCCGCCGCTTCAACCGCCGCCTGCTGCGTCCGAACGATCTGGTCCGGCTGGGGACGGCCAGTCCCGAGATGATCCGCTTCATCGAAGTCTGCGTCAGGCACCGCAAGAACATCGTCATCTCGGGAGGCACGGGCTCGGGCAAGACCACCTTGCTGAACGTCGTCTCGAACCTGATCCCGCCCGCCGAGCGCGTCGTCACGATCGAGGATGCCGCCGAGTTGCGACTCGATCACGAGAACCTGGTCAGCCTGGAATCGCGGCCCGCCAACGCCGAGGGGCGGGGCGCCGTGACGATCCGCGACCTGGTGCGCAACGCGCTGCGGATGCGGCCGGACCGCATCGTCGTCGGCGAGTGCCGCGGCGGCGAGGCGCTCGACATGCTGCAGGCGATGAATACCGGTCACGACGGGTCGCTGACGACACTGCACGCGAACAGTCCGCGCGACGTGATCGCGCGCCTGGAGACGCTGGTCCTGATGTCCGGAGTCGACCTGCCGGTCGCCGCGATCCGCGACCAGGTCGCGTCGGCGGTCGACGTGATCATCCATCAGGCCCGGCTCGCCGACGGCAGCCGGCGCATCACCGAGATCGTCGAGGTCTCCGGCGTCGAGGCGCAGCGGGTCCAGATGCAGAGCCTGTTCCGGTGGATGCGGGACGGCGCGCAAGGGTGGCGGTTCGCGGCTTGCGGCGTCGTGCCGCAGTTCTACGAATCGCTGGATACCGGCGAGGTTCCGCCGGATCTGTCGATCTTCGTCGGTCGGGCCGCTCGCGAGCCCGGCGACGCATGACCGGCCGTCGTCGAACCGATTCCAGGCGGGCGGGCGCGCCGTTTTTCATCGAGGTTCCATCATGCAATTCGAACTGGGCACCCTGGCATCGATCGGCTTGATCCAGGTCGCCGTCTTCCTGGCCGTGTCGGTGTTCGCGTGGTGGCTGTGGGGCAGCCTGGGCCGGACCGGCCGGCGCTACGGCGAGCGCTTCAATCAGACGGTCGAGATCCAGCTCGCGCGATCGCACCTGTTCATCGATCCGCGGCGATTGCTGACGCTCAATGTCGTCATCGTCGTCGCGGTGGGGGGCGCCGCTTATGTCCTGTCAGGAAGCGGGCTGATCGCGCTGGTCGCGGCGGGGCTCGCCGGCCTGTCGCCGCGGATCCTGCTCGCCCATGTCCGGCGGACGCGTCGCGAGCGCTTTCGCCAGCAGCTTCCCGATCTGATGCTGCTGACCGCGGGCGGGCTGCGCGCGGGGGCGAGCCTGTGGCAGGCGCTGGCCCAGGTGACCGCCGAGACCGCGCCGCCCGCGCGGCAGGAGATCGAGATGATGCTGCGCGAGCAGCGTCTCGGCGTATCGCTGAATCAGGCGCTGGCGGGTCTCGAACGGCGGATGGGCGTCGAGGAGACCCGGCTGCTGAGCGCGGCGCTGCGGATCGCGCACGAGACCGGCGGCAATCTGGCCGAGACGCTGGAGTCCTTGGCCGAATCGACGCGGCGCAAGCAGGCGCTCGAGGCCAAGGTCGACGCGCTGACCTCGCAGGGCAAGCTGCAAGGATGGGTGATGGGCTGTCTGCCGCTGCTGCTCGGTCTCGTGCTGTTCAAGATGGAGCCGGTCGCGATGTCGGCGCTGTTCACGACCTGGTACGGCTTGTCGGCCTGCGCGGCGATCGTCGTGCTGCAGTCGCTGGGCTTCCTGTTCGTTCGCCGCATCGTGAGCGTGGACGTATGAGCGCGCTGACGATCCTCGTGCCGGCCTGCGCCGGATTGGCGGTCCTGTTGCTGCTCGCGGCCGTTCGCGTGGCCGTCGTCGATACGCCGGAAGACGACCGCACCTACAAGGACCGGCCGCCGAGATTCTGGGCGCTGCTCTGGCCGCTGGTGCTGCCGTTGTCGCGCTGGCCCGGCAGTTGGATGGTCCAGCCGTCACGGGCGCGCTGGCTGACGATGCTGCGGCAGGCCGATCTCGATCATTCGCTGACGCCCGAGCAGTTCCAGGCCGGTCGCGTGCTGGCCGGGCTGGTCGCGCCGCTGCTGATGGTCGTCGTCTACTCCCCCCGTGGCCTGGCGCCGCTCGGACTGCTGGTCTGCGCGGGGCTCGTCGGTCTGTACCTGCCGCTGACCTGGCTGCGCGACCGGATGGCGACCCGCACCCGCAGGCTGCTGCGTGAACTGCCGTTCTTCCTGGACATCATCACGCTGTCGCTCGAATCCGGCCTGAACCTGAGCAGCGCGATCGACCAGGCGATCGACAAGGGGCCGGCGGGTCCGTTCCGCACCGAGCTGACTCGCGTGATGCGCGATCTGCGGGCCGGGCGCGCGCGCGCCGATGCCCTTCGGGGGATGGCCGAACGCCTCGCGCTGCCCGCGGTCGGCAACCTCGTTTCCGCGCTGGTGGCGGCCGAGAAGCAGGGGGCATCGCTGGGGCCGGTGCTGCGCGCGCAGGCCGAGCAACGCCGCAACGAGCGCTTCATGCGCGCGGAGAAGCTGGCGATGGAAGCGCCGGTCAAGATGCTGTTTCCGCTGCTGCTGTTCATCTTTCCGTGCACGTTCCTGATCCTGTTCTTTCCGGTGTTCAGCCGGATCGTCCAGGAGGGGTGGCTCAATTGACGCGCCGACAGACCGCCATCGCCGATCGCCGTCCGGACGATCGGGCGCCCCTCGATCATGCGTCGACGTTACCGACCCTCTCGCGCGCGTCGCTCCGGATCCGGTTCGCACGGCGTTTCGATCAGCGACTGGTCGGATTGCTGGGCCGCAAGGGCCTGCCCGATGACGAAGCGCTGTGGATCGAGCCCTGCGGTGGCGTGCATACGTTCGGGATGCGCTTCGCGATCGACGTGGTGTTTCTGGATCGCCACGACCGGATCCTGCGCGTCGTCACCGGCTTGCCGCCTCGTCGTTGGTGCCGCGCGGCGGGCGCACGGGTCGCCGTCGAATTCGCGGCGGGAGCCAGCTCCCGCTGGTCGCTGACCGAGGGTCGGCGCTGGCCGTTCGACGCGGGGCGGGCGGCGGGCCGCCTGGCGCAGCCGTGACTTGGCGGCGAGCCGCCGTTTCCCGCTGGCGATCCGTACCGGACGCCATCGAACTCTTTTCCTGTCATGCGTGGAGGATCTGATGGAGCATCGCCTGAATCTTTCGAAGCGCCGCACGACAACGCGCCGCACGACAACGAACCACACGACAACGAACCACACGACGAAGCACCACACGACGAAGCACC
>JASGFT010000152.1:0-12138 GCA_047605425.1 Burkholderiaceae bacterium | reverse complement strand
AATGGCCGAATCCGTATTCGCTACCGATACCCGTCCGCTCGTGCCGCAGGGGACGTTGGTCGTCAGGGTGTATCGAATGACTGCGCCCTTGGGTTTTCCGCCGGATATACTGCCGGCCGGATTGGCGATGGCGCCTGGGTTCGAGATCACGGAACTACGCGAGCACGCGGTCATCGACACGGATCACTACGTCGGGGGCCGGATGCCCGTGGAAATGGACAGGCTGAGCGAGCAACTGCTTTCGCTGCACGCCACGATCAAGTCGGTATTCGGTGCGACGACAACGGATCACGCGCGTGGCGCGTGGGCCTGACAACAACATAAGATCGAGACGCCGTGTACACCGCAACCTCGCCCGCCCGTCGTTCCATGCTGGTTCCGCAGCCCGTCGGCACCGCCGTCGTTGTGATTGCGTGCGCGCTTGGCGGCACCGGTAGTGTGTTCGATCTGTCGCGTGCCAATGCGTGGCGCGAGATGCTGGATGCGCGGGTTCCCGGTTTCGATGTCCAAACGACGGATACCGATGCCGCGCGCCCGGGCATTCGTTCTGCGGTCGAGCATCTTGCGAACATCCGTCAGGTGCTGAATCCAGCTATTGCAGACTTGGCGACGGTGTTCGGCGTTTCGCGGCAGGCCATCTACAAGTGGCTCAGCGGCGACTTCGAACCCGAAGGGGGCAAGCTGGAGCGCATCCGTGCTCTTAGTCTTGCCGCCGACGCCTTCCAGAAGGCCGGGGTGACCCGCGCATCTTCCCTGCTGAAGATGAAGGCATTTGAAGGCCGCTCTCTGCTGGACCTGGTTGCCGCCGGACAGCTCCAGCCCGAACACACCCAGACGCTGATTGCCGAGGCGCGGGCCATGGATGCGGCCTACAGCCGTTCCGGCTTGGCGAAATCGAAGGCCGTGCCGTCGGACAATCAGGCTTGGATGAACCGGGCGTTGCGAGAGCGGCTCGAGACGCCCCCCGCTGGATGGTGATCGAGTCGCGCGCGTTCCTGACGCCCGGTTGATCAACCGCTGCGCGATGGCCGATTCCAGCCGCGCGGTGTTGAAGCGGCGCATGGCCCGTATCGCCATCGACTGCCTGCGTCGGAGCTCTCCTTCGTACGGATGAACGACCGGCCACCTCCCCGGTCCTGGAAGGTCTCGCCCTTTGGTATGATGAAAGTAAATTTCCTCATACAAAGCGCTGCTTGGCCATCATGCCCACCCGTTTCCGGTACGCCCGTCCCCACGCCCTGGCCATCGCCTGCTCGCTGGTCGGCGGTGCGGCATGGGCGCAGGGCGAGGCCCCGTCCGAGCTGAGCGCGGTGGAAGTGAAGGGCCAGTCGACGGCGGCCGTCAGCGCCGCGTTCTCGGCGACCCGCCAGGACGCCGACGAGATCCGCGAGCAGCGGGTCCAGCAGGTCCAGCAGCTTTTTCGCAACGTGCCAGGCATGAACCTGAACGGCCTGGGGCTGACCGGCGTCGCCGACAACGTCGTGCTGCGGGGTTTCGGCGCGGGCGGGCATGGCGGCGACGTGGGCTTTGTCGTCGACGGCATCGCGTTGAACGAGGCGATGTCGCACGCCGACGGCTACGCGGACCTGAACGTCATCATCCCGCTCGAGTTGGAGGACATGACGGTCTTGCGCGGACCGGTGTCGGCGCTGTATGGCGCCTACAACCGGGCCGGCGTCGTGGCGCTGCGGACTCGGCGCGGCGGCCGGTACCTGGACGCGGACTTCGCCGCGGGCAGCCGTGGCACGCTCGACGCGCAGCTCGCCGGCGGCTTCGAGATCGACGATCGCCAGCACCTGAACCTGGCGGCCCAGGCTTATCGTTCGGACGGTTTCCGGCCGCAATCCGGCGGCGAGCGCTACACGCTGTCGGGGCGCTACGCGCTGAAGGCGACGCCCGATCTGGAAGTCGCGATCTCGGGACGCGCGCATCGGGCGACGGCCGACAATCCGGGCTACCTGAGCGCCGCGCAGTTCCATGCCGACCCGTACGGCATCGATCCGCGGATGAAGAACGACGGCGCGAAGAAGAACTTCGACACGCTGCGGGCGGACCTCAACTACCGGCTCGGGCCGGCGCTGAAGCTGCTCAGCTACCTGTACGCGACCCGGCAGGACTTCACGCGCTGGTTCACGCGGGGCGGCGAGGCGGCGGCGACCTGGTCGCAGCGCGAGGAGACGTATCAGCGCGACGTGATCGGTGCCGGCTTCAACCTGAACGGACGCCACGACACCGGCCTGGGGGCGCTGTCGTGGGTCGCCGGCCTGGAGACGATCCGCGAGCGCACCGATTACCTGAAGTACGAGAACACCGATTTTCGGCGCCGCGTCGGCACGGCCGATTACGATCGCCGCTTCACGTTGAACAACGTGGCGGCGTTCGCCGAGGCCGGCCTGCCTATGCATCGGCTGTTCCAGCCGACGCTGGGCCTGCGCTACGACCGTTTCACCGGCGACTGCCGGCGCAGCGGCCCCGAGCTGATGACTGATCCGTGCGGCGGCCTGCCGGTCGCCGACCATACGAGCCCGAAGATCGGCGTGCGTTCGCAGGTGAGCGAGCGGGTTCAGTTGCGGGCGAGCTGGACCGAAGGCTTCGCGCTGGCCAACGAGATGGCGAAATACGCGCTCGGCGACAGCCGCGTGTCGCCGAACGTCTTCCGGCAGGCCGAGATCGGCGCGAACCTGAAGCTCGCGCGCTCGTTGACGGTCGACGTCGCCGCTTATCGGCTGCGCTCGTCGGACGAGATCGGCATGATCGCGCCGGGCGAGTACGTCAACTCGGGCAGCACGCGCCGCACGGGCATCGAGATCGCGGCGCTATGGGCACCGATGCCCGTTTTCGATCTGTCGATCACCTACGGCAGCGCGAACAGCCGTATCCTCGGCAACGTCGATCCGACGCTGGTCGGCAAGCGCGTGACGGCGGTGCCCAGGATGACGTCGACGATCAGCGCCAACTGGCGGCCGGTCGCCGGTTGGCAGGGCACGGTCGTCTGGCGCAGGGTCGGCGACTACGCGGTCGACGAGCGCAACACCGAGACTTACCCCGGTTATCAGCGCTGGGATCTCGGCGTGTCGTATACGTTCGCCGGCCCCCGGCCGATCACCGTCTACGCGGCGATCGACAATCTGGCGGACCGGCGATACGCGACCCAGGTCGGGGCGGTCGGTTACGCGACCGGGGCGCCGCGGATGTTCCGCGTCGGCACGCAGCTCCACTTTTGATCGGCGTGGACCGCATGGCGCGGACCGTGTGGCGTCGCGCGGACGGCGTCGCGCCGACCGCGTAGGCGAGGGGCCGGCGCGGGCGAGGTGTCGCCCGCCGCCCCCTTTACTCCGGATCCGGCTGCAGCGAAGCCTGGACGACGAGGCCGTAGTACTGCTGGCCGAGCTTGATCCGTTCGCGGCCCGTCGCGACGCGGTGACGGTTCGTGTCGCGAAGCGAATAGATGCAGCCGCAGTACTCCTGCTGGTAGAACTGCTCGCGCTTGCTGATCTCGATCATCCGCGCGGATCCGCCGCCCTTGCGCCAGTTGTAGTCCCAGTACGATAGCTCGGGGTAATGGGAGGCGGCGCGGATGCCGCAGTCGTTGATCTGCTGCATGTTCTTCCAGCGCGAGATGCCCAGCGAGCTGGTCATCACCGGAAAACCGTGCTCGTGCGCGTACAGCGCCGTGCGCTCGAAGCGCATGTCGAAGCACATGGTGCAGCGGATGCCGCGCTCGGGTTCGTTCTCCATGCCCTTGGCGCGGGCGAACCAGTTGTCGCGGTCGTAGTCGGCGTCGACGAAGGGCACGCCGAACTTCTCGGCGAAGCGGATGTTCTCCTGCTTGCGCAGCTCGTATTCCTTCTGCGGGTGGATGTTGGGGTTGTAGAAGAAGATCGTGAAATCGATGTCGCTGGCGACCATCGCTTCCATGACCTCGCCGGAGCACGGGGCGCAGCACGAGTGCAGAAGCACCTTGCGCTGGCCTCCCGGTACGGTGAGCGGCTTGCGACCGTCTTTGCTCATGTCGTCGAACCTCCATTGGCCAGGTGAGCGGACTGCTTGGCCAGATCGAAGAATGCCCGCAGGTAGTCGGTGTCCAGGTCGTCCGCGCGCGCGCCCAGATGGATCTGCTTGGCGATGCCCTCGGGGCCGAGCCGCACGGGAACGATGTCGAGATGCGCCGCGTATTCGAGCGCCAGCCAGCGCGGCAGCGCGGCGACGCCGCGTCCGCTGGCGACCATCTGCATCATGATATCCGTCGTCTCGATGGTCTTGTGGCGCTTGGGCATGATGCCTTCGGGCATCAGGAACTGCGTGTAGACGTCCAGCCGGTCGACGGCGACCGGATAGGTGATCAATACCTCGTCGAGCAGTTGCCGGGGCAGCACGTGCCCGACCCCGGCCAGCCGGTGGCCGCGGGCGACGACCAGCACCTGCTCGTAGTCGAACACCGGTTCGTAGCGCAGGCCCGGCCGATAGACGGGATCCGGCGTGACCAGCAGGTCGATCTCGAACTCGAACAGCGCGGCGATGCCGCCGAACTGGAACTTCTGCTTCACGTCGACATCGACGTCGGGCCAGGCTTCCAGGTACGGCGACACGACCTTCAGCAGCCACTGGTAGCACGGGTGGCATTCCATGCCGATGCGCAGCGTGCCGCGCTGGCCGAGCGCGAACTGGCGGATGCGCTCCTCGGCCAGGCTCAACTGCGGTAGGACCCGGTTGGCGACGGTCAGCAGGTAGCGGCCCGCCTGCGTCAGGCGCAGGCTGCGGCCCTCGCGGTGCCAGACGTTCATGCCGAGCTGCTGCTCGAGCTTGCGCATCGAGTGGCTGAGCGCCGACTGCGTGACGTGCAGCACTTCGGCCGCCGCGGTCAGCGAGCCCTGGCGCTCGACCTCGCGGACGATGGACAGATGCGTTCGTTCGAGCATTCGCGATCAGCCCGTCATCGATGAATGAACTTCATGTGCATGTGAGAAATGACCATTTTACTTCATGAACAGCGCTTCCTACCATGCCCCTATCCTGTTCGGAGGCACGGTATATGGCACTCATTCATTCGTTGGGGTTCCCGCGCATCGGCGCCAGGCGCGAGCTGAAGTTCGCGCAGGAGTCGTACTGGAAGGGCGAGATTTCGCGTGACGCGCTGAAGGCGAAAGGCGCCGAGCTGCGCCGGCGCCACTGGAACGACCAGGCGGGCCTGGATCTGGTCCCGGTCGGCGACTTCGCGTTCTACGACCAGGTGCTCGACATGAGCTTCACGCTCGGCAACCTGCCCGAGCGCGTGCAGGGCTTTCATGGCGACGCGCTGGACAACTATTTCCGCGTCGCGCGCGGCCGCTCGGCCGAGACCGCCGAGGCGCACGCCGGCTGCTGCGGCGGCGTCGCCGCCGGCGAGATGACCAAGTGGTTCGATACCAACTACCACTACATCGTTCCCGAGTTCACGGCGAGCACGCGGTTCGAGCTGGATGCCTCGCGCCTGGTCGAGCAGATCGCCGAAGCCAGGGCGCAGGGCGTCGAGGTCAAGCCGGTGATCATCGGTCCGGTCACCTACCTGGCGATCGGCAAGGCCAAGGACGGTTCGAACAAGCTCGAGCTGCTCGACCGGCTGCTGCCGGTCTACGGCGAGCTGCTCGATACGCTGGCCGCGCAGGGCGTCGAGTGGGTGCAGGTCGACGAGCCCTGGCTGGTCACCGAGCTGGATGACGACTGGCGGCACGCGTACAACTTCGCTTACCACCAGCTCAAGGGCGGCCGGGTCAAGATCCTGCTGGCCACGTACTTCGGGCAGCTTCTCGAGAACAAGCACCTGGCCGCGAACCTGCCGGTCGCCGGTCTGCACGTCGACGCGATCGGCGGCCGCGAGGACGTGGTGCCGCTGATCGGCCTGCTGCCCCCGCACAAGGTGCTGTCGCTGGGCGTCATCAGCGGCCGCAACATCTGGAAGACCGACCTGAACGCCGTGCTCGACTGGATCGAGCCGCTGGCCGAGCGTCTGGGCGAACGGCTGTGGGTCGCGCCGTCGTGCTCGCTGCTGCACGTGCCGGTCGACCTGGACAGCGAACGCAAGCTCGATGCCGAGCTCAAGTCCTGGCTGGCGTTCGCGATCCAGAAGCTCGATGAGCTGAAGGTGCTGGGCCGGGCGCTGCGCGAGGGCCGCGCGTCGGTCGCCGGCGCGCTGGCGGCCAACCAGGCGGCGCTCGATGCGCGTCGCGCATCGCCGCGGGTCAACGATCCGAAGGTCCGTGAAGCGGTCGCCAGGCTCGATGCGAAGCTCGGCCGGCGCCAGCATCCGTACACGGTGCGCGTGGCCAGGCAGGCGGCGCTGCTGAAGCTGCCCGCTTACCCGACGACGACGATCGGCTCGTTCCCGCAGACGGCCGAGATCCGCCACGCCCGCAGCGAGTTCAAGGCGGGCCGGCTCGACGAGGCCGGCTACCGGGCGGCGATGCGCGCCGAGATCGAGCGCAGCGTGCGCGAGCAGGAAAAGCTCGGGCTGGACGTGCTGGTTCACGGCGAGGCCGAGCGCAACGACATGGTCGAGTATTTCGGCGAGCAGCTCGAAGGCTACGCCTTCAGCCAGTTCGGCTGGGTGCAGTCCTACGGCTCGCGCTGCGTCAAGCCGCCGATCCTGTTCGGCGACATCAGCCGCCCGAAGGCGATGACGGTGGAGTGGATCACCTACGCGCAGTCGCTGACCGACAAGCCGATGAAGGGCATGCTCACCGGCCCGGTGACCCTCCTCAACTGGTCCTTCGTGCGCGACGACCAGCCGCGCTCGGCCTCGTGCCGGCAGCTGGCGCTGGCGATTCGTGAGGAAGTGCTGGACCTGGAGAAGGCCGGCGTGCGTGTGATCCAGATCGACGAGGCCGCGCTGCGCGAGGGCCTGCCGCTGCGCAAGTCGCAATGGAAGGCGTACCTCGACTGGGCCGTGGAGTCCTTCCGCATCACCGCCAACGGCGTGCGCGACGAGACCCAGATCCACACCCACATGTGCTATTCGGAGTTCAACGACATCATCGCGTCGATCGCCGACATGGACGCCGACGTGATCACGATCGAGACCTCGCGTTCCGACATGGAGCTGCTCGAGGCGTTCGAGAGCTTCCAGTACCCGAACGAGATCGGGCCCGGCGTCTACGACATCCACTCGCCGAACATTCCGACGCAGGCGCACATCGTGCAACTGATGAAGAAGGCCGCCGAGCGGATTCCGGCCGAGCGGCTGTGGGTCAATCCGGACTGCGGGCTGAAGACGCGCCAGTGGGCCGAGGTGATTCCGGCGCTGACCAACATGGTCTCGGCCGCCAAGGCCTTGCGCGCCGAGGCCGCCCGACGATCGCGCTAAGCGCCGGGCCCGAGCTCGAACTCGGCCACCGCCGCTTCGAGTTGCGTGGCCTGCTGGCGCAGCTTGTCCGACGCCGCCGCGGCCTGCTCGACCAGCGCGGCGTTCTGCTGCGTCGCCTCGTCCATCTGCGTGACCGCGCCGTTGACCTGTTCGAGCCCGGCGCGCTGCTGCTGCGAGGCGACGGAGATCTCGGCCATGATGTCGGTCACGCGCTTGGACGACGCGACGATGTCGACCATCGTCCGGCCGGCCTGCACGGCCAGCTCGCCGCCCTGCTTGATCTTGGCGACCGAGTGCTCGATCAGCGTCTTGATCTCGCGCGCCGCGTCGGCCGACCGCTGCGCGAGGCTGCGGACCTCGGTCGCGACCACGGCGAAGCCGCGACCCTGCTCGCCGGCCCGGGCCGCCTCGACGGCCGCGTTCAGCGCCAGGATGTTGGTCTGGAACGCGATGCCGTCGATCAACCCGACGATGTCGGCGATGCGCCGGCCCGATTCGGAGATCTCGTTCATCGTCGCGCTGACCTCGTCGACGACCTTGCCGCCGCGCACCGCGACTTCCGAGGCGCCGGCCGCCAGGCGATTGGCCTGCTCGGCGCTGTCGGCGTTCCGCCGCACGGTGCTCGTCAACTGCTCCATCGACGCGGCGGTCGATTCCAGGCTCGTCGCCTGGCGCTCGGTGCGCCGCGACAGGTCGGCGTTGCCCTGGGCGATTTCCCGGGTCGCGACGCCGATCGCGTGCGAGCCGTCGCGGATGCGGCTGACGATCCTCGTCAACTGCTCCATCGAACGATTCGCGTAGTCGGCGAGCTGGCCGAAGGTGCCGCCGCCGATGTCGTCGATCCGTTCGGTCAGCCGGCCGTTCGACAGCGCGCCCAGCACCCTAACGACTTCGTTCAGCGCGGTCTCGCTCGATTGCATCAGCGTGTTCAACTCGTCCGACAGCAGGCGATGGAAGCCCTGCAGGCCCTCGACCGGCAGCCGCCGCGAGAAGTCGCCCCCGGCCGCGCCGCCGACCAGATCGGCCAGCGCCTTCTCGATGCGCGCTTCGTCCGTGCGGTCCTGCCACTCCAGCACCGTGCCGATGCGCTGGCCGTCGGCATCGAGGATCGGGTTGACGATCATGCCGAACAGCCGCGAACCGATCCGGACCTGCGCGCGATGCGTGGTGCGCAAGGTTTCCAGCAGGCGGCGCTGATGCGCGGGCGCCTTGTGGAAGACGTCCATGCTCGTGCCGATCAGCCGCCGCGCGTCGAATCCGGGAAGGACGCGGCGCAGGTCCTCCTGCGCGTTCGTGAGCATCCTCAGCACCGTGGCGTTCGCGTACACGATGTCGAAGCCGGCATCGGCCACCATGACGTTGGCGTCGACGACCTCGAGCGCGCGCTTCAGGCGGATCGCTTCGACGTCGGCGGCGCGCGAGCGCATCATCGTTTCGCGCAGATCGTCCATCAGCCCGGCCTGTCGGCCGCCGTCGCCGGGCAGCGGATCCATCCGTTCCGAGAAATCGCCTTCCACGTAGCGCCGGAACAGGTCCAGGGTCTGGTCGCCGCGCCGCTGGGATTGATCGGCCAACGTGTTGACGAGGACCGCGATCTCGCGCGGCGCGCCTTCGAAGCATTCCTGCGGCATCCGCCGCCCGAGGTCGCCGGCCGCATGCCGCTCGGCCATCGTTCGCAGCTCGCGCACGATCTCGTCGAGGCGCGGGTCGGTCGCGTCGCCGTTTTCGTCGGGCCGCGTCGCGTCGGGCGCCGAGGCTCGCGGTCGCGCGCCGGCGCCGATCGATACGGTGAGGGCGGCGCCGGCCGGTTCGCCGCGGGAGGGCTCGGTCATCCGGTCAGCCCGGACGGACGGCGCCGGCTCGTCGATCGCCTCCGCCGGCACGGCCGGATCGGGCCGCAGCAACGAGCGGGCGCGGGCACCGACGTCGGTATCGGGCCGGTCGATCGCGCCGTCGACGGCGATCCCTGGCCGCGGCGCGAGCGCGTACCGGCCGAGCGCCAGCGCGCCGGCCGACGAGGCCAGCACGGCGGCGAACAGCATGGGCCACGAGGCGGACGGGCCGAGCGCATGGATCAGGCCGCTCGACGCGGTCGACAGGACGATCAGGCCGAGGGCCGCGGCCAGGCGGCGGGAGATGGAGGGCAGTCGCGAGTCGGGCATGGGCAATCGCTGTTCTGTTGGAGGCGGCGAGGCCGGGCGTCGATCGGCGCGAGGCGGTCGCCGAGGCGGCGACGGATGCAGGCGGGCGCGCTCGCCGGATTCGATCCGGTATCAGCGCAGACACTACGACCGCGGCCCCGCGCGGCGCGAGGGCTCGCCCGGCCACTCGGACAGGAGGTCGAATCGAGGCCGCTCAGCGGACGGATATCTATAGTTTTGTCAAGCCGTGTCTGCTCGGCGCCACAGGCAAGGCGCCCGGGCGCCGGGGCTGGAGCCTATGACGGGTTCGGTCCCGCTCGCGGCAGCCGGCAGATGAACACCGAGCCGTGCGGCGCGTTGGCGTCGCACCAGACGCGGCCGCCGTGCAGCGCCGCGATCTGGCGCACGAGCGCGAGCCCCAGGCCGACGCCGCCCCGGCTCTCGCTGGCGCCCCGGCGCCGGTAGAACGGCTCGAAGATCCGCTCGCGCTCGCTCTCGGGTACGCCGATTCCCCGGTCGCTGACCTTGAGCACCAGGTCGTCGGCGCCGTCGGTCTCGAGCGTGACGTCGATCGGCTGGCCGTCGCCGTACTTGTCGGCGTTCTCGAGCAGGTTGCGCAGCAGCCGGCGGAACAGCACCGGGTCGACGGACGCGCGCATCGGCGCCCGGTCGACGACGAAGCGGGCGCCGACGCGCGCGGCCTCCTGCTCGCAGATCGCGTCGAGGTTCGCCGGCTCCTCGGGAATCTGGATCGACGGCGAGCTGTCCAGCGTGCTGGCCGTCAGGATCTCGTCGATCAACTGCTCGATCTCGGCGATGTTGCGGCGGACCTCGCGGAACCGGGGATTCGCGTCCAGGCCCTCGTACTGGTCGCCGAGCAGCTCCAGCGCGAGGCGGGTGCGCGTCAGCGGCGAGCGCAATTCGTGCGAGGCGTTGGCCAGCAGGCCTTGCAGGCCTTCGCCGAGGCGGCCGAAGTGCTCGGCGCCGCGATTGACGTCGGCCGCCAGCGCGGCGATCTCGTCGTCGCCGTCGACGACGGTCCTCAGCGCGTGGTGGCCGTCGACGATGCGCTTGAGGTCAGCCTGCACGCGCGCCAGCCGCGTACGCGTACGGCGCAGCATCCGGTGCGCGAAGGCCGTCACGCCGATCGTGACCAGGGCCGTGATGATCAGGTTCTCGATCAGGTTGCGCCGGCGCTGCGCCTGCGTCGGCGGCGGGCGCGGGCCCGGCGGCGGCCGTTCGGCGCGCGGCCCGGGGGCTCGGCCCCGTCGTCGGCTCCGTGGCCGGGGCCCGGGCCGGGGCCGGGCGGCGGCCCGGCATTCGGTTCGCCGTACGCGGGCGGGCCGCCCGGCTGGCTGCGCGGTGGCGGCCCGCCATCGGCTTCGAACCACGATCTGGGCACGAACTGCAGGATCGCCAGCGAGGCGCCCAGCACCAGCGCGGCGGTGATCGCGGCGCCGGCCCACAGGCGCCTGGCCAGGCTCGACGCCATCAGTCCTGCTGCCGCGCGAACAGGTAGCCGACGCCGCGCACCGTCTGGATCCGTTTCGGCGCGCGCGGATCGTCCTCGATCGCGGCGCGGATGCGCGCGACGTGGATGTCGATCGCGCGGCCGGTCGCGCCGCCTTCGGGCTGGTTCAGCAGGTCGGCCAGTTGCTCGCGCGAGACGACCCGGCCGGCTCGTTCGGCCAGTGCGTACAGCACCGAGAACTGGTGGGCGGTCAGGTGCCGGACCTCGCCGCCGATCGACACCTCGCGGGTCTCGGGATCGATCCGCAGCCGGCCGAACTCCTTGATCTCGGTCGAGGAGCCGGCCTGCAGCGGCGGGCGGCGCAGCAGCGCATGGATCCGCGCCAGCAGCTCTCGCGGCTCGAACGGCTTGGGCAGGTAGTCGTCGGCACCCATCTCCAGGCCGACGATCCGGTCGATCGTCTCGGCTCGCGCGGTCAGCATCAGCACCGGCGTCGAGCGGCGCGCGTCGTGGCGCGCGCGCAGCCGCCGGCACAGCTCGAGCCCGTCGATGCCGGGCAGCATCAGATCCAGCGTGATCAGGTCGAAGGTCGTGCGTTCGATCGCGGCCCAGGCCAGCTCGCCGCTGGACGCGATCTCGATCGTGAACCCGTGCCGGCCCAGGAAGTCGGCCGCCAGCGAGGTCAGCCGCATGTCGTCGTCGACCACCAGCAGGTGGCGGGGCGCGGGCCGCGCGGCGGCCGGATCATTGCTGTCGTAGAGGGTCATCGCGGCTGGGAAGGCGGCAGTTGGCGCAGCGTCTCGTCGACGGTCGCGAAGCGCAGACGATACCTCAGCTCGGCGGTCGCGCGTCGATTCGACAGCCGGCGGCTCTCGCGCATGAACGATAGCTGGGCCGGACTCAGCGCGTCGGCCAGGCGCGCGCGCGGCCAGCGCGGCGGCCGGGGCAGCCCCAGCGCGTCGGCGACGCGGTCGAAATAGTCGCCCATCTTCATTTCGCTGTCGTCGACCGCGTGATACAGGCGATTGGCCCGGCCGCGCCACAGCGCCTGCACGCACAGCCCGGCCAGATCGTCCAGGTGCAGGTGGTTGGTGAAGACGTCGTCGTCGGGCGCCAGCGCCGGCACGCCCCGCAGCAGGTGGCGGGGCGCGGGCCGCGCGGCGGCCGGATCATTGCTGTCGTAGAGG
>JASGFT010000151.1:0-12164 GCA_047605425.1 Burkholderiaceae bacterium | reverse complement strand
GGTGGTGGAAGGCGCGGCGGTGGAAAGCCTCGAACGGCTGATCGCGGAAAAGACCGCGCCCTTCGATTTCGTGTTCATCGACGCCGACAAGGAAAACAATCCGAACTATCTCAGGCTTGCGCTGCAACTGTCGCGGCCGGGCACCGTCATCATCGCCGACAATGTGGTGCGCAAGGGCCGGGTGATCGATGCCTCTCCGGACGATACCGATGCGGAGGGCGTGCGGCGCTATCTCGATCTGGTCGCCGCCGATCCCCGCCTCGACACCACGGCGGTACAGACGGTCGGCTCCAAGGGCTGGGACGGCTTCGCGCTGAGCATCGTCTCCGGCTGAGTGTCTGTTCCAAAAGCCGCCATGCCGGGCTGCAAATGGCGCTTTTCTGCGCGCCGGTGCTCACGTACCCAAAAGTACGCTGCGCTCCGGTGCTCGAAAAACACCATTTTCGCCTCGGCCTGCCGCTTTTCGATTCAGACACTGATACTTTTTCCCGTCCTGCCGTAATCCCGCTTGACGGCCGGCGGTTCGTTCATTATTATATTCTATAGATCAATAGAATTATGGAATGCTGACTTGACCATCGCCCCCCGGCTGGATGAGGCAGCCCTGATCTTCAAGGCGCTGTCGGACCCTCTGCGGCTCAACACGCTGATCCTTCTCAGCCGGAAGGAACTGAGCGTGGGAGAACTGTCGCAGGCGGAGGGCGAGAAGATCGGCACCGTGTCGGCGCGCCTGAAGGTGTTGCTGAACGCGCGGCTGGTGAAGCGGCGGAAGGAAGGCCAGAACGCCATCTATTCCATCGCCGACCATCACGTTCTGGCGCTGATCGCCAATGCCATGGATCATGCCGGCGAGCATTCGCACGACCACGATTGACCCGCTTTGAATTTGAAAAGGATAGAGCGATGACCAAGTGTAACCTGCCCCATCACGACAACCACGACCATCAGCATGGTCCCCATTGCGGCCATGTCGCGGTAAAGCACGGCGACCATGTCGATTATCTCCATGACGGGCATCTTCATCACCCGCACGGCAACCATGTGGAGGAGCATGTGATCGAGGTCAGCGCCGCCAATCCCGACGGCTGTCATCCGATAAAGGACCACGTCGGCCACGAGGCCGGCCATGTCCACGGTCCCGGCTGCGGGCACGAGGCGGTGCCGCACGGCGACCATGTCGATTATCTCGTCAATGGCCGTCTGCATCACCAGCATGGTAACCATTGCGACGACCACGGGCCGCTGGAAGTCGTCTCCGCCTGACAGGACCGCGCATCACAGGGAGCCGGTCGCGGGTGCCGCCTGCGACCGGTTTCCTGTTTCCGGTTGACCGTCGATCTGCCGCCGACTAGGTTCAGTCAATTGAACCATTGTCATGATAAGGAACCATGGCGCCATGGCGTATCGGGCGGCAAACCAGATTTCCGACAGCGCCGGGGGCGGGCAACTGGCCGCTTCCGCCGATACGGTTCCGGCGCTGCGGCGCTCGGTGCTCATTCTCGATCTGGTGGCCGGTTCCGCCATGCCGCTCACCGCGGCTGAGATCACCCGCGCGCTGTCGCTGCCCAAGAGCACCGCGCACGGGCTGCTCAACGTCATGATGGAGCTGAACCTTCTGGCGCGCAACCCGGACGGCTCCTTCCGCCCCGGCCCGCATCCGATGCGCTGGGCCCACAGTTTCCTGTCGGAAATGGATATCGTGTCGATATTCCGGGATTATTTCGCGCATGACACGGCGCTGGCGCGCTACACGATGACGCTCACCGTGCTGGAGCGCGGCGAGGTCGTCTATATCGGCTGCCGCTACTCCGGCCAGCCTCTGGGGCACAGTTTCCGCATCGGCATGCGCCTGCCCGCGCCCTTCACCGCCACCGGCAAGATGCTGCTGTCCGAACTTCCCGACGAGGAATTGCTGCGGCTGTTCGAGGCGGAGTTTCCGGCCCCGATGACGCCGCTGAGCGTGCGCGATCTCGGCCGGTTGCGGCAGGAGCTGGCGGTGATCCGCGCAAGGGGCTTCTCGGTCGACGACGGCCAGATTCGCGAGGGGATGATCTGCATCGGTGCCGCGGTGCGCGACCATTCCGGCAAGGCGGTGGCGGGCATCGCCACCAGCCTCATCCAGAGCGAGGCGAGCGCCGATGTCGTCGCCGGTCTGGGCGAGACCGTGCGCAACGCCGCGCGGGACCTGTCCACGCGGCTCGGCCATACGGAGTAGCCTCACCCGGCCATGAAGCCGGTGGCGTCCTTCTGCCAGTAACCGGCGACAAGGGTCTGGTCGCGGTTGCGCCAAGCGTGCCGCGCCAGTGCGCGCGGACGATTTTCGCCTGATCGGCCTCGCCCGCAAACCAGCCGAAGGCGGTTTCGCCTTCCGGCCAGTCCATGGCGCAAAGCCGTTCGGTCAGCACCCGCGCCGCGCGCTGCGCATCCGCCTCGACGATCCACTCCACCGTCACACCCTCCGGATGAGCAAGCGGCTGCATGTCGTCGGCGCTGTCCACGGCGATCAGCACATGGCCGGCCGCGTCGGGCGCCAGTTGCTCCAGAATGCGCCCGACCGCCGGCAGCCCGGTCGGGTCGCTGCCGATGATATAGCGATGCACGCGGCGCAGGGGCCGCCCCACCGGCCCAGTCAGCCCGATTTCGTCGCCGGCCTGCGCCTCTCTCGCCCAGCGGCAGGCCAGCCCTTCGGTCGCGTGCAGGTAGAAGTCGATCTCCAGCCAGCCTTCGGCCACGTCGAGATTGCGGATCGTGAAGGCGCGCGAGGCGGGCTTGCGCGCCTCGTCGGGCCAGAAGGGCAGGCCGTTCAGGCCCATGACCGGCCAGACCGGCTGCGGCACCGCATCGGTCGGAAACAGCAGCCTGACATGCAGGGCGCCGAACAGCGCGAAACGGCCGAGATCGTCGCCCGCAAGCCGCACGCGCTGCATATGCGGCGTCACCGGGCGGGTGGAGACGACGCGCATCAGGCGGAACTGCGGCAGGGCCTGTTCGCCAGCCCTGTCGCCCTGCCAGACGATCTCCGGCGCCTCTTCCTTGGTGTAGAGCTTGATGGCGACGGCGGCGAGATCCTTCAGCCGGTGCAGGCCGACCTCTTCCGCGGCGCGAAGGGCCACGTCATAGCCGCTGTCGCTGGTTTCGATGGCGATATTACCGAAGGGAAAGCCGAAGAAATGCCGGCTTCCATCCTGCCGATAGCGGGTTTCGTAGGAGTTGAGCCGGTCGATGATGGGTGGCAGGTAATGCTCGCCGCGCCGGAGACGGATATGGGCGAAGCTTGCGAGGCCGGAAGTTTGGCTGGAGGGGGCTTGGCTGGACACGATGATTTCCGATCGAGGTTCGTTTTACGCATGGCAAAAACGGCGATTCCGGCAGTGTGTCCCTACCTGCCTTCCGGAATCGTCGCCTGACCTGACCGGTATAGAACCCGGCGGACGGCTTATCAATGCCGTCGCCGGATCACGGATGCCCGATCACAAATGCTTGTCCATCCAGCCGCTGATGCGGCCGACCACCTGCTCCTCGATGCCGTAATAGCCGTGCGGCGACAGCGAACCGCAATCGGTCCACGAACGGGAGGTTCCGCCAGAAACCGTCTCCGTTTTCACGTCCTTGCTGCCGGTCATGGCGGCGGCGACCTTCGGCGCCATGGCGGGCGCGGCGACGGCGCAGCGGTCGTCGCGATTGGTCACCACCAGAACCGGCGCATGCACATTGGCCGGGCCCGCATCGAAGACGGTCTCGTGGCTGCCGCCCTTCACCGCGACGGGCTCGGTCAGGATCACGCCGGCCACGCTGCCGGGTCTGGCATGGGCTGCACCGTTCACCGCCGCGATCGTGCCCTGACTGGTGCCGAGCACGAACACCGGCGCTTTCGTCCTCTCATGCGCGATCCCGATCAGCCGTTCGACCAGCTTGCCGTAGCGGGGCGTGCTGCGCTCGCCGCGCAGGTTGGAGCGATGGATCGTGTCGGGGATCAGCACGGCATAGCCCCGCGCCGTCCACAATGCGCGCGTGCGCACCACGAAATTGTCGCGGTGGCGGATGCCGCCGTCGCGGGTGAGGCCGAGAATGCCGGCGCCGCCCGGCAGCATGAGCATGGCGGCCTTGGGATGCTCCGGCGAAATGAGAAGAATGCGCTGCTCGCCGCCCTCGGGAAGCGGCACCTCGAACACCTTTCTGGTGATCGCGGCCTTTGCCGCCGCTGCGGCGGCAGCGGGCTGCGCCGCCAGCGGCCCGACGCAGGCGGCGACGGACAGGAGAAGCAGGGCTTTCAGGTTCACGGCGGACATTTCGCACTCCTTGTTGACGGGATGGTTCACGGCACGAGCACCGCCGCGCCCTCGAAGCGGCCGGCGCGCAGGTCGTCCAGCGCGCGGTTGGCTTCACGCAGGGGATAGGGCGTGGTTTGCGTGACGATGCCGACCTTCGGCGCGAGGCCGAGAAAGTCGATGCCGTCACGCCGGGTAAGATTGGCGACGGAGACGAGCTGCCGCTCTTCCCAGAGCAGCGCATAGGGCATGGCCGGTATGTCGCTCATGTGGATGCCGGCGCAGACCACACGCCCGCCCTTGCGCACCGCCTTCAGCGCCGCCGGAACGAGGCTGCCGACCGGCGCGAAGATGATGGCGGCGTCGAGCGGTTCGGGCGGCATGTCGTCCGAGCCGCCGGCCCAGACGGCGCCCAGATCGCGCGCGAAGGCCTGCGTGGCCGCGTCGCCCGTGCGGGTGAAGGCATAGACGGAACGGCCCTGCCAGCGCGCCACCTGCGCGATGATATGGGCGGCCGCGCCGAAACCGTAGAGGCCGAGCCGCTTTCCCTCGCCCGCGATGACCAGCGAGCGCCAGCCGATCAGGCCGGCACAGAGCAGCGGAGCCATGGCGACATCGTCGCCGTCCTCACCGAGCGGGAAGGCAAAGCGCGCATCGGCGATGACGGCGGTGGCATAGCCGCCGTCGCGGCTGTAGCCGGTGAACTGCGGCGCGTCGCAGAGGTTTTCCTGTGCGCTGCGGCAATAGGGGCAGACGCCGCAGGTATGGCCGAGCCATGGCACGCCGACGCGCTCGCCGATTTGCAGCCCCTCGACGCCCGCGCCCAGCGCGTCCACGCGCCCGACGATCTCGTGGCCGGGAACGATCGGCACTTTCGGGTCCGGCAGTTCGCCGTCCACCACATGCAGGTCGGTGCGGCAGACGCCGCAGGCGGCGACCCTGACGCAAATCTCGCCGGGGCCGGGCTGGCGGTCGGGCAGCTCGGTCCAGACCAGCGGCGTGCCGATCGCGTTGAGAACCATGGCGTGCATCCGCGTTTCCTTGTCCCGTGCTGTTCCGGAGCCGCCATCGCATCGTTGCCGGAAATATTGCCTTCCGGCCCCCTGCCGCGCCCGTGCCATGCCGCGATTGAAGAACCCTGTTTCGGGCAAAAGTAGGAACGGATTTACGTTCTGCAACATGTTTCGGGGCCGGACAAGCCGGCCCCGCCATTTATTTGGAAACCGGGCTTACGGCGCGATGGCCGTGCCGCCGGCGACGGCGCGCCGCAGCGACTCGCCGAAGACCGCCGGGTCGCGGCTGCTCGAGAAGCGTTGCACCGCTTCGTACAGGCCCTGCTGCAGCCGGGGGCCGAACAGTTCGCCGTGCGTCAGCGACAGCAGCAGCCTGCCCTCGCGCAGATCGCGCGCCGCCTGCTGCTGGTAAGGGCTCAGCTCATCGACCGCGATGTCCCGGCGCAGCGGAACCGAACCCTTGATCCGGTTGAACGCGAGATTCGCGCGCGGATCGGCCATCACGCGCAGCAACCCGGTCGCCAGCGCGTGATCCGCCGACCGACGGGCGACGACGAAGGTGTCGACCACCGCGAGGAACGACGGCCGCGTGCCCGGGAAGACGGTCTGGCCGATCGGCAGCGGCTGGCCGTTGGCAGCGCGAAGCATCTCGCCGAGCGCGGAGTCGTTGAAAGCCAGGAACGCGCAGCGCCCCGCCACCAGGCGCCGCGTCGCTTCGTCCCACGACTGCTCGTCGGCCTGCGGATCGGCGCGGTCGAGCAACTCGCCGAAGCGCTGCGCGGCCGTGCGCAGCTCGGGTCCGTCCCAGTCGAAGCGGTCGCCGGCGATCCGGTCCCAGCCGTCGGCGCCGACGGTGCCGAGCAGCACGCTCTCGAACAGCTCGACACGGGTGAACGGATCGCGTCCGCCCAGGCACAGCGGCGCGACGCCGCTCGCGGCGACGCGGGCGAGGTCATTGCGCAGGCGCTCGATCGAGTAGTCGGGCCCGGGCGTCTCGATGCCGGCCTTGTCGAGCACCGCGGTGTTGAAGAACAGCACGTTGCCGCGATGCGCACCGGTGGGTAGGCCGTAGCGATGCGCACCGGCGCTGACCGCCGACAGGACCGGCGGCGGCAGCGCATCGGCCAGGCCCGTGTCGCCAAACACCGCGTCGATCTCGTCCACGCGGCCCGCGTCGACCCAGGCCTGGATCGACGCGCCGGCGAAGGTCTGCCAGACGTCGGGCGGCCGGCCCGCGGCGAGCCGCTCGGCCAGCACGCGCTGCACCTTGCTTCCGGCGCCGCCCTGGACGGCGCCGTCGACCAGCGAGACGCCGGGATGCGCGGCGAGAAACGCGTCCTGAAAGACGCGCAGCGCCGCGCTTTCCGAGCCCGTCGTCCACCACGACAGGATCTCGACGCGTCGATCGGCGCCGGCGGCCGGCGGCGGCGACTCGCGCTGGCAGGCGGCCAGGGACGCGGCCAGCATCAGGCCGGCGGCCACGCGGGCGATCCGCCGGGTGGCGAAGCGCGCGACGGCCGCGCGGACGACACGGACGACACGGACGACACGGACGACGCAGGCAGCGCAGGCAGCGCAGGCAGCGCGGGTGGCGCGGCGAGTAGCGGAACGCAAGGCGGCCGCGATCATCGCCGGCCCCCGGCGATGCCGGTTTCGGGCGCGGCCTTCAGGTCGAAGAACGCATAAGCGGCGACGACGACGAAGCAGAACGCCGGCACGATGAACGAGACGGCCGGACTGCTGTGATCGAGGACCAGCCCTTGCAGCAGCGGCAGGATCGCGCCGCCGACGATCGCCATCACCAGCCCGGCCGCGCCGAACTTGGTGGCCGGTCCCAGGCCCTGCAGCGCCACGCCGTAGATGGTCGGGAACATCAGCGACAGGCAGAACGAGATCGCGACGACGGCGGCGACGCCGATCGCGTTGGGCGACACGATCGCGACCCCGCACAGGACGACCGCGAGCACCGCCAGCGCGGCCAGCGCCTTCGTCGCCCGGACCCGGCCGATGACCCAGGTCATCACGAAGCGCGAGACCAGGAACACGATGAGGCTGATCTGCAGCATCACGCCGCCGAGCGTCAGGCTGCCGCCGGTGGCCTGCTGCACGTACTGGATGATGAAGGTCCACGCGCAGACCTGGCCGGCGACGTTGAAGAACTGCGCGACGACGCCGAAACGATAGCGGCGGTTTCGCCACAGCGAACCGAAGATCTGGCGCCAGTGCGCGTCGCCGCTGTCGGGGAACTCGTCGGCGATCGCCGGCGCGCGCTGGCTGGCCACGGCGATCCAGATGGCCAGCAACAGCATACCGAGGCCCAGATAAGGGCCCATCACCGCGCCGAGCTCGCCGGCGCGGATCACCTGCAGCTCGGCGGGCGACAGCGAGGCCATGTTCACCGGATCCTGCAGCTTGGGCAGGATGAACACCGCGGCCAGCAGCACGCCGATGTTGGTGCCCAGCGGATTGAAGGCCTGCGCGAAATTGAGCCGTCGCATCGCGGTCTCTTCGGGCCCCAGCGAGATCACGTACGGATTGGCCGAGGTCTCTAGGATCGAGCAGCCGGCGGCGATCATGAACAGCGCGACCAGGAAGGCCTCGTAGGTCATCAGCTTGCTGGCCGGATAGAACGCGAACGAGCCTAGGGCGGCCAGCCCCAGGCCGGTCAGCAGCCCGGCCTTGTAGCCGAAGCGTTCGTTGATGAAGGCGGCCGGCAGCGCAAGCAGGAAATAAGCGCCGAAATAAGCGAGCTGGACCAGCGAGGCCTGGAAGGTGCTCATCCGGAAGATCCGCTGGAACCCGGCGACCATCGGCGTCGTCAGGTCGGCGGCGATGCCCCAGGCCGTGAAGCAGCCGATCAGCGACAGGAACAGCAGTCCCATTCCGGGGTATACGAGGGCGGGACGGTCGGTCTGCCGGCGCGCTTCGTTCCGTGCCGGGTCCAGCACGCTGGTGCTCATCGCTGCTCCTCCATCAATTCGTGCCGTCGCGGCAGGTTCGCGCCCAGGCGCGAACAGGTGATCGAAGCCGCGCGGGCGCCGAAGCGCAGCATCGCCGCGATCTCGTCGTCGCCCAGCGAAGCGAGGCCCTGCGCGCTCAGCGCATCGTGTTCGGCGAGCCAGGTCAGCAGCGCGGCCTGGAAGGTGTCGCCGGCCCCGACGGTGTCGACGACGTCGACCGGCTGCGACGGCACCGTGACGTGGGTCCGGCGGGTCCAGGCCTCGCTGCCGGTCTCCCCGCGGGTCACGACGACGATCTCGGGCCCGAGCGCCAACCATGCCCGGGCCATTTCGTCGGGCGAGCGGCCGGGATCGAGCAGGCGCAGATCCTCGTCGCTGACCTTGACCAGATGAGCGAGGCGGACCATCCGATCGACGACCTCGCGCCAGCGTCCGATGTCGGGCTCGACGTTGAGCCGGACGTTCGGATCGAAGGCCAGCAGCCGGTGTTCGCGCTGCCGCGCGGCCAGCGCCTGCAGGGTCGAGCCGGTCGGCTCGATGACCATCGCGTACGAGCCGAACTGCAAGGCGCGGACGTCGGCCGGGATCGGCGGCACGGTCTCCAGCGACAGGGCCAGATCCGCGGTGCCGCGGTTGTGGAACGCGTAGCTGGGCACGCCGTCGGCGTCGACGCTGACCACGCCCAGCGTGGTCGGCGCCGCCGTGCGCACCACGAGGCTGGTGTCCACCCGCTCGTCCGCCAATGCCTGCATCAGCCGCCGGCCGGCGGCATCGCGCGACAGCCCCGACAGCAGCCGGACCGGTTGCCCCAGGCGCGCGAGCCCGACGGCGACGTTGAACGGCGAACCGCCGACGCGCGCATCGAGCAGCAGGCCGGTCACCGTGCTCTCGCGGACGTAGACGTCCATCAGGGCTTCACCGCAGACGAGGAACATGGAAAGCCTACTCCGGCATCCGCGCGTCGATCAGGATGAACGCGATCCGCGCGACCTGCGACGAGCGATTAGACCACGCGTGGTTGGTGCCGCGCTGGATCAGGATGTCGCCGGCGCGCATCACGGTCTCCTCCTTGTCCATGACGGCGACCAGTTCGCCCTGCAGCAGGATCGCGTAATCGATGGTGGCGGTTTCGTGCATGCCGGCCGGCTGGTCATGGCCGGGCCGGTGCGTGGCGTCCGCGAACATCGCGGCGAATATCGCGGCGGCCTGGCGCTTGCGTTCTTCGGGGTCGGCGGCCTCCGGCGGAATGTCGATGACGCGCAGCACGGTGCCGCCGGACGGCGGCAGCACGCCGCGGTGTTCGGTGATCGTGTCCGGCGCGTCGACCGATGGCCGGTTGCCGACCGTGCGCCACAGGTTGGCGTTGCGATACGCGGGCCGGTCGGGAACCGTCAGCGTGGCCGGCGATTCGCCGTCCTCGGCGATGTACGAGCGGCCGTCGGCGTCGATGGCGGTGACGATGCGACGGACGGGCGGCAGGGGCTGCAAGGGCTGGGTCAAGGTCGTCTCCTCGTCGTGAAGGCCGGGCGCGGGTCGCGCCGCCGGCCGGAAGCTGCGGCTAGAGCGGACCGCCGCGCGATCGGCGTCGACGCGAAGCCCGGTTCGCAAGCATAGCCAATCGCCGCGGTGGCCGACAGGCGTCGGCGCGTCGCGACGGCATGCCGTCGACCCCGGAGCCGGCTCGCGGCCCCTGCGACCACCATCGCGAGCCGGCACTCCGTTCCGGCCCGCGCCCGACGGCGCCATAGCCGGGCCATGCGTCGCCCCGCTACAGCACTTCCAGAATCTTCTCGATCGGCCGCCCCAGCCGCGCACCCTTCGGTGTGACGACGATCGGCCGGTTGATCAAGATCGGATGCGCGGCCATCGCGTCGAGAAGCTGCGCGTCGGTGACGGCCGCGTCGTCGAGCCCGAGTTCCTGGAACAGCGCCTCCTTGCTGCGCACGACCTCGCGAACCGGCACACCCATCCGGCCGATCAGCGACTTCAGCGTCGCGCGCGTCGGCGGCGTCTTCAGGTAGTCGATGACGGTGGGCTCGATGCCGCGTTCGCGCAGCAGCGCCAGCGCGTTGCGCGACGTGCTGCAGCGCGGGTTGTGGTAGATCGTGACATCGTTCGTGCTCATCGTCGGGCTCCGGCGGGAAGGGTACGGTCTCGTGCGTATCGGTCGGCGGGTCGCATCCCGGCCGCCCGCAAGCATAGCAACCACCGTCGAGCAGGCAGCGATCGCTCCGCCCGATGCGGCGTGCGGATCGCCGTGCGCGAGCCTTGCTTGTTTTTCGGGGATTCGCACGCCATCTTCCAGAGTCGGGAACCGCAAGTTCGCGACCAGACTTTGGGAGTTGCGATCATGGGCGCCAACGACGCGTTCCTGCTCGATGCCTATTCGGCGGCGGTCAGCGGCGTCGTCGAAGCGGTGGGTCCGAGCGTCGCCGCCGTGCGCGTGCGATTCGATGCCGCGCCCGAGCAGGGCGGCGGCGGCTCGGGTTTCGTGTTCACGCCCGACGGCTATCTGCTGACGAACTCGCACGTCGTGCGCGCGGGACAGCGCGATACCGGCAAGCGCCCGGCCGCCTCGTACAAGGTGTCGTTCAGCGACGGCCACGTCGCGAACGCGCACTGGGTCGGCGACGATCCGGATACCGACCTGGCGGTGCTGCAGGTCGACGGCAGCACCCGGCACCTGACGGCGACCGCGCCGCTGGGCCGATCGTCGACGCTGCGGCCCGGCGAGATCGCGATCGCGATCGGCAATCCCCTGGGGTTCGAGCAGACGGTGACGGCCGGCATCGTCAGCGCGCTGGGCCGCAGCATGCGCGCCAGCACCGGCCGGCTGATCCCGGACGTGATCCAGACCGACGCGGCCTTGAACCCGGGCAACTCCGGCGGACCGCTGCTGAACAGCCGGGGCGAGGTCATCGGCGTCAACACCGCGCTGATCCGCGGCGCGCAGGCGATCTGCTTCGCGGTGGCGATCGACATCGCGGCCTGGGTGATTCCCCAGCTTCTGGCGCACGGCGAGGTGCGGCGCGCTCATCTGGGCGTCGGCGGCACGACGATGCCGCTGAGCCGCCGGCTCGTGCTGTCGTTCGGCCTGGGCGAGCAGCGCGGCGCCGTGCGCGTCTCGTCGGTCGAGCGTGGCAGCCCGGCGGCGCTGGCCGGCCTGCGCGAGGGTGACGTGATCATCGGCCTCGATGGCGTGATGATCGATTCGGTCGATCGACTGCACCAGGCGCTCGACGCGAGCCGGATCGGCAGGGACTGCGTCGTCAAGCTGCTGCGCGGGCCGGTGTCGCCGCAGACGATGTATTTGACGGTCAAGCCGACGCCGCGCGTGCGCTAGTGTCGTGAATCAGAAGTCGTCGAAGAAAGAAATCTGTCGAAATCGGAGCCAGGCAAGGCGCAAACCGCAGCGATACCGAGGTATCGCGAGGATTTGCAACGCGGCATGGCGCCGATTCTCGGCGGATTTCTTCGGCGAACTTCTGATCTTCGGCGAACTTCTGATTCACGACACTAGGCTCGAAGAGATTGACTCGGAGCACTAACGAGGCTGCGCCTCAGACCGACAAGTGATATGAGGGGATTTTCGCAGGGTAGTGCCTGGGTGTAAGGTGGCTCCGGCCGAGCCTTCTGGGCCAAGCCCAGAGATATTTGGAGCTCGAAGCTCGATGGGGGTCCGAAGACCGCCGTGGACGACCGGAGCCGATGATGAAGCTACCACACAATGTCAGCGAAGTCTTGCGCGAGCATGTCGTACTGCAGAGCGAGTGCATCGACCGGATGTACCTGAACGTGTACGTGCCGCAGTTGCAGCGCATCGGCGGCGTGGTGTGGTACCTGCGAGGTCACCTGGGTCAACGCTTCGCCTCGACTGCCGGGGTGGCGCCCAAGACCGAAGCGTTCGTGGCGGACATCGAGCG
>JASGFT010000150.1:0-12259 GCA_047605425.1 Burkholderiaceae bacterium | reverse complement strand
GCAGGGCGCGGGCGGACGCACGCACCTGGTCAGCCCGGCGATGGCCGCCGCCGCGGCGATCAACGGCCATTTCGTCGACATCCGCCGCCTCTGAGCGCGCGCGACAGGACAGGAGAATCCGATGCAAAGCCTCACCGTCCATCGCGGCATCGTCGTGCCGCTGGACCGCGCCAATGTCGACACCGACGCGATCATTCCGAAGCAGTTCCTGAAGTCGATCAAGCGGACCGGCTTCGGGCCGAACCTGTTCGACGAGTGGCGCTACCTGGACCACGGCGAACCCGGGATGGACAACGGCAAGCGGCCGCTGAACCCCGATTTCGTGCTGAACCAGCCGCGCTACCAGGGCGGCTCGATCCTGCTGGCGCGCAAGAACTTCGGTTGCGGATCGTCGCGCGAGCACGCGCCCTGGGCGCTGGACCAGTACGGCTTTCGGGTCGTGATCGCGCCGTCGTTCGCCGACATCTTCTTCAACAACTGCTTCAAGAACGGCCTGCTGCCGATCGTGCTCGGCGAAACCGACGTCGACCGCCTGTTCCAGGAGACGGTGTCCTTCCTTGGCTTCGAGCTGATCGTCGACCTGAGCGCGCAGACGGTCTTGACGACGAACGGCTCGATGGTCTTTCCGTTCGACATCGATCCGTTCCGCAAGCACTGCCTGCTCAACGGCCTGGACGAGATCGGCCTGACGCTGCAGCACGCCGACCAGATCCGCGAGTTCGAGGCGCGCCGGCTGCGCGAGCAGCCCTGGCTCGCCAACACGCTGCCGTCCTGAACGACACGCCGCTCCTCCTGAATTCGCGGCCGATCGCGCCCCCCGGGGCCGTCGGCCGCCGCGCTTCCTCGACAAGGTGAAACTGGATGAAAATCGCTGTGCTGCCGGGTGACGGCATCGGACCCGAAATCACCGCGCAGACGCTGCGCGTGCTCGACGTGCTGGTCCGTGACGGACTGAAGCTCGAGTTCGAATCGGCGCCGGTCGGCGGCGCCGGCTATGACGCCAGCGGCGATCCGCTGCCGGCCGCCACGCTCGCGCTGTGCGAGCAGGCCGACGCGATCCTGTTCGGCTCGGTCGGCGGGCCGCAGTACGACGCGCTGCCGCGCCCGCAGCGTCCCGAGCAAGGCCTGCTGCGGCTGCGCAAGCATTTCGACCTGTTCGCGAACCTGCGCCCGGCCGTCGTCTATCCGGAGCTGGCGCACGCGTCGACGCTGCGGCCCGACGTGGTCGCGGGGCTGGACCTGCTGATCCTGCGCGAGCTGACCGGCGACATCTATTTCGGCCAGCCGCGCGGCGTGCGCACGACCGAATCGGGCGAGCGCGAGGGCTTCGACACGATGCGCTATACCGAGAGCGAGATCCGCCGCATCGCGCACAGCGCGTTCCAGGCGGCGCGCAAGCGCCAGCGCCGCGTCTGCTCGGTCGACAAGGCCAACGTGCTCGAGACCACGCAGTTCTGGCGCGACGTCGTCACCGACGTGCACCGCGAATACGCCGACGTCGAGCTGTCGCACATGTACGTCGACAACGCGGCGATGCAGTTGATCCGCAATCCCAAGCAGTTCGACGTGATCGTGACCGGCAACATGTTCGGCGATATCCTGTCGGACGAAGCCTCGATGCTGACCGGCTCGATCGGCATGCTGCCGTCGGCGTCGCTGAACGCCAGCAATTTCGGCATGTACGAGCCGATCCACGGTTCGGCCCCCGACATCGCCGGGCGCGACCTGGCCAATCCGCTGGCGACGATCCTGTCGGCGGCGATGCTGCTGCGCCATTCGCTGGACCAGGACGAGGCGGCTCGACGCCTCGAGACGGCGGTCCGCAAGGTTCTCGCCCAGGGTTACCGGACCGCGGACATCGCCGAAGCGGGCGCCCGGACGGTCGGTACGCGCGAGATGGCCGACGCGGTCATCGCCGCGCTGGTTTGATGAAAGAATCGCGAAGCGGTTCGCGAAGGAAAGCGAAATCATGATGAAAGTCGGAATGGTGGGTTGGCGCGGCATGGTCGGCTCGGTGCTGATGTCGCGGATGCGCGAGGAGAACGATTTCTCGCTGATCGATCCGGTGTTCTTCAGCACCTCGGCCGTCGGCGGCGACGCGCCGATGGGCGGCGACAGGCTGCAGGACGCGATGTCGATCGACGCGCTCAAGCGCATGGACGCGATCGTGACCTGCCAGGGCGGCGACTACACGACCGAGATCTTCGGCAAGCTGCGGGCCGCCGGCTGGAAAGGCTACTGGATCGACGCGGCCTCGACGCTGCGGATGAAGGACCACGCCGTCATCGTGCTCGACCCGCTGAACGAGGCGCTGATCCGCGAATCGCTGCGCGGCGGCGGGCTCGACTACATCGGCGGCAACTGCACGGTCAGCCTGATGATGATGGGGCTCGCCGGCCTGCTGCGCGAGGGCCTCGTCGAATGGGCGACGGCGATGACGTACCAGGCCGCCTCGGGCGGCGGCGCGCAGCACATGCGCGAGCTGCTGTCGCAGATGGGCCGCCTGCACGCGTCCGTCGCCGATCTGCTCGCCGACCCGGCGTCGGCGATCCTGGACATCGACAGCCGCGTCGCCGCGACGATGCGCGCCGAGGCGTTTCCGGTCGAGCACTTCGGCGTGCCGCTCGCCGGCAGCCTGATCCCGTGGATCGACAAGGATCTGGGCAACGGCATGTCGCGCGAGGAATGGAAGGGCGACGCCGAGCTGAACAAGATCCTGGGCCTGCCGGCCGGCGGCCCCGGTCACATCCCGGTCGAGAGCATCTGCGTGCGGATCGGCGCGATGCGCTGCCACAGCCAGGCGGTGACGCTGAAGCTGCGGCGCGACGTGCCCTTGTCCGATCTCGAAGCCTTGATCGCCGGCGGCAACGAATGGGTCCGCTGGGTGCCGAACGATCGCGAGTCGTCGATCCGCGGCCTGACGCCGACCGCGGTCACCGGGACGCTGCAGGTCCCGGTCGGGCGGGTCCGCAAGCTGGCGATGGGCCCCGAATACGTGAGCCTGTTCACCGTCGGCGACCAGTTGCTGTGGGGCGCGGCCGAGCCGCTGCGGCGGATGCTGCGGATCCTGCTCGATAGGTGATCCGGGCCGGCCGGACTGTCGCGCCGACGCATCGGGACGTCGCGCGAGCGAGACAGGTCAATGGGCCTGACGACCGGCCAGCGGTCGCAAAGTGCCGGTCGTACGACACCGGCAAACCGCGAATCGACCTAAGCTTGCGTCGATAAGTGTCTGATGTTACGCTCGAAAAATGAAACTGGGGATCCCCATAGGGTACAGCGTGACACATCCCGAAGCAGGCAAGATGAAAAGAACGTTCCCGCAATCGCGACGCCTGGCCTCGTCGGTGGCCCTGGCGCTGGCAACCCTGTCCGTCGGTGGTGTCCATGCGGCTGGCCTGGGACGTCTGACCGTGCAATCGGGGCTCGGCCAGCCCTTGCGCGCCGAGGTCGAGGTCACGTCGCTGGGCCGCGACGAGTCGCCGTCGCTGTCGGTCAAGCTGGCGTCGCCCGACGCGTTCAAGCAGGCCGGCCTCCAATACAGCCCGTCGCTGTCGAACCTGCGCCTGGCGATCGATCGGCGGCCCGATGGCCGCGCGGCGGTCCGGATCAGCTCGGCCCAGCCGTTGAACGAACCGTTCGTCGACCTGCTGATCGAGTTGAACTGGGCGACCGGCAAGTTCGTTCGCGAGTACACGTTCCTGCTGGATCCGCCGGAGATCAAGGTCGGCGGTGATGCCTCGCAGAATACGGCGGCTTCCGTCGTTGCGCCGGCTGTCGCCGCGTCCGCCGATGGCGTCGCGTCGGCCGGGCAGTCTTCCGATCCGGCGGCGCTGGCCGCCTCGGCACGGGCCGGCGGCCGGGCACGCTCGGGCGAGGCGCCGGGTGCGCCGGCGCTCGCCCGATCCCGTGACGCTGCCGCGCGGCCGGCCCCGGCCCAACCGGCGGCCCGCGCGCCGTCCGCCGGCGCTTCCGCGGCAGCGGGCGGCACGGTCGCCGTGCGCCAGGGCGAGACGCTCGCGGCGATCGCCGCCCGGGTCAAGCCGTCCGAGGTCACGATGGAGCAGGCGATCATCGCCATCTATCGCGCCAACCCCTCCGCGTTCTTCGGCAGCGTGCATCAACTGCGCTCGGGCGCGACGCTGGGCGTTCCCGACGCCGGCGCGATGAGCGCGATCGACGACAAGCTGGCTCGCGCCGAGATCCGCGCGCAGATGGCCAACTTCAACCAGTACAAGGCGCGGATGGCCGCCGCCGCGCGCGCCGTCGAAGGCGAGCGCGCGGGCCAGTCGGCGTCCGGCAGCGTGTCGGGCAGCGTGACCGATCGCTCGGCGCCCGGCCTGGATAGCGATCGGCTCAAGTTGTCGAAGTCGGGCGGCGGCGCCGCCGGCGCCGGCAACTCGGTGGCCGCGAGCGATGCCGAACGCGAGGTCGCGTCCGAGGCCGCGGCCCGCGAGGCGCAAGGGCGCGTGCACGAGCTCGAGAAGAGTGTCGCCGACCTGCGCCGTCTGCTCGAGCTGAAAGACAAGCAGCTGGCCGATCTGCAGGCCGCGGCCAACGCGGCCAGGGCCGGCGCGCCGGCGGCATCCGGCGCCGCCGCCCCGGCCGTTGCCGCGGCCGGCTCGCCGTCGACGGCAGCCGGCTCGTTGTCGCCGTCGGCCGCGGCCGCCGATGCCGTCGCTGCGGCGACGTCGGCGACGCAGTCGAACTCGCCGGCGGCGACGCCGTCCCAGTCGTCTTCGGCCGCCGCGCCCGTGTCGTCCGGTCCGTCGGCCGATGCGCAGCCGCCGGCGATGCCGGCCGCGTCGCCGGCCCCCGCCGCTGCCGCTGCCGCCGCCGCCGCCGCGTCGTCGCCGGCCGCCGTCGAGCCCAAGCCCGTTGCCGTCGAGCCCAAGCCGGTCGCGGCGCCGCCGGCGGTCTCGGCTCCCGCGCCGACCCCCGAGCCGAGCCTGTTCGACGAGCTGTCCGACAACCCGCTGGCGCTGCCCGGCCTGGCGGCGATCATCGCGTTGATCGCCGGCTCGGCATGGGTGGCGATGCGTCGCCGCAAGAAGAACGAGAAGTTCGAGGACAGCCTGATCGCGCCGGATGGTCTGGCCGCCAACTCGCTGTTCGGTTCGACCGGCGGGCAGACCAGCGTCGATACGCACAACAGCCTGTTCACCGCCAGCCGCGAGACGGCGTCGGACGTGCACTCGACCGAGGTCGACCCGATCGCCGAAGCCGAGGTGTACATCGCCTACGGCCGCGAAGCCCAGGCCGAGGAGATCCTGAAGGAGGCGCTGAAGAAGCAGCCCGAGCGCCAGGCGATCCGCCTGAAGCTGATGGAGATCTACGCCGGCCGCAAGGACGCGAAACTGTTCAGCCAGGTCGCGGCCGACATGCACGAGATGACCGGCGGGCTGAACGAGGAATGGCCGAAGGTCGTCACGCTGGGCCTGTCGCTCGATCCGGACAATCCGCTGTACGCGGGCAAGGGCGCCGCGGGGGCGGTCGATCCGGCGCCGCTCGCCGCGTCGTTCGAGACCGAGCATGCCGGGCTTGCCGCCGTCGATGCGGAACCGCCGGCCGCTGATCACGGGGCGCGGCGGCCGCCGCAGGCATGAGCGCCGCCGCCGCCGCCAGCCTGGCGGCCCGCGACCTCGACGCGCGCCGCGCCGACGACGGCCTCGAGTTTTCGAGCGAGACGCCGGCGATCGATGTGTCGAAGCCGGACGACGTGGCGGCGCTCGATTTCGACCTGGATCTGGATCGCGCGCTGAACGAAGCCAGCGCCTCTCCGGCGACGACGACGCAGGGCGAGGTGTCGGCGCTGTCGCAGGCGATCGACGGCAGGTTCGAGCTGCCCTCGCTCGATCTGCCGCCGCGGACCGCCCCGTCGACGGCGACGCTGCCGGTCGCGGGCGAGACGGCGACGCTGTACGACGACCTGAAGATCGACCTGCCGGCGTTCGACGACTTCGACGCCGAGGCGGCGCGCCAGGCCGAGCCCGCCGCGGCGCCGGCGGCGATGGACCTGTCGGCGATCGGCCTGGATCTGCAGCCGTCGACGATGACGCCGCCGCCCAGCGCGGATGCCGCGCGCTGGCAGGAGATGGCCACCAAGCTCGATCTGGCGTCGGCCTACGAAGAGATCGGCGACAACGAAGGCGCGCGCGAACTGCTGCAGGAAGTGCTCAAGGGCGGCGACAACGACCAACAACAGAGAGCACAATTGATGCTCTCGAAAATAAGCTGATCCCTAGCCAGGGATTCATTCGGCGGGGAGGCCTGGGCTTCCCCGTTTTTGTTTGGGCGGCGGCTGCTCGATGACTCGCTACGCGCTCGTGATCGCTTATGACGGCCGATCGTTCGCCGGCTGGCAGACGCAGCCGTCCGGGCAGACGGTGCAGGATCACCTGGAGCGCGCGCTCGCCCGGATCGCCGGGCGGCCGATCGCCACGATCTGCGCGGGACGCACCGACGCGGGCGTGCACGCGAGCCATCAGGTCGTGCACTTCGATTGCGAGGTCGAACGGCCGTTGACGGCCTGGGTGCGCGGCGTCAACGCGTTCCTGCCCGATGCGATCGCCGTCCAGGCGAGCGCCGTCGCGCCGGCCGGATTCCACGCGCGCTTCTCGGCCGTGCGCCGCCGCTATCGCTACCGCTTGTATCGCGCGCCGCAGCGCCACCCGCTGCTGGCCGGGCGCGCGGGCTGGGTGCATCGCCGGCTGGACGTCGAGGCGATGCGCGCGGCCGCGGGCTGCCTGGTCGGCCGGCACGATTTCTCGGCGTTCCGCTCTTCCGAATGCCAGGCGGCAAGCCCGGTTCGCGAGCTGCAGGCGCTGCGCCTGAGCGAGCGAGAGGCGATCGTCGAGATCGAGCTGGTCGCCAATGCGTTCCTGCACCACATGGTGCGCAACATCGTCGGCGCGCTGGTGTGGATCGGCATCGGCCGGCGCCCGCCGGACTGGCTCGCGCAGGTGCTGGCGGGGCGCGACCGGCGCCTGGCGGCGCCCACGTTCGCGGCCGACGGCCTGTATCTGACCGGCGTCGACTACGGGCGGGCCGCGCCGGACCTGCCGACCTGGCCGGCCGGCGATCGCGACGATCCCGATGACCACGGCGAGGCGGCCCGGTATAGTCTGGGCGGATGAGGACGCGGATCAAGTTTTGCGGGCTGGTCAGGGAGGAGGACGTCGACGCCGCGGTCGAGCTGGCCGTCGACGCGGTCGGTTTCGTCTTCTATCCGCGCAGCCCGCGCTACGTCGAGCCGGCGCACGCTCGCCGGCTTCGCCGCCGCCTGCCGTCGTTCGTGTCGGCCGTCGGCCTGTTCGTCAACGAGCCCGCGCACGAGGCGGCGCGCATCGCCGATGAGGTCGGTCTCGACGTCGTGCAGTTCCACGGCGACGAAACGCCGCGGGACTGCCTGCGGACGATGGCGTCGGTGCGCGCGACATCCGCGTGGTGGCGGGCCGTGCGCATGCGCGGCCCCGCCGATTTGCTAGAATCGACGGTCCGCTTCGATGCGGCCGAGGCCTTTCTGCTCGACAAGCACGGCGAGGCCTACGGCGGCGCGGGTGAGGCGTTCGACTGGCGCTGGGTCACCGACGCCGCGCCAGCCCCGCGGCAGCGCCGGCTGATCCTGGCCGGCGGACTGTCGCCCGAAACGGTCGGGGAGGCGATCCGCCAGGTCCGACCCTTCGCCGTCGACGTGTCGAGCGGCATCCAGACGAACGATCCCCGATGCAAGTCGCTGCAAAAGATGAAGGCTTTCGTGCGCGCCGTCGAACAGGCGGACGCCCGGGCGTGGCAGGCCGATCCGGAGCCCGATCGACGCGGCGAGGGCGGCGCGCGGTCCTTCTGACAGGCGGTGCCGTCCCGATTCCTGCCCGGCGCGCGCTCGACGCGGCGCCGGGCTCGATCGCGGCGCAACGAACAATGCGCGCGCCGGCGGACGGTTTCGGCCGCGCGGCGCGCTGAATGGAATGCGATGACGCGATGAACGCTTATGACCTGCCTGACGCCAGCGGACACTTCGGTCCTTATGGCGGCATCTTCGTGGCCGAGACGCTGGCCCACGCGATCGAGGAGCTCCGGCTCGCTTATCAGCACTACAAGCAGGACCCGGATTTCATCGCCGAGTACCGCGACGAGCTGACGCATTTCGTCGGCCGGCCCAGCCCGATCTACCACGCCAAGCGCTGGTCGCGCGAGCTGGGCGGCGCGCAGATCTATTTCAAGCGCGAGGACCTGAACCACACCGGCGCGCACAAGGTCAACAACACGATCGGCCAGGCGCTGCTGGCGCGCCGGATGGGCAAGCCGCGCGTGATCGCCGAGACTGGCGCCGGTCAGCACGGCGTGGCCACGGCCACCGTCGCCGCCCGCTTCGGCATGCGCTGCGTGGTCTACATGGGCGCCGAGGACGTTCGCCGGCAGGCGCAGAACGTCTACCGGATGAAGCTGCTGGGCGCCGAGGTCGTGCCGGTGGAGTCGGGCTCGCGCACGTTGAAGGACGCGCTGAACGAGGCGATGCGCGACTGGGCGACCAACGTGCAGGACACGTTCTACATCATCGGCACGGTCGCCGGCCCGCATCCTTATCCGATGATGGTGCGCGACTTCCAGTCGGTGATCGGCGAGGAATGCAAGCGGCAGATGCCGGAGATGACCGGCCGGCAGCCCGACCACGTCGTCGCCTGCGTCGGCGGCGGCTCGAACGCGATCGGCATCTTCCATCCTTATCTGGACGTCGACGGCGTCGAGCTGATCGGCGTCGAGGCGGCCGGCGACGGCATCGATACGCCGCGGCACGCGGCGACGCTGGCGCTGGGCACGCCGGGCGTGCTGCACGGCAATCGCACGTACCTGCTGCAGGATGACGACGGCCAGATCACCGAGACCCATTCGGTGTCGGCCGGGCTCGATTACCCCGGCGTCGGTCCCGAGCACGCGTGGTTGAAGGACATCGGCCGCGCCCGCTACGTATCGATCACCGATGACGAGGCGCTGCGGGCGTTCCACGACTGCTGCCGGCTCGAAGGCATCATCCCGGCGCTCGAATCGAGCCACGCGATCGCGCACGCGACCAAGCTCGCGCGCACGCTGCCGCCTGACAGGACGATCCTCGTCAACCTGTCCGGCCGCGGCGACAAGGACATGCACACGGTGGCCGAACGGGCCGGTTTGACCTTCTGATTCGGCGACCATGACTTCCCGCATCGCTCGTACTTTCGAACGGCTGGCCGGCGCCGGCCGCAAGGCGCTGATCCCGTACATCACCTCGGGCTTTCCGACCCCCGCCGATACCGTGCCGACGATGCACGCGATGGTGCGGGCCGGCGCCGACGTCATCGAGCTCGGCGTGCCGTTCTCCGATCCGATGGCCGACGGGCCGGTGATCCAGCGCGCCAACGAGATCGCGCTGGCGCAGCGCGTGTCGCTGCGCGCCGTGCTCGGCTACGTCGCCGAGTTCCGTCGCGACGACGCCGACACGCCGATCGTGCTGATGGGGTATGCGAACCCGATCGAGCGGATGGGCGTCGACGCGTTCCTGAAGGCCGCCGCAACCGCCGGCGTCGACGGCTTGATCGTCGTCGACTATCCGCCCGAGGAGGCGACCTCGTTCGACGCCGCGGCCAAGGCCGCCGGGCTGGACCTGGTCTTCCTGCTGGCGCCGACGTCCACGCCCGCGCGCGTCGATAACGTGATGCGGATGGCGCGCGGCTATGTCTACTACGTCTCGTTGACCGGCATCACCGGCGGCACGCTCGAGCCCGGCGAGGTCGTCGAGCGCGTGGCGATGCTCAAGGCGAAGACCCCGCTGCCCGTGTGCGTCGGCTTCGGTATCCGCGACGCGCGGACCGCGAGGTCGATCGGCGCGGCGGCCGACGGCGTGATCATCGGCACGCGGATGATCCAGGTCATGCAGGACGGCGACGCCGGAGGCGTCGCCGAACGCGCCGGCGCGTTCGTCGCCGAGATCCGGCAGGCACTCGATTCGATCGGCGCGGCGCGCTGATCGTCATTGGAGCATTTCATCGATGAGTTGGTTGGACAAGCTGCTGCCGCCCCGGATTCAACGCGCGGCCGGCGGCGCCAAGAAGGTTCCCGAAGGCCTGTGGGTCAAGTGTCCGGCCTGCGACGCCGTGCTGTATGGCGGCGACCTGGACGCGAACCAGAACGTCTGCCCCAAGTGCGACCATCACCTGCGGATCACGGCCCGCAAGCGGCTCGACACGCTGCTCGACGCCGAAGGGCGCTACGAGATCGGCCAGGAGGTGCTGCCGGTCGATGCGCTGAAGTTCAAGGACAGCCGCAAGTACGCCGAACGGCTGCAGAGCGCGCTCGACGAGACCGAGGAGACCGACGGGATGGTCGTCATGGGCGGGGCGATCCGCACGATCCCGGTGGTCGTCGCCTGCTTCGCTTATGAGTTCATGAGCGGGTCGATGGGCGCGGTCGTCGGCGAGCGCTTCGTGCGCGGCGTCGCGACGGCGATCGAGCAGAAGGTGCCGTTCATCTCGATCGCCGCCTCGGGCGGCGCACGGATGCAGGAGGGGCTGTTCTCGCTGCTGCAGATGGCCAAGACGACGGCGATGCTGACCCGCCTGTCCGAAAAACGGCTGCCGTTCATCTCGGTGCTGACCGACCCGACGATGGGCGGCGTGTCGGCCAGCTTCTGCTTTCTCGGCGACATCGTGATGGCCGAGCCGCGCGCGCTGGTCGGCTTCGCCGGGCCGCGGGTCATCGAGCAGACGATCCGCGAGAAGCTGCCCGAAGGCTTCCAGCGCGCCGAGTTCCTGCTCGAGAAGGGCGCGATCGACATGATCGTCGACCGGCGCCAGATGCGCGACGAAATCGCGCGGCTGCTCGCGCTGCTGCTGCGCCAGCCCAGCGAATCGGTGGCCTGATCCGCCGTGGCCTTCGCCGTGGGCTCTCCGGTTCCCGACGGGCGCTCGACGCTCGAGCAGTGGCTGCGCTACGTCGAGTCACTGCATCCGCAGGTCATCGAGATGGGCCTGGACCGCGTCCGGCGGGTGGCCGACGCGCTGGACCTGCGCCTGGACTGTCCGGTCATCACGGTCGCGGGGACCAACGGCAAGGGATCGACCTGCGCGATGCTCGAAGCGATCCTGGCCAGCGCCGGCTATCGCGTCGGCCTGTACACGTCGCCGCACCTGGTCACGTTCAACGAGCGGGCGCGGATCGACGGCCGGCCGGTCGACGACGATCGACTGGTCGAGCATTTGGCGGCCGTCGAGGCGGCGCGCGGCCAGACCTCGCTGACGTATTTCGAGTTCACGACCCTGGCGATCCTGCGGCTGTTCGCGCGCTCGCCGCTGGACGTCGTCGTCCTCGAGGTCGGGCTCGGCGGACGGCTGGACGCGGTCAACGCGATCGATGCCGACTGCGCGATCGTCACGTCGATCGACATCGACCACACCGATTTCCTCGGCGACACGCGCGAGCGGATCGGCTGGGAGAAGGCGCACGTGTACCGGCCGGGCCGGCCGGCGATCTGCTCGGATCCGAGGCCGCCGCAGTCGCTGATCGACCACGCGCAGCGGATCGGCGCCGACCTGTGGCTGTTCGGCCGGGACTTCAACTACGCCGGCGACCGCCAGCAATGGTCGTACGGCGGCCGCGCGCAGCGGCGCAACAGCCTCGCCTATCCGGCGCTGCGCGGCGCCAACCAGTTGCTGAACGCCTCGGGCGTGCTGGCGGCGCTCGAGGCGTTGAAGTCGCGGCTGCCGGTGCCGGCGCAGGCGGTCCGGCTCGGACTGGTGTCGGTGTCGCTGCCCGGGCGCTTCCAGGTGCTGCCGGGGCGTCCGAGCGTCGTGCTCGACGTCGCGCACAACCCGCATGCGCTCGCCCACCTGGCGGCCAATCTCGACAACATGGGCTTTTTTCCGTACACGTGGGCGGTGTTCGGGATGCTGCGCGACAAGGACGTCGAAACCGCGGTGGCGCCGCTGAAGGAACGGATCGACCATTGGTTCGTTTGCGACCTGCCCGGACCGCGCGGTTTGTCGGCCGACGAGCTTCGCCAAAGGCTGGAAAAGGCCGGCATTGTTGCGGACAACGAACACCGGATCGAGACTTTCGCATCGCCGTCACAGGCACTGGCACGAGCGAGGATCGAGGCCGCCGAGAATGATAGAATCGTTGTCTTCGGGTCGTTCCTGACTGTCTCCGACGTCCTCGCCTCACGAGAGCGGACCTGAGAGGCTGAGAGTCTTTCGTCCATGCCCGCCTTGCACGTCCAAACGCCCCG
>JASGFT010000149.1:0-12296 GCA_047605425.1 Burkholderiaceae bacterium | reverse complement strand
GCGCAGCGCGGCGCGCCGGCCGGGCGGGACCGAAGCGGACGACGGCGACGGCGACACCGACGAGGAGGGCGACGAAGGATCGAAGCGGTCGGGCGCGGGCATCTGCGGGGGTCTCCTGGCGTGGAATGGCGATGGCGCCGGGCGGCGCGCCGGTCGGCGCAGACGCCAGCGTAACACCGACGCCGGTCCATCCCGAAGACGATCCGCGACCCGCCGCGGCGGCGGGCGGGCGCATGCGGCCGCCCGCAACCGGTCCGCGCCCCGCGACGCTCCGAGAGCGCCCGTCGCTAAGCGGCGGTCGGTTCGGCCACCGGCACGACGCGCGACGACGCGCCCTTGCCGTCGCCGAGGATCCACTGCGCGGCCTTCTCGGCGATCATCAGCGTCGGGCTGCAGGTGTTGCCGCTGGTGATCGTCGGCATCACGCCGGCGTCGACCACGTGCAGGTTGTCGATGCCGATCACCTTCAGCCGCGCGTCGACGACCGCCATCGGATCGTCGGGCAGGCCCATCTTCGTCGTGCCGACCGGATGGAAGATCGTCGTCGCGATATCGCCGGCCAGGCGCGCCAGGTCCTCGTCGGACTGGTACTGCACGCCCGGCTTCAGCTCGCTGGGCCGGTAGCGACCCAACGCCGGCTGCGCCATGATCCGCCGCACGACGCGCAGGCTGTCGGCCGCGACCTGGCGGTCCTCGTCGGTCGACAGGTAGTTGGGCGCGATCGCCGGCGCCTGCGTGAAATCCGGACTCTTGATCTGGACGGTGCCGCGGCTGCCGGGACGCAGGTTGCAGACGCTGGCCGTGATCGCCGGATACGTGTGCAGCGGCTCGCCGAACGCGTCGAGCGACAGCGGCTGGACGTGGAACTCGATGTTCGGAAAGCGATAGGCGTCCGACGTGCGCGTGAACGCGCCGAGCTGCGACGGCGCCATGCTCATCGGGCCGGACCGGCGCAGCAGGTATTCGAGGCCGATCGACAGCTTGCCGCGCATCGTCGAGGCCAGTGCGTTCAGCGTGCGACCGCCGTCCACCGAATAGACGGTGCGGATCTGCAGGTGATCCTGCAGGTTGGCGCCGACGCCGGGCAGGTCGCGCACGACATCGATGCCGTGGCGGCGCAGCAGCGCCGCCGGTCCGACGCCTGACAGTTGCAGCAGTTGCGGCGAGCCGATCGAGCCCGCGCACAGCAGCACGCCGCGCGTGGCCTTGACCACGCGCCGGCTGCCGGCGACGACGACCTCGACGCCGCTGCACACGGTGCGGCCGTCGGCGCGCGTCTCGAACAGCAGCCGCGACGCCTGCGCGCGCGTCCATAGCGTGAAGTTCTTGCGCGCGACGCAGGTCGGCCGCAGGAAGGCCTTGGCCGTGTTCCAGCGCAAGCCGCCCTTCTGGTTGACCTCGAAATAACCGACGCCTTCGTTGGTGCCGACGTTGAAATCGCCGGTGCGCGGAATGCCGGCCTGCTCGGCCGCGTCGGCGAACGCATCGAGGATCTCCCAGTGCAGCCGCTGCTTCTCGACGCGCCACTCGCCGGAGGCGCCGTGCAGCGCCGACGCGCCACCGTGGTGGTTCTCGTGCGCCTTGAAATAAGGCAGCACGTTGCGCCAGTTCCAGCTCTCGTCGCCGAGCAACTCGGCCCAGTGGTCGTAGTCGGCCGACTGCCCGCGCATGTAGATCATGCCGTTGATGCTCGAGCAGCCGCCCAGCGCCTTGCCGCGCGGATAGCGCAGCGTGCGCCCGTTCAGCCCGGCGTCGGGCTCGGTCTGGTACAGCCAGTCGGTCCTCGGATTGCCGATGCAGTACAGGTAGCCGACCGGGATGTGGATCCACGGATGGTTGTCGGAGCCGCCGGCCTCGAGCAGCAGCACGCGGCGCGTCGGGTCGGCGGTCAGGCGGTTGGCCATCAGCGCGCCGGCGGTGCCGGCGCCGACCACCACGTGGTCGAAGCTCAGTGTCTCTGTCATCGTCGTGTCCTCGCGTGCGGGTGCCCGATCGGTCACGACCATTGTGGCGCAGCGCGGACGCAGCGGCCAGTGAGTTCGCGCAAGCCGTGATATCGCCAAGGCGCGAGCGTGGGAGACGCCGGACGGCTGAACGCGCGTGCACCGCCGGCGAAGCGGTTTCGCGCCGCTTTCAGCCCTTGCCGGGTATCCCGTCGCGCAGCTTGCCGCGCAACTGGGCCCAGCGCTCGCCGATCTCGTTCTTCCAGCCGTCGAACTTCTCGCGCCATTCGTCCTTCTGGCGCTCGCGCAGCACGCGGCGGGCCTCGGTGACCGCGGCCTCCTGCGCGTCCTTGACGGCATCGACCTCGGCCTGCACGGCGGCGGCGGGACGGCGCAGCACGACGGCGTTCATCTGGGCGGCGATCCCGTCGATCACTTCGACGGCCGGTTCGCGCGCCAGCACCAGCAGCGCCGTCGCGCCGGCGGGCACGGCCACGCCCATCTGCTCGAGCAGCGCCACGCGCGCCTCGGTCGCGTCGAGCGACCACGCGCCGCCCAGCAGCGCGCCGGACAAACCGCCGAGCAACACGCCCAGCGGCCCGCCGAGCACGCCGACCAGCGCGCCGAGCAGGCTGCCGTCGATCGAACCGCTGGCCGTGGCGCCATCGCCGAAGCCGTCCTTGATGCGTAGCGTACCGTCCGCCTGGCGTTCGACGACGGCGGCCGACGCGATGCCGACGCGGCCGGCGAGACCGGCCTGCTTGATCTCGCTGAGCGCCTGGTAGGCCGAGGCTTGTTGATCGAATGACAACAGGATGACGTTCGGTTCCATCGGTGGGCTCCCTGATCGTTGAGTGGCGATCATCCGATGCGCGCAACCGCGGCCTGGAACGGACGGGGCGCCGGCGATCGGATCGATCCGCGATCGGTCGGCGCCATCGTCACGTCCCTGTCAGCGCCGTCACTGGCGTGGGATCAGCCCAGGTACGGATTGTCGGGCGGCGTGATCGGCAGCTTGTGCGACAGCGCGCGGTCGCGCTCGGCCTTCACTTCGGCGCGGGTCTTGTGCGGGTCGGCTTCGGGCGCGTTGGCGACGCGGTCTTCCGGATACTGGTGGCCGGGCACGACATGCGTGCTCGCCTCGTAGGCGCGCTGCTCGGCCTGGACCTGCGCGCGCGTCATCGTCGAGACGATGGCAACCTGCGGTTTCCAGAAAGCCACTCGACGACCGGAGATCCGTCAGATTGGCCGCGGCATCGGATCGAGCCGTCGCGGAAGCGGCCGGGACGTCTGCTACGATGAACGCCACCACGGGCGCCCCCCGGAGGAGACAGCGATGAGCAGCCGCCTGCCCGACCCCACGCGCGCCTATTGGCCCGCCGACACCTCCGAGCCGATCGTCGACCTGAGCAGCGGTGCGGCGTTGCGCCGATCGGCCAGCCGGCACCCCGATCGCACGGCCCTGGTCGAAGTCGTCCCGGCCGGGATGCCATCGCTGAGCGGCGCGTCGGACACGGCCCGTCGCTGGACCTATGCGCAGTTGCTGGCCGAGGCCGAGCAATGCGCGCGCTGGCTGGGCACGCGCTTCCAGCCCGGCGAGCGGATCTGCGTGTGGGCGCCGAACCTGCCCGAGTGGATGATCCTGCAGTACGGCGTCGCGCTGGCCGGCATGGTCCTGGTCACCGCCAATCCGGCGCTGCGCCCGCCCGAGCTCGCCTATGTGCTGCGCCAGTCGCGTTCGCGCGCGATCTTCCACACCGCGGCCTTTCGCGGCACCGACATGAGCGCGACCGTGCGCGAGGTCGCCGGCGATTGCTGGACGTTCTGCTTCGCCGACTGGGATCGCGTGGTGCGCGCGCATCAAGGCGACGGCGCGCTGCCCGACGTCGATCCCGGCTCGCCGGCGCAGATCCAGTACACGTCGGGCACCACCGGCGATCCGAAGGGCGCCCTGCTGCATCACCGGGGCCTGGTCACCAACGCCAGCCTGGTCGCGCGACGCGCGCACATCGATCAATCGGTGTTGATCAGTCCGATGCCGCTGTTCCACACCGGCGGATCGGTGCTCAGCTCGCTCGGCGCGGTCGTCACCGCGTCGACCCTGGTGCTGCCGCTGCTGTTCGACCCCGAGCTGATGCTGCGGACCATCGAACGCGAGCGCTGCGATTTCGCGTCCGGCGTGCCGACCATGCTGTTCGCGATGCTCGAGGTCCAGCAGCACAAGCACTATGACCTCGGCTCGCTGCGCACGACGCAGACGGGCGGCGCGCCGGTGCCCCCCGAGCTGCTGCGGCGTATCGAGACCGCCTTCGGCTGCGACCTGCTCGCCGTGTACGGCGAGACCGAGGCCAGCCCGGTCATCACCCAGACCGCGGCCGAGGACAGCTTCGAGGACAAGAGCGAGACCGCCGGCCGGCCCCTGCCCCAGGTCGAGGTGCGGATCGCCGATCCCGTGAGCAACGAGGTCCTCGCGGTCGGCGCCCAGGGCGAGATCCAGGCGCGCGGCTACCAGGTGATGATCGAGTACTTCGACAAGCCGCAGGCCACCGCCGACACCGTCACGCCCGACGGCTGGCTGCGCACCGGCGATCTCGGCACGATGGACGCGCGCGGCTACGTGAAGGTCACCGGGCGGCTCAAGGACATGATCATTCGCGGCGGCGAGAACATCTACCCGGCCGAGATCGAGGCGCGGCTCATCGAGCATCCGAAGATCGTCCAGGCGGCGGTCTTCGGCGCGCCCGATCCGCGCTGGGGCGAGATCGTCTGCGCGGTGGTCCAGTGGCGAGAAGGCCAGGCGCCCACGGTGGGCGAGCTGCGCGAGCATCTGGCGCGCAGCCTGTCGCCGCAGAAGACGCCGGCGCGCTGGCTGGCCTGCGCCGACCTGCCGCTGACCGGCTCGGGCAAGATCCAGAAGTTCCGGCTGCGCGAGATGCTGGCCGAGGGAGCGCTGACGCCGCTGGCGGATTGAGATCCCCGCTTACCCTGGACGATACCCTGTTCGCCGGGGGAGCCGCCTGGGGCCGACTGCTGGTGTCGTGAGCGACGTGATCGCGTTCACGACGCCCCGAAGTCAGGCCGTCGACACCTCACCCGACTCGGCGGCCGCCAGGAATTTGCCGATTTCCTCCAGCGCCTCGCGGGCCGCCGTCAACTCCGGGTTGAAGAGCTGCCAGACGTGGACCATGCGGTCCCAGGATTGGAGCCGAGCCGGCGAGCCGGCCGCCCGCGCGCGATTGACGTAGCGCCGGCCATCGTCGCGCAGCATCTCGGTCTCGCTGACCTGCACCAGCACCGGCGGCAGCCGCGACAGGTCGCCATAGACGGGCGAAACGATCGGGTCGCTCGGGTTGATGCGGGTTTGCAGCCAGCCGAACCACAGCAGCAAGGTTCTCGGCACCTTGGCCAACGCCCCGAAGGCCGGCCCCAGCATGGGGTCGCTATGCAGGTTGGACTTCAGGCTGGGGCTGCCGCTGGTGCTGTCGGTGGCCGGCGATAGCGCCACCGCCGCATCGGGCGGGCGCAAGCCCTGGTCACGCACCCAGGCGATCAGCGACAGCGTCAGGTTGCCCCCGGCGGAATCCCCGGCGACGAATACCGTTCGCGCCGCCTGGACGCCGTCCGGGCCGTTCGCCAGCAGCCAGCGGTAGGACCGCCGGCAATCGTCGATGCCCGCCATCCGCGAATGCTCGGGCATCAAGCGATAGTCGATCGCGAGCACCGCGCCGCCGGTGATCTTCGACAGGCTGCTGGTGATCGCGCGATGGCTCCTGGGGCTGCCCAGCATGTACGCGCCGCCGTGGATGTACAGCAACCGGCGCGCGCCGTCGACGCCCGGCGCCAGCACCCACTCGGCGGGCACGCCGTCGCAGTCGACCGGTCTGAACTCGACACCGAAGTCGCGACCGGCCGACAGATCGTCCATCGCCTCGCGCAGCGCCGCGAGACGCTCCCGGCGCGACCCGCGTCGCGACGACTGGTTCATCTTCGCCAGCGACGCCAGCACGGACTTCAGCTCGTCATCCGTATGCGGCCCGCTGGCGAAGCGCTCGCCGGCGGGTTGATCGAAGGCCGACAGATCCTTGCCGCGCAGGTGGAAGGCGGCGATCAGCCACAGCGCGGCGCACAGCCAGAACAGACCGAACAGACTGGCGAAGAGCAAGAACGACAAGAAGAACATGCTGCTTCCTCAAGGACACGCTTTGTTCCGGGTGGCCGCCCCTGGTGCGGCCGTGTACGATGCGACGATTGCTCAGTCCTGCTTAGCGCCCGAGATTTTCACGAGCTTCTCGATGATGGGCGAGCTGGCATCGAAATCGCGCTTGAACTGCGCCGCGCCGCCCTGGACGGAATCGAGCCCGAAGACCTGCAGACGCGCCTTCATCGCCGTCGACTGGATCGCGGCGATCGATTCCTTCTCGAGCCGGTCCACGATCGACTTGGGCGTCCCGGCCGGGGCCAGCAGCGTGAACCAGGCCACCGTGTTGAACTCGGGATCGGGGAATCCCGACTCGGCCATCGTCGGCACATCGGGCAGATCCGCCAGCCGCTTCGGTCCCATCACCGCGATCACGCGCACCTTACCCGATTTCAGGAACGGCAGCGCCGGCCCGAGCGTCCCCATGCCCCACGGCACGTTGCCGGCAGCCAGATCCTGGATGTACGGCCCTTCGCTCTTGTAGGGCACGTGCGTCATGCCCAGATCGCGGGACTGGTTCAGGTAGGCGCTCATCAAGTGGCCGGCCGAGCCGGCGCCATACGAACCGTAGTTCAAGCGGCCCTTGTTCTCCTTGGCCCAGGCCATGAACTCCTTCATGTTGCGGACCGGAACGTTCGAATTGACGGTCAGCAGCAGACTGGTCGCCGCGATCTCGCTGATGAACGCGAAGTCCTTGCGCACGTCGTAGGGCACCTTGGAGAACATGTGCTGGACGTAGAAGATCGGCGTGGAATAGGCGAGCAGCACCGTGTAGCCGTCGGGCGGCGCGTTCGCGACCGCCTGCGTGCCGATCATGCCGGAAGCCCCGGCGCGATTGTCGACCACGAAGGTCTGCTTGAGCCGCTTGCCCAGCTCCTCGGCCACGACCCGCCCGAGGATGTCGGTGGCGCCGCCTGGCGCCGCCGGAATCACCATCGTGATCGGCTTGCTCGGCCACTCCTGGGCCACGGCAGAGGCCGAAATCAACATGGCGGCACTGACGAGAGCCGCGCGCAAGCCGTTCATGAATACCATCCATCCCTCCGGATTCTGACAACGCACGACCCGATGCCGGCGCGAAAAGCGTAAAGCGTGGCTTGGTTCGCCGGTCTTGGATATCGGGGTAATACCGTGCATCAACCGTGCGCGCGCGCATGCCGAGCCGCTGCAACGCCTTGATCCATAGGAATATTGCGCGCTGGCTGGGCTCGAACCTCAGCCTGAAAAGGCGTGGTCGCGGGGTTGGCGCGAGGCGGGACCACCAGCGTCGGGGCTCACGTACCGAGCGATTGTATGATCGTCCCTCGTCAACGCGCCCCCGAAACGACGCGGTGAAATGGACACTCCCGCCGAAATAGCCATCGCACGCCGCAACACCCGCATCCAATGGCTGGCCGTGTCGTCGATCCTTTGCGTGATCGTCGGCTTCTGGATGCTGCGCGGCGCACCCTCTCCAGCGGACCTCGAAACCGCCATCAGCACGAGCGCCGCCGCTCGTGGAGCCGGCTGGCTGTCGATCGTCTTCGGCGGTCTCGGCGCGCTCTGGGCCATCTGGCGGCTGCGAGACAAGCGCCCCGGGCTGGTCATCGGACCGGAGGGATTGAGCGACCGCTCCAACATCACGTCGGTCGGTTTCATCCCCTGGTCCGACATCCAAAGCATTCAGGCCATGATCGCCAACCGGCAGCCGATGCTGCTGGTCCACGTCCACGAGCCGGCGCCGTACCTCGCCCGCGGCTCGTCGCTGCAACAGACGCTGCGCAGGGCGAACTGGCGCGCCTGCGGCACGCCGATCGTGATCGCCGCGCACGCGCTGCAGATACGAGGCGATCTGCTGCAGGCGCAGATCCAGGACAGGCTCGACCGCTATCGGGCCGATCGAGGCCTGGAGCAACGCGACGCATAGCCAAAATCTCAGGCGCTGGAGGCGCTCCGCAAGCGGATCCACGATCGGCACTGACACCGGCCGGCGCGGGCACCGCCGCACCTCACTCCCCGAACCCCTGCGCCAGCGTCTCGCGCAAATACGCGACGAACACCGACACCGCCTTCGGCACGTGCGGCGAATAAGGCCGCACCGCGAAGATCCGGTCCGCGAACGCGTCGACCGGCCGCCATCCGGGCAGCACCGTCGCCAGCTCGCGCCCGCGCAGCGCCTGCTGGGCCGAGAAATCGGGCAGCATCGCGATGCCCAGGCCGGCCAGCGCGGCGTCACGCAGCGCTTCGCTGTTGTTGGCGGCGAAGCTGCCCGACACGACGACCGTGCGCGTGGCCGGCTCGCGCGCGGCGGCCTTGCCCCGTCCGCCGGCGTCGACCGACTGCAGGCGCCACTCGACCCGTCGCTCGCCGCGCGGATAGAACAGGCAGTCGTGCGCGGCCAGATCCTCGGGCTGGCGGGGCGCGCCGCGCCGCTTCAGGTAATCGGGGTGCGCGACCAGCAGCGTTTCGCTGCGGCACAGCTCGAGCGCGACGTGCGTGTCCGGCACCATCGCGGAATGACGTATCGCCAGGTCGAAACCATCGCGCGACAGGATGCGGATGCGGTCCGACAGGTCCAGCTCGATGCGGATGCCGGGGTAAGCGCGAAGGAACTCGGCGATCCGGGCACGATCTGCTGGCGCCCCAGCGCGACGGCGGCCGTCACGCGCACCAGCCCGCGCGGCGCGGCGCTGGCCGCGCCCAGGCCGGTGAAGCTGGCGGCGATGTGCTCGAACGAGCCGCTCAACTCGTCGACCAGCGATCGGCCGGCCTCGGTCAGCCGCATGCTGCGCGTCGTGCGCTGCACGAGTTGCACGCCGGCCGCCTGCTCGAGTTCGGCGATGCGCTGGCTCATCGCGGCCTTGCTGATCCGCAGCCGCGCGGCCGCGGCCGTGAAGCTGCCCTGCTCGGCCAGCACGGTCAGCGCATGCAGGTGCGCCCATAGGGATTCGACGTTCGAGCGATCCATGCCGGGATTATTCATCGGCGCGAACAGACAGCTCAATCCCCAGCCGACCTGCGCGAAGCGCCGGCCTCACCCTCCCCGCCCTTCACTCACAGCTCGCCGTCCCATCCGCCCGGGGCTGCGCATTCGGATGCCCGGACTCCGGATAAGGATCGAGGCGGCCGATCGCCGGACCGTCGGTACGTCCCAGCGTATCCAGCCGTCCACCGCCTTTGGCCAGCACGCAGAAATTCTCGACCGGCACCGGCAGCGCGAACGGTGCCGACGCTTGCCCGAAGCGGGTCGCCTCCGGATAGATGTATTCGCCGATCGGCGCTGTGTATTCGGCCCGGCCGGCCGGCACGCCGCTGATCCGATACCGCAGGTCGCGCGTGACGGCCAGGAAATTCGCTTTCGACGGCAACGTGACGCGCACGCGACCGATCTGCCCGGCGCGGGCAGGCGTCAATGTCGTCAGCAGGCGCTCGGTGGTGTCGCCGGCGCTATTCACGTCTACCAGCATCACGTCGACGTCGCGGCTCGGATCGGTCGTGAAGCCGACGGTCCGAAAGCGCGACGTCTCTTCCTGATCCACCCCCGCGAACGGTTCGCCGAGCATGCCCATCAGCCCCTCTTCGATGAACACATAAGCAGGATTGGAGCCCGGCGACGTGTAGATGCCGACATCGGCGACCAGCGCATGGGCGGCCACCATGAAGCGGCCGGGCGAGCCGGGATCGCGGACCAGCATGCCGGCGTACGTCACGTAATCGCCGACCCTCAGCGGCGCCTTGCGCGCCGGATCGCAACCGGGCAGACGAGGCGAACTCGGCTCGGCCTGGATCGGACCGCAAGTGAAGCGCGTCGAATTCGGCGCCGGCGCGCGGTTGCCGGCGGGGCAGGCCGCGTCGGGGGTGCTGCGGGGTATGCACATCGGAAAACCCGTCAGCGCGACGACCGACGCGTTCTGCGGATCCAGCGCGAAGCGCTCGTCGAACGGATCGGCGCCGGCGAACTTGTCGGCGTTGGGCTTACCGTGGATGCCTGCCGGATCGTTCAACCGAACGCGAGCCGATGCGCCGTCGCGTTCGGCGGTCCGGGCCGGCGTTTCGGCGCTGTCGCGACGCGCGCCGATCAGCAGTTCTCCCTTGCCCGGATCGATGGCCCGCACGAAGCCGGCCCCCTGTCCGAGGTCCATCTGGACGATCCGCGCCAGCGCCGCGACGTAACGGCCATCGACGATGTTGCCGTTGACGTGCATTTCATAAGGAACCGGCGGCGGCGGGTCGTCGGCCAGCGCCAGACCGCTGTCGGCTCGGACCGATGCGAGACCAGGGGCGCTGCCGGGATGCGGGCCGCGAAACAGATCGTGCAGCGTCAGGTACTGGCCGGGCATCGTGATCAGCAGATTGCGCGGCAGCACGACCTCGAGCCCCTTGACGCGCGCCGAGCCGGAGGACAGCGGATCGCCGGGATCATCGAGCCGCAACGATTCGATGTGCCCGATCAGCGCGAACGAAGCGTTCGGCGTCTGCGCCCGAGCGTCCCCGGCGCCGAGTCCCGCCAGCGCCAACACCGCCAGTCCGACGACGAGCAGCGGCATGACGAAGCATGGGGTCCGGCGACGGCGCGGCGACGCCGATATCGTCGATGGCGAAAGGTGGCTCATGGTTTTCTCCAGAACGCCACGACAGGCAGCGCGTGGCGACGTTGACGCGACAACTCCAAGCGCACGCCGGCCACCGGTTCGAACGGCGGCAGCGTCGATTGCGCGCGGACCAATGCCTCGGGTTGCAGACTGCGCCCCGCGCGAGACAGCAGTTCGGTGACCATCTGCCCGGCCAGCCTGCCGAGCGAGAGCCACAGGGACCGCGGATCGCCGCCGGCAAGCGGCAGCGCGGACTGCGCGGGCAACGCGATCAGTTCGACGACGTCAGTCGAGCCCGCGGACGCGCCCGAGAACATCGCCAGCGACCACAGGCAGTCGTCGGGGTTCAGGCCTTGCCGCAGCGAAGCGAGCTCTGCGCTCGAAAGCAGGGCCAGCCACCGGCCAGAGCCGGAGCCGCTCGACGACGCGCGCTGCGCCCGCGCGTCGAACCGCAGCTCGCGTCCCGGCAGCGCGGCGCTGATCGCATCGCGAAGACCGGGCAAGGCCGCGTGCGTGACGTGCAACGGTCGGTGTGTCGCTTCGGCCGACGCGACGGAACCGCACTCGCGCTCGAACTCGGCGAGCGTGCCGCCGAGTTGCGCCTGCACGCTGGGCAGCAAGCTGCTGACCCAGCCCGGTGGACCGGCCGGCTCGCGCAGCGCGGGGCCGAGGTTGGCGATCAACGGCAGGCGCTGCGCGCGCAGCCAGCGCCACTGCTCGTCCGGCAGATCGCCGATCCAACTGCCGACCAGCGCCAGCACCGGCTGCCGCGCCAGCGCATCGCTCAACTGCGATTGCCAGGCGCCGGGGGCCACGGCCGGATCCGCGTCGATCGCGATGGCGACCACGCTCAGTTCCCTGCCGTACAGGCCGCCGGCACGATTGACGACATCGATCTGTTCGCGCAATCCGTCCCATGCCGCCCGCGCGGCCTGCGCCTGCCCGCCGCCCGCCGGCAGCACGACGCCGAAGTGCAGACGAGTCCGAGAGACGCCGCGCACTGGTTCGTCGTCGGTGCCCAGCACGCCGAGGAACTCGGTCAACGCGTCGCGCTCGGCCTGCGTGAACGCATAACGGGGCATCGGCGGCTGCAGCGGGCGGCCCTGCACCGATTCTCCGCGCTCGAGCGCACCGAGCACCCGCGCCGCATGCGCCGGGGAGGCTCGCAGCCCCGGCGTCAGCCAGGGCACCGACACCCCTGCTTCGCGCCCCCCTCGCGCGCCGGATTCGCCGCCGCCATGGCAGTTCGCGCACGCGGCCGCGTCGGCGGGCAACGGCGCGCCCGCGACGGACGGCGACCGTTGGAACGCTCGCTCGCCGTGGAACAGCGCGCGGCCGGATTCGAGCAGCGACGCATCGGACGGCGCGGCATACGCCGAGCCGGGCGCGCCGCAGAAGGCGAGCCAGACCACGAGGCCCGCGACCAACGGCTCGCCGACGCTAGCACTGATCCGGGCGACGCGTGCGCAACCGGCGGTCGCGATGCGCGTCATGACAGCACCTCGGCGAGCCGCTCGGCGAGCCGGGCCGGCGCCTGCAGCGCGGCCGTGCGGGTCCAGCGCCGCCGCGCGGCGTCGCCGAGCC
>JASGFT010000148.1:0-12335 GCA_047605425.1 Burkholderiaceae bacterium | reverse complement strand
CCGGGGCGACCGGGGCGACCGGGGCGACCGGGGCGACCGGGGCGACCGGGGCGACGGGGCCGGCCCCGGCCGGCCCGCCGCGCTACCGGCTGATCTGCCATCACTGCGCGAGCGAGGCCGCGGTGCCGCGCGCCTGCCCGCAATGCGGCAACCTGGATCTCGGCGCCGTCGGCCAGGGCACGCAGCGGATCGAGCAGGGCGTGCGTGCGCTGTTTCCCGACGCGCGCGTGGCAAGGCTGGACCGCGATGTCGCCCGGCATCGTGGCGCGGCCGAAAGCGTGCTGGCCGCCGCGCACGCCGGCGACGTCGATATCCTGATCGGCACGCAGATGCTGGCCAAGGGTCACGACTTCGAGCGGCTCAGCGTCGTCGTCGCGATCGATGCCGACAGCGGGCTGTACGCGGCCGACTACCGCGCGCCCGAACGCCTGTTCGCGACGCTGATGCAGGTGGCCGGCCGCGCCGGCCGCTCGTCGGTGACCGGCGCCGTCGCGCAGGTGATCGTGCAGACGCGGTTTCCCGACCATCCGCTGTTCGCCGCGCTGACGCGCCACGACTACCCGGGCTTCGCGCGCGCGCAACTGCGCGAGCGCGAGCAGATCGGCCTGCCGCCGTACCTGTTCCAGGCGCTGCTGCGCGTCGAGGCGCGCGCGATCGACACCGCGCTGGGCTGGCTCGACCGGGCCAAGGCGATCGGCGAACAGACGCCCGACGCGTCCCCCGCCGCCGCTGCCGCCGCCGTGGTGCTGTACGACCCGGTGCCGATGGCGATGCTGCGCGTCGCCAACACGGAACGCGCGCAACTCTTGGTAGAATCCGGCTCCCGCCGGGCATTGCACGCGATGATCGATCGCTGGCTGCCGAGGCTGCGCGAACCCGACATGCAGGCGGCCGGCCTGCGCTGGCAGCTCGACATCGACCCGATCGAGATCTGAGAATCCGTGAACGAACCAGCCGGGGCCGCGTGACCGCCGCTCGCGCCACTCCGCCGTTCGCGCCACTCGCTACCCCGCTCATGACGCCTCGCCTCAAGGGCCTGCTCACTCGAAGATCGAGCCCACGTGAAGCCCCATTCGAGCCCTGGGTGAACCGGCCCCGATGAGCGCGCTGCTCAATCCCGCGCAGCGCGAAGCGATCCGCTACCTGGACGGCCCGTGCCTGGTCATCGCCGGCGCCGGCAGCGGCAAGACGCGCGTCATTACCCATAAGATCCTGCACCTGATCGATTCGGGCATCGCGCCGCGCCACATCGCCGCGATCACGTTCACCAACAAGGCCTCGCAGGAGATGGCCGAGCGGCTGGGCACGATGCGCAAGCTGCCGGGCGACAACAAGCCGGTGGTCAGCACCTTCCATTCGCTGGGCGTGCAGATCCTGCGCCGCGACGGCAAGTCGCTGGGGCTGAAGAAGGGCTTTTCGATCCTGGACGCCGACGATGCGCAGGGCATCATCCAGGAGGCGATGGCCACGACCGACCGCAAGCTGATCCGCCACGCCGCCAGCCGCATCTCGCTATGGAAGAACGCGCTGGTCGAGCCCGAGCGCGCCGCCGCCGAGGCCGCCAACGCGCAGGAGCACCAGATCGCCAAGGCCTACGCCGAGTACGCGGCCACGCTCGACGCTTACCAGGCCGTCGACTTCGACGACCTGATCCGCCTGCCCGCGCGGCTGTTCGACCAGCATCCGGACGTGCTGAAGACCTGGCGCGAGCGGCTGCGCTATCTGCTCGTCGACGAATACCAGGACACCAACGCCTGCCAGTACGCGCTGCTCAAGCAGCTCGCCGGTCCGCGCGCGGCCTTCACCGCGGTCGGCGACGACGACCAGTCGATCTACGGCTGGCGCGGCGCCACGCTCGAGAACCTGCGCCAGCTCGGCGTCGATTTTCCGCAGCTTCGCGTCATCAAGCTCGAGCAGAACTACCGCTCGACGCTATCGATCCTGAACGCCGCCAACCACCTGATCCAGCTCAATCCCAAGCTGTATCCGAAGTCGCTGTGGTCGCAGCACGGCGTCGGCGATCCGATCCGCGTGCTGGCCTGCGACGACGACGAGCAGGAGGCCGAGGCCGTCGTCGCTCGGTTGCAGGCCCATAAGTTCGAGCACCGCACGCCGTACGCCGACTACGCGATCCTGTATCGCGGCAACCACCAGGCCCGCGTCATCGAGCAGGCGCTGCGCAAGGAGAAGATCCCCTACGTGCTGTCGGGCGGGCAGTCGTTCTTCGACCGCGCCGAGATCCGCGACCTGATCGCCTACCTGCGGCTGCTGGTCAACGACGACGACGATCCGGCGTTCATCCGCGCGATCACGACGCCCAAGCGCGGCGTCGGCGCCAGCACGCTGCAGGCGCTCGGGCAGTACGCGGGTCAGCGGCAGATGTCGATGTTCGCCGCCGTGTTCGAGACCGGTCTCGAGTCGCGGCTGGCGGCGCGCCAGCTCGAGGCGCTCAGGCAGTTCGGCGAGTTCATCAACCGCATCGGCTGGCGCGCGGCCCGCGAACCGGCCGCTCAGCTCATCGACGACCTGATGGAGGCGATCGAGTACCGCGCGCACTTGTTCAGCGTGCACGAGGAGAAGGTCGCCGTCGCGCGCTGGAAGAACGTCACCGACTTCGTCGACTGGCTCAAGAAGCGCGCCGAGCCCGACGACGAATTGCCGGTCGGCAAGCCGGGCGCCGATTCGGCCAAGGGCGGCACATTGCTCGAGCTGGCGCAGTCGGTCGCGCTGCTGACCCAGCTCGATCGCAAGGACAGCGACGTCGACTCGGTGCGGATGACGACGATCCATGCGTCCAAGGGGTTGGAGTTTCCGCACGTGTTCATCGTCGGCTGCGAAGAGGGGCTGCTGCCGCACCGCGGCGACGAGACGATCGAGGACGTCGCCGAGCAGCCCGCCGGCAATGCCGACGCGCCGGTCGACCCGTATCCGGAGCGCACGCAGGAAGAACGCCGGCTGATGTACGTGGCCGTCACGCGCGCCGAGCGCTCGCTGACGCTGAGCTGGTGCCGCCAGCGCAAGCGCGCCCGCGACGTCGTCGAGCGCGAGCCGTCGCGCTTCATCGCCGAGATGAAGCTGTCGGCGCAACCCGAATCGCGCACGATGATCTCCGACGACGACGCTCGCCAGCGTCTGGCGCGGCTGCGCGCGATGCTGAACAAGCCGACCGCCGGCGCATGACCGGGCCAGGCGCCGCCACCGCCCGCCGCGCGTCCGGATGGCTGAGGGCCGCCGCGTCCTTGCGGGCCACCGCGTCCGCGCTCGCGCTGGCGATGCTCGCCGCCCGCGGATCCGACCTGTCGCAGAACGCGCCGATGCGCGATCCGGCCGCGTCCGATGGCGCCGCGCGAGCGCGCTCCGCCGACGAGCACGGCGGCAGGCATGGGGGCGAGCCTGGCGGCAGGCATGGCGGCGACAGCGCCGCGGACGATGCCGATGCGGCGGTTCCTGTCGCATTCGCCGGTCCGCACGCTGCCGCCGCCGCGGCCGCTACCGCGGGCGAGTCCGGTTGCGCGTTCACCTACATCGGCCAGGCGATCGTCGACAGCGGCACGCATTTCGCCGACGAAGCGCTCGGCCGCGTCGAGTTCGGCGGCCTGTCGGGCATCGACTACGACCACGACACCGGCCGGTACTGGGCGATCAGCGACGATCGCAGCATCAACGGTCCGGCGCGCTTCTACGAACTGGCGATCGACCTGCGCCGCTTCGAGCAGGCCAACGATGCCGACGGCGAGGCGATCACGATCGTCGCGCAGCACGCGCTGCGCGACGCGCGCGGCGGCACGCTGGCGCGCCGGTCGATCGACCCCGAAGCGATCCGCCGTGTGCCCGGCGGCGATCTGATCGCCTGGTCGACCGAAGGCAAGCGCGGCTACTTCACGCACGGGGCACCGCTGATCGTCTTGGCCGATCGGCAAGGCCGCTGGCGGCGCGACCTGCCGTTGCCCGCCGCGTTCGTGCCGGCCGGCAGCCAGGGAGGCGAGTCCGACGGCGACCGGGGCGTGCGCGACAACCACGGTTTCGAAAGCCTCGCCGTCACGCCCGACGGCGCTCGCCTGTACGCGGCCGTCGAGAACGCGCTGGCGCAGGATGGCCCGCCGGTGGGCGCGAAGGTTTCATCGCCGTCGCGCATCATCGAGTACGACATGCGCCGCGGCCAGCCGATCGCGCAGTTCGTCTACGAAGTCGAGCCGCTGCCGTTCCGCCCGCTGGGGCCGCTGGGCTTCGCCGATAACGGTCTGGTCGAGCTGCTGGCATTGGGCGACCGGCGCTTCCTCGCGCTCGAACGCAGCTTCGCGCTGGGCGCCGGCATGCGCGCGCGCCTGTACTGGGTCGATGCGCGTCGAGCCACCGACGTCAGCGCGATGCCGGCCTTGAAGGCGGGCGCGTACCGGCCGGCCGTCAAGCGGCTGGTGCTGGACCTGTCGGCGCTGCGCGGCCGGGACGGCGCGCCGATCTGGCTCGACAACGTCGAGGGCTTCACGCTGGGGCCGCCCGATGCCGCCACCGGCGCGCCGACGATGGTCTTCGTCGCCGACAACAATTTCTCGTGGCTGCAGGCGACGCAGTTCATCGCCGTCGCGGTGCGCGACCTGCCGGCGCTGATCGAAGGACGAGGGAAGGGCGTCTGCGCGCCCGGGCGCTGAGCGGCCGCTCGCCACCGCCGTCAGTGATCGGCCGGCAGCGCAGCGATCACCCAGCGCGCGAACTGCGCCAGCGCCGTCACCATCGGCACGCCCTCGTCGGGGCGCGGCCGCGCGCCGTTCTCGTTGAACCAAACGCCCTGCACGCCGAAGCGGCGAGGGTAATCGGCATCCTGCTCGAACGAATCGCCGATCATCGCGATCCGTTCGAGCGGCTGGCCCAGCCCGTTCGCGGCCACGTCCCAGAATTCGCGCTGGCTCTTGCGGTAGCCCAGTTCGGTGTAGCAGAAGATCTGCGAGAAGTAGTCGCGCATGCCGACCCGGTACAGCGCCTTCTCGATCATCGGCCGGCGCGACACCGAGGCGTTGGTCGCGATCGCCAGCGGCACGCGGCCCGACAGCGCCGCCAGGCATTCGGGCGCGCCCGGCACCGCGCGCACCGTCGGCCATTGCGACATCGGCGCGCTGTCGGGTCCGTCCTCGGTCATCAGCGTGCCGCCCCAGTCGAAGCAGACGGCGCGCACGTCGCGCAACGGCGAGCCGGGGCCGCCGGAAGCGGGCATGGGGGGAACGGGAACGGACATCGGTGAGGCGGGGCGGCGGTTCGGGATGTCGCACCATAGTGCGTGGCGGGCCGGTCGTCCAGGGGGCCGTTCACTCGAGGATCGATCTTCGAGTGAACGGCCCTCGCGCGCCGGCCGCTCGTCGGCGACGAACGGCGGGTCTGCCGTTCGTCGCGCCAGGCCCGCCGGCGAGCGGGCGAGGCGCGGAGGTGCCGGCCACCGCCGGGCGGAATCCGTTGCTCGATCCCGACATCGAAACTCAGGCGAAACGCTCGGGAAAATACGTCGAAGCACTATGCAGGATGATGAGCTATCGTCAATGCTCGTTCGTGACGACGCGATATTCCAACCATGCGCACGCCGTCCTGTCGCCAGGACGATCGATGCGCCGTCTTGCAGGCCGCTCTTCATTATGACGAATCGCATTTCCCGGGCCGTACCGGCCCTCCAATCCGCCGCATCGCCCAGCCGGCGCCGCCACGCGCTCGGCGCGCTAAGCGGACTGGGTCTCCTGTCACTGGCCGCCTGCGGCGCCGGCGGCGCCGACGGCGGCACGTCGAGTTCGGGCAGCGGCGACACGTCGAGCTCGGGCAGCGGCGGCACGTCCTCCGACCAGACCTCGGTCGACTCGACGTCGAACGCCGCCGCGCTGACCGGCCTGACGGTGTCGGCGGGCACGCTGTCGCCGGCGTTCTCGTCCAGCACCACGCGCTACACGATGACGGTCTCGAACAGCATCGCGCTGCTGACGCTGACGCCGATCGCCAGTAGCGGCACCGCGTCGATCACCGTCAACGGCACCGCCGTCGCCAGCGGCAGCGCGTCCGGCGCGATCAGCCTGGCGGTGGGCGACAACACGCTGACGGTGGTGGTCGCCTCGTCGACCGGCGCGTCGACGACCTACACGCTGCTCGTCACCCGCTCGGCCGCCGGCGCTTGCACGCTGACGCTGACCGAGACCGACGGGCCTTACCCGTTGTACGCCGTGCTCAGCAACGCGTCGATCCGTCGCAGCGACGTCACCGAAGGCAAGACCGGCGTGCCGCTGACGCTGACGATCACGCTCGAGGACCTGAGCGCCGGCTGCACGCCGATCGCCGGCGCGGCGATCTACATCTGGCACTGCGACAAGGACGGCTTGTACTCGGGCTACGACATCCGGAACAACGCCGGCCAGGCCGGACTCACCTATCTGCGCGGCGTGCAGGTGACCGACGCCGCCGGGCAGGCGAGCTTCACGACGATCTATCCCGGCTGGTACGCGGGCCGCATCACGCACATCCACATGCAGGTGTACGTGAACAACAGCCTGACCGGCACCGCCACGGCGACCACGCAGTTCGCGTTTCCGCAGGAGGTCACGCAGGCGGTCTACGCCAGCAGCCTCTACACGAAGGGCCAGAACACCAGCATCACCAGCTTTTCGGCGGACAACGTCTTCAGCGACGGCACCAGCACCGAGATGCTGACGATCAGCGGCGACGTGAATGCCGGCTACAGCGCGTCGATCACGGTCGTCATCGCCTGAGAATCCGTGAACGGGAGCGGTGGCGCGCGGGGATTCGTCGCGCGCCTCGCGCATTTCGATGCGCTGGTGTCCGGCGCGCACGGCCCGCACCGGCAGCTCAAGCCGAACGGGGCGATGCCTAACTGATCTTGACGCCCGCCTTGGCCACCAGCTTGGCCCACAGCGGGATCTCCTTCTCGATCGTCGCCTTGAACTGCGCCGGTGTGCCGCCGGCCGGCGACACGCCGTCCTGCTGCAGCTTCTCGACCGCGTCGGCCAGGCCCAGCGCCTTGACCGATTCGTGGTTGATCCGCTCGACGACCGGCGCGGGCAGGTTCTTCGGGCCGATCAGCCCGTGCCACAGGATGCACGCGTAGCCGGGCACGCCGGCCTCGGCGATCGTCGGCACGTCGGCCAGCGCCGGGATCCGCTTGTCGGTCGTGACGCCCAGCGCGCGCAGCTTGCCGCTCTGCACGTGCGGCAGCGTGGTCGCCGTGCTGCTGAAGAACAATTGCGTCTGCCCGGCCATCGTGTCGGTCAGCGCCGGACCCGTGCCCTTGTACGGCACGTGCGTCATCTTGATGCCCGCCATGTCGGCGAAGTACTCTGCCGCCATGTGCGTGACGCTGCCCTGGCCGGCCGACGCGAAGTTGATCTGTCCGGGGTTCTGCTTCGCGTAGTCGATCAGATCCTTGATCGAGCGGGCCGGGAACGACGGCGTCACCACCGCCACCATCGGCCCTTGCGACAACTGCACGATCGGCGTGATGTCCTCGACCGGATCGAACTTGAACTTGTACAGGCTGGGGCTGACCGTGTAGCTGGACGCGATCAATCCCAGCGTATAGCCGTCGTTGGGCGAGTGCACCATCTGCTCGATGCCCAGCGTGCCGCCGGCGCCGGGCTTGTTGTCGACGATCACCTGCTGCTGGAGCGGCTCGGTCAGCCGGTGCGCGATGAAGCGGCCGATGAAGTCGGAGCCGCCGCCGGTGGCGAACGGCACGATCAGACGGATCGGCTTGTCCGGATACCTCGCCTGGGCACGCCCGGCGCCGGGCAGGCCCAGTGCCGCGAGGCCGCCGAGCCCCATCGTGATCGTTCGTCTTCTATTGGTCTGCACATTGCCCCCTTGCTGTCTGCGTTGTCTGGTCGCGGGCGGGATCGCGTCGCGAGCGCCGCCTCGTCGTCAGGTGTCCGTCATGGACGCTGCGATTCTAGTCAGCCGTTCCTGACGTCAACAATGCATCATGGCAAGCTCGAACGCCGCGCCGCTGTAGACGTTCGCGCGGGGCTTCCTGGCCGCCGCGCGAGCCGAACCGGGGTGACGGCCGACGCCGCCGCCCTTTCTTTGCGGATTCCCACCATCCCACAGGAGACTTTCGACATGGCATCCCGATTCAAAGCGATCTGGCTCGAGAAATCCGATACCGGCGCGACCCAGGCGTCGGTGCGCGAGCTCGGCGACGACGATCTGCGGCAGCACACCGACGGCAACGTCGTCGTGCGCGTCGAGTACTCGACGCTCAACTACAAGGACGGCCTGGCGATCACCGGCAAGAGCCCGGTCGTGCGCAAATGGCCGATGGTGCCCGGCATCGACCTGGCCGGCGTCGTCGAAAGCAGCGAAGACCCGCGCTTCAAGCGCGGCGATGCGGTGCTGCTCAACGGCTGGGGCGCCGGCGAGACGAGCTGGGGCGGGCTGGCCGGACGCGCGCGCGTCAAGGCCGAGCACCTGACCGCGCGGCCGGCGACGCTCGGATCGCGCGACGCGATGGCGATCGGCACGGCCGGCTATACGGCGATGCTGTCGGCGATGGCGCTCGAGCGGCACGGCGTCAAGCCCGGTGACGGCGACGTGCTGGTCACCGGCGCCAACGGCGGCGTCGGCAGCTTCGCGCTCGCGATCCTGGCCGCGCGCGGCTATCGCGTCGTCGCCTCGACCGGCCGGCCCGAAGAGGCCGCTCGGCTCAAGGCGCTGGGCGCGTCCGAGGTGATCGAGCGCGCGACGTTGTCCGAGCCCGGCAAGCCGCTGCAGAAGGAGCGCTGGGCCGGCGCCATCGACAGTGTCGGCAGCCATACGCTGGCCAACGTCTGCGCGCAGATGCGCTACGGCGGCGTCGTGACCGCGTGCGGTCTGGCGCAGGGCCTGGACCTGCCCGGTTCGGTCGCGCCGTTCATCCTGCGCGGCGTGCTGCTGGCGGGCATCGACAGCGTCTATGCGCGCCCCGAGCTGCGCGAGTCGGCCTGGCAGCGGCTGGCCGCCGAGCTCGATGCGGCGACGATCGGCTCGATCGTCTCCGGGATCGGCCTGGCGCAGAGCCTGGAGACCGCGCCCGCGCTGCTGGCCGGCAAGGTCAAGGGCCGCGTCGTCGTCGACGTCAACGGCTGAGCGGCCGAGCGGCTGAGCGGCTGAGCGGGACGGTGAACGAGAAAATGAACGAGACGGCCCGGGCCCCGCCGAGGAGACTGGCGATGCATCACGCTTCGGGCGTCGTACGCGAATTCGACGCTTCCCTGCCGCCCGCCGCGCGCGAGCTGCTGGCCCGGGCGCTGGCTTACGGTGAAGTGCGACATGCCTTTCGTCGGCCGGCGCTTGACAGCCATGGTCTCATGTGGTTGCTGATCGACGTGGCTGCCGATCTCGAGGCGATCAGGCTGCTGGCGTATCGCGCGACGCGCCTGATCGAGGCCGGCGAAGACGCGCAGTGGGCCGCCGCCGTGGCGAAGAAATTCGCCAACGAACGCGCGGTGGCCGGCATCTGCGCGTGCATGCGGGCCATGGGCGCCAACGGCCTGCGCAGCGAATTGCCGCTGGCCCGGCACCCGGCGACGGCGCGCGTGCTCAGCGACACGGACGGGTCGGTCGAAATGATGAACGAACGCATCGGCCACCTGCTGCGGGCGGTTTGACAGGCAAACCATAAGTGTGACGTTTCGTGTCACGACCGTTCGTCGGCTCGTGCGTTGGACTATCGCGTCGGCCGGCGCATACTAAGACGTCGACTGAGCGGCGTCCGATGCCGCCTCCCAAGTGTCCATGCGAATCCGCCATTACACACCGAGCGATTTCCGTTCGGTCCTCAGCCTCTTCCAACGTTCGGTCCACCAGGGTTGCGCGCCGTATTGCACGCCGGCGCAATTGGCTGCCTGGGCGCCGGCGCCTCCGAATCTCGTCAAGTGGATGACCAGCCTGGCCAGCGGCCTGACCTGGGTCGCCGTCGACGACGACGGCCAGTTGCGGGGGTTCGTGCAGATCTCCCGCGACGGTACCTTGTCGCACCTGTACGTCGATCCGGACCACGGTCGATGCGGCGTCGGCGCTCGCCTGCTGCGTACGGCGCTCGACTGGGCCGGCGAAGAGCGGCTCGCGTCGGTTCGGGTCGTCTCGCCGCTATCGTCGCATCGATTCTTCGAGCGGCAGGGCTTCTTCCTCGCGCCCGATCGCGATGGCTCGCGCCGCAGCATGCCGGCCACCACGATGCTCAAGTCGCTGCTGACGACGGCGTCGGCCAACTGATCCTAGTGGGCGGCAGGCCCTAAGCATGGCCGGCCCGCCGCCGGAAGAAGCTCGGCGCCATCACCAGGCCCAGCGCCCGCAGCCCGGCGGCCAGGAAGTACGGCGCGCCCACGACCGGCGAAGACGGCGGAGCGCTGTCGACCTGCGCGAACCAGCCGATCACGCCGCTTAGGAGCGACAGCGCGCCCAGCAGCGGACTCATCAGGAACTGCATCGGGCCGAACGCGGCGGCCAGCGCGCCGTACCAGTCGCTGCGCAGGTCCGGCGACGCGTCGATTCAGCCTCTCAGTCCCGAGTCGCGTCGGCGCGCTCGCCCGCGTCCGCATCGGCTTGGCCCGCGTCGATCAACGCCCGTGCGCGCCGCTCGGCGTGCGCGAGCGCCGCGTCCGCGGTCGGCAGACCGTGCGCGAACCAGCGCGGACGGTCGTCGAACCCGCGCGGATCGAGTCGCATCAGCATCGCCGCGCTCGACCAGCGCCCGCCGTTCGGCGTGGCGATGCAGACGACCTGGAACAGGCCGTATTCGAAATCGTGCACTTGGGTCATCACAGTTTGGGGCCGGCGGTGGTCGGCATGGAAATCCGGAAGCGGCATGCGCAACGGCGATTCGACGAGTCGCGACGATTGTCCGGCGCCGCGGGGCGGCCGAAAGCGCCGAAAAGCGCCGGCCTTCGGCCATTGCGCCGTCGACGGCGGATCGCGCCGTCCGTCCGCCCGGCGCGATCCGCGCCCCGCGGTCCGGCAAATACGGTAAATTCATCGTCCGTCCGCACCCGCATCACGCAGGACCCCATTCGCCTGGCGCCGCCCGGCGACCGCTTCAACGATTCAGGAGACTCGGTTCGATGAATTCAGCCCGCTTCATGGGGCGCGCGATCGTCGCCGCCTTCGCGCTTACCGCCGCGTTCGGTGCCTTCGCCCAATCGACCAAGAAAGAAATCCGCATCGGCAACACCGTGCCGTATAGCGGTCCGGCCTCGTTCTACGGCATGGTCGGCCATGCGACGAGCGCGTATTTCGCCAAGATCAACGACGAGGGCGGCATCAACGGCCGCAAGGTCACGGTGATCAGCCTGGACGACGGGCTGGCGCCGCCCAAGACCGTCGAGCAGGTGCGCCGGATGGTCGAGCAGGACGAGGTCGACCTGATCGTCAACCAGGTCGGCACCGCCACCGCCTCGTCGGTGCGCAAGTACCTGAACGCCAAGAAAGTGCCGCAGTTGTTCGTGCAGTCCGGCTCGAACAACTTCCAGTCGCCGAAGGAGTTCCGCTACAGCACCTCGGGGTTGATGAACTACGAGTTCGAGGCGAGGGTTTACGCCGATCACATCCTGCAGACCAAGCCGGACGCGAAGATCGGCATCCTGTTCCAGAACGACGACTACGGCAAGGACTACGTGCACGGCCTCAAGCAAGGGCTCGGCGACAAGGGCAAGATGCTGGTGTCCGAGATCACTTACCAGCAGAGCGATCCGACCGTCGATTCGCAGGTGCTCGAGCTCAAGGCCGCCAACGTCGACACGGTGATCCTGGCCGCTTATGCCAAGCAGGTCAGCCAGGCGCTGCGCAAGATCAACGACCTGGGCTGGAAGCCGCAGGTCTTCATCAGCCACGTGTCGGCCCAGGTCAATCCGACGCTGACTAACGTCGGCCTGAACAACGTCGTCGGACTGATGACGGCCTCGATCATCAAGGATCCGTCCGACCCGTCGCTGCATAACGACGCCGACTACAAGGAATACCTGGCGTGGATGAAGAAGTACTACCCCAATGGCGATCCGATGAACGCCAGCAACGCGTCGATCTACGCGAGCAGCGCGGCGATCGCCAAGGTCCTGAAGGACGCCGGTGACGACCTGAGCCGCGACAACATCCTCGCGCAGGCGCTCAAGCTCAAGGACTTCAGGGCGCCGATGCTGCTGCCGGGCATCGGCATGACGATGTCGCCCGACAACTACAACCTGTTCCGTAAAGTGCAGTTGATGCGCTTCGACGGCGCCCATTGGGTCGCGGTCGGCGAGCCGGTCGGCGAGTGAGCGCCCGGGCGCTGGCCGTCACGCTGGCGCTGCTGGCGGCCGTCGCGGCGGCGCCGGCGGCCGGCC
>JASGFT010000147.1:0-12490 GCA_047605425.1 Burkholderiaceae bacterium | reverse complement strand
TCGCGGGCCTGTTCACCAAGGACCACATGGCCTACGACCTCGACCGCGACGGCTCCAAGGAGCCCAGCCTGGCCGAGATGACCGGCAAGGCCATCGACGCGCTGGCCGCCAAGAAGAAGGGCTTCTTCCTGATGGTGGAGGGCGGCCGCATCGACCATGCGCTGCACGCCACCAACGCGCGCCGCGCGCTGCAGGACACGGTGGCCTTCGACAACGCCATCGCGCTGGCGCTGACCAAGATGGAGGCCATCGACCCGGGCCTGAAGAACACGCTGATCGTGGTGACCGCCGACCACGACCACACGCTGCAGATGAACGGCTACGCGCAGCGCACCGGCAAGACCGAGCCCGGCAAGCCGGGCATCCTCGGCAAGGTCAAGCACTACGTGACCGGCACCGACAGCACCGACACCGACGGCAATCCGTACACGATCCTGGGCTTCGGCAACGGGCCGAACCGCCTGGCCACGCGAGGTCCGATCGATTCGAGCACGGTCGAAAGCAAGGACTACCTGCAGGAAGCCGTGGTGCCGCTGTCGACCGAGACGCACGGTGGCGCGGACGTATTCCTCGGCGCGCAGGGTCTGGGCGCCGACCGCTTCGCCGGTTCGCTCGACAACACCGAGGTGTTCGGCCTGATCAAGCAGGCGATCGGACTGTGAGACGCGCCATGTCCGATAACCGCCCCGCCCCCTCGCACGCCCTCTCGCCCGTCGCCGCGCCGCGCGCCGCAGCGACGCGCTTCGCCCCTTCTTCACGAGCCGCTCGCATGGCCAGCTTCCTTCGCAAGACTTCGATCGCCGTCGCGGCAAGCTGCGCGCTGGCCGCCGGCACGGCCCAGGCCGCCGGCGAAGCCAAGAACGTCATCTTCTTCCTCGGCGACGGCATGGGCCCGGTCACCGTGACCGCGGCCCGCATCTACAAGGGCGAGAAGCAGCTGGCCGCCACGCCCGGCTCGCTGGCCAGCAGCGAGCGCGCCGCGCTGACCATGCAGACGCTGGGCACGGCCGCGCGCATCAAGACCTTCTCGCGCGATGGCCAGACCACCGACAGCGCGCCCTCCATGGCCGCCTACATGACCGGCGTGAAGATGAACAACGAAGTTATCTCGATGTCCGCCGAAACCGTCGCTTATGTGCCGGGATCCGAGAAGCAGTACGTGAACGGCGAGGATACGACCTGCGAGGCCGGCAACGGCACGCCGGCGGTCACGCTGCTCGAACTGTCGAAGGCCAAGGGCCGCTCGGTCGGCGCGGTGTCGACGACGCGCGTCGGCCACGCGACGCCGGCCGCCACCTATGCGCACATCTGCAATCGCAACGGCTACAACACGATCGCCGAGATGAGCGTGCCCGGCGCGACGCGCTACAACACGGCGCTGGGCGACGGCGTCGACGTGCTGATGGGCGGCGGACTGCGCAACTACCTGCCCCAGGGAAGCGGCAGCAAGCGCACCGACGATCTGAACCTGCTGGCGATGATGCAGACGGCCGGCTACAGCATCGCGCGCTCGGGCACCGAGCTGGCCGCGCTGGATGCCGCCGGCACCGGCAAGCTGCTGGGCCTGTTCGCGCCGACCGAGATGGCCTACGAGCTGGACCGCGTCAACCAGAACCTGGACCAGCCCAGCCTCGCGCAGATGACCGAGAAGGCGCTGGACGTGCTGAGCCGCAACGCCAACGGCTTCTTCCTCATGGTCGAGGGCGGCCGCATCGACCACGCGCTGCACGGCAGCAACGCCAAGCGCGCGCTGGAAGACACGCTGGCGCTGGACCAGGCCATCGCCACCGCCAAGGCCTACATGGAGAAGAAGGACCCGGGCCTGGCCAACACGCTGATCGTCGTCACCGCCGACCACGATCATTCGATCGCGTTCAACGGCTACACCAAGATCGGCAACCCGATCCTGGGCAAGGTGGTGGACTACCAGACCGGCCAGCTGGCCAAGGCCGCGGACGGCAAGCCCTACACCACGCTGGTGTTCGGCAACGGTGGCCGGCCCAACGCCAGCGCCGCGAGCCAGGTCAACGCCGAGGACGGCAACAAGCCCTGGATCGCGCCGCCGCGCGCGGCCGACCGCCAGGACCTGACCAACGTGGACACCACGCAGGACAACTTCCTGCAGGAAGTCGGCATCAACCTGGGCACGCCGGGTTCGGAGACCCACGGCGGCGGCGACGTGATGCTGTTCGCGGGCGGCGCGGGCGCCAGGATCTTCAAGGGCACCATGGACAACACGCGCGTGTTCTCCAAGGTCAAGGAAGCGGCGGGCTTATGATCGGCACGGTTCTCGCGGCCTGGACCGCACGGGCTTCGCGCGCGGCCTTCGCCGTGTCGATCGCGGTCGCGGCATCCACCGCGCCGGCGGCCGGCACGGCCGATCGGAACGGAAGCGAATCGCGATCGGCATCCGTCCCGCCGCTGCATTTGTCGATCCGCTACGCGAGCTTCAGCATCGGCCGCGACGGCGTCGAGCGCGAGACGCGCTATGCGAACCGGATGCTGCGCACCGCCGATACCGTCTGGATCGAGCGCGAGTGGCCGGCGGCGCTGCGCGAAAGCGCCGAACACGGCCACTCGCACGCGAACGAAGCGGCCGCCGGGCACGGCACGAACGGCGCCGGCCATCGCCATGCGCACGACGAGACGCTGAACGCCCCGCTGCTGCTGCAGCGCGACGCCGATGGCCGCGTCGACGTGCAGTCGGTGCTGCGCGATCGCCGGCGGGTGATCCACGTCGATCTGGCGCACCACGGCAACGTCGGCTACGGCGGATCCTGGCCGGCCGCATGGTCGCTGATCGATCCGCGCGCGCTCGACGGCATGACGCGGATCGGCACAGCCCGGAACGGCGTGCAACGCTACGAATCGCGCGAGGCCGAGCGTACGACGCGGATCGACTGGGACGTCGCCGGACGGTACGCGCGCCAGATCAGCGTACGCGACGCGCACGGCACGAGCTGGCGAACGATGACCGCGACGCCCCGCCCGATGCCCGCCGAGCTGCCGTGGCAGGCGCTCGGCGCGTATTCGCAGGGCGATTACTCGGACCTGCTCGACTAGGCGAGAACGAAGCGGCCCGCCCGGGCCGTTGACGATCGCCGTCGGCGGGATCCGCTCGCACACCGGAAGTTGTTTGTATAACATACAACAAACGACTGACGGAACCGGTGCTCCCGCGCACCGGTCGGAGACCGATGAAGCCCTCGTCGACCGACGATCCCGTGGCCCCGCTGCCCGATCCGACTCGGCCCCGCGAACCGGGCCCTCCGCGTCACCGCGCGCGCGCCCCGCGCGCGGCGGGCCGCGAACGCCGTTCGAAGCTGCTCGACGCGGCCAGCCGCCTGTTCCGCCAGCGCGGCCTGGCGGCGGTATCGATCGCCGAGATCGCGGCCGCCGGCGACGCGTTTCCGAGCCAGATCACCTATTACTTCCACACCAAGGAAGCGCTGTTCGTCGAGGCCGCCTGTCGCGAGCTGCTGTACCTGGGCCGGGCCGCCGAGCGCGAAGCGGGCCGGCAGCCGTCGCCCGAGCGCTATACGCGCGCGCTGGTCGAGCAGGTGATGCACGGCGACGCGATCGGCTTCTTCGCCGAGGCGCTGCTGCTGGCGCGCCGCCGCCAGGACCTGGCGCCGCTGCTCGAGCGCACGATCGAGCGCCTGCACGCCGAAGGCCTGCGCGCTTACTCGGCCGAGATGCTCGCGCGCGGCTGGCAGTCGCGCGCCGATCCGGCGGTCAGCGCCCGCCGTTTCTGGGCGATCGCGATCGGCGTCGCGCTCGAAGGCCAGGCGATGGGACGCTCGCCGCGGGCGATGACCGACGACATGCTGCGGCTGCTCGGCCCGCAGGCCGACGACGACGCCGCGCCGGGCCGCTTGCGCGTGGTCGGCGGCGGCCGGCAGGCGAGCGCCGCGCAACGCTCGCGCCCGCCGGTCTCCCAGACACCAAACGATCCCGAGGAGCCCCGCCGATGAGCGCCCGCCGCCTCCCTGCCCGCGACCTGATGAGCCCGGACGAGCTGGCCACCGTGCGTCGCAAGTCGACGTGGCGCGGCGTCGCGCTGATCGCGCACGCGTGGCTCGTGATCACCGCGTCGATCGCGATGCTGGCGGTCTGGCCGAATCCGCTGACGTTCGTGCTGGCGGTCGCGCTGATCGGCTCGCGGCAGCTCGGGCTGTCGATCCTGATGCACGACGGCGCGCACGGCTGCCTGTCGCCGTCGCCGGCGTGGAACCTGCGGCTCAGCCAGTGGCTGTGCGCTTACCCGATGTTCGCCGACACCGTCGCTTACCGGCAGTACCACCTGAAGCATCACGCCAACACGCAGCAGCCCGACGATCCGGACCTCGTGCTGTCGGCGCCGTTCCCGATCACGCGGGCCAGCTACCGGCGCAAGTTCTGGCGCGACCTGAGCGGGCGCACCGGCTTCGCGCAGCGCAAGGCGCAGTTCGCGAACGCGCTCGGCGATCCGGGCTGGCCGCTCGCCCGGCGCGCGCGCCACTTCTGGTCGCGGCTGGGGCCGCAATGCGTCGCCAACGCCGTGCTGTGGGCGGTACTGGCCGCGCTGGGTCTGTGGTGGGCGTACCCGCTGCTGTGGCTGGTGCCGATGCTGACCTGGATGATGGTCATCACGCGCGTGCGCAACATCGCCGAACACGCTTGCGTGCCGGACGACGATGATCCGCTGCGCAACACGCGCACGACGCATGCCGGCTGGCTGGCGCGCGCGTTCGTGGCGCCGTACTACGTCAACTACCACGGGGCGCACCACCTGCTGATCAACGTACCCTGCTACCGGCTGCCGCGCGCGCACCGGATCCTGGCCGCCGGGCCGCTGGGCCCGCGGATGGAGGTGCAGCCCGGCTATCGGGCGGTGATGCGGCTCGCGACGTCGCGCCCGGCCAGCGAGGACCGGCCCGGCGAGCTGGTCAGCAACGCGCGGCGCGCGCGTAGCGGCGCGCGGATCGACGACAGTCAGGCGTCGTCGGGCTTCTGACGCCTGGCACGGGTCGCCGGACGCCCGGCGGCCACGCCGCCCCGCGGCGCGCCGAACGTCGAGCCGCCCTGGCGAACCGTCTCGGCCCAGCCGTACAAGCCCAGCGCGGCGAACAACAGCGCCGCGATCTGCGGCGCCTGCGCGGCCAGCTCGCGCTCGCCGGCGCGGATGCTGGCGATGACGTGCCCCTCGAGCGCCGCCAACAGCAGCCGGTGCGTGACGTCGGTGCACGCGGGCACCGACGGATAGGCGGTGCGCACCCGCCCGAACCAGTCGCGGATCACCGCGTCGAGCCGACCGCGCGCCGCATCGAAGGCCTCGCGCACGCGCGGTGACGCCGCCTGGGCCTCGGCGATGAACGCGCGCGCATACCGTCCGTCGGCGTCCAGGCGCGACAGGTAGGCGCGCAATCCGTCGATCAGCCCGAGCGCCGGGTCGTCGACGTGCTCGAGCACGTCGATCAGGACCGCGAGCTGCGCGCGCGCCACCCCGTCGAAGCAGGCGAGAAAACAGTCTTCCTTGTCGCGGAAAAGCTGATAGAACGTGGTCCGCGACACGCCGGCGTGGCCGATGATGTCGGCGACGGTGGCTGCCGCATAACCCTTGTCGGCGACCGCGTAGGCGGTGCCTTCGACGAGCCGGGCCCGCTGCGACAGGATGACGACGTCGTGCGGCAGGCCGCCGACGCCGCGCGGCAGTTGACGCGGCACGGCGATCGATCCGGCGCGCAGCGGATCGAAGCCCAGATCGGGATGGTCGTCGCTGCCGGCCGCGCCGGCAGCGGGCGCGGGAGCAACGGGCGTGGCGGCGGATCCCCGGGCGGCGGCCTTGGGCCGGGTCCGGGCCTTCGGAGCGCGCTTGGCGGTCATTCGCGGGACGGGCGGGGTTTGCGGTCGGGTTTCGAAAATTGTACACCGGTGTTTACAAATAAACATTGATGTACATAAAATCTCGGCCCATCATCCCACCACGGTCGCACGCCCTGCCGGGCAGGCCACCCACGGCGGCCCGCGCCGGTGTCCGCCATCAGACAAGCGCTCTTATGGAGAAGCAGGCATGAGCAAGACGAAGGAGATTCCCCAGCCGCAAGGCCATCCGGTCATCGGCAATCTGCTGGACGTCGACAGCAAGGCGCCGATCCAGGGATTCATGCGCATGGCGCGCACGTTCGGCCCGATCTTCAAGGTGTCGCTGGCCGGCCGCGACGCGATCTGGGTCTGTTCGCAGGAACTGGTCGACGAAGTGTCGGACGAGACGCGCTTCGACAAGCTGATCCACGCGACGCTGTACAACATCCGCGACTTCGCCGGCGACGGCCTGTTCACCGCCAAGACCGACGAGCCGAACTGGGGCAAGGCGCACCGTCTGCTGCGTCCGGCGTTCGGACCGCTCGGCATGCGCGCGATGTTCGACCAGATGCTGGACATCGCCGAGCAGATGATGCTGCGCTGGGAGCGCTTCGGCCAGGACACGGCGATCGACGTGGCCGACAACATGACGCGGCTGACGCTCGACACGATCGCGCTGTGCGGCTTCGACTACCGCTTCAACAGCTTCTACCAGAACGAGATGCATCCGTTCGTCGACGCGATGGTCGGCGCGCTCGGCGAGGCCGGCGCCCGCTCGCGCCGCCCGCAGATCGCCACGCGCGCGATGCTGTTGTCGGAGCGCCGCTACCGCGACGAGATCCGGCTGATGCACGAGGTGGCCGACGAACTGATCGCCCACCGCCGGGCCGATCCCGATGCGGCCGGCAAGAAGGACCTGCTGTCGGTGATGCTCGGCGGCCGCGATCCGCAGACCGGCGAGCGGCTCAGCGACGAGAACATCCGCTACCAGATGGTGACGTTCCTGATCGCCGGCCACGAGACCACCAGCGGCCTGCTGTCGTTCGCCACGTATTTCCTGCTGCGCAATCCGGACGCGCTGGCCAAGGCGCGCGCCGAGGTCGACGCGATGCTGGGCGGCGAGATGCCGACGATCGAGGCGATCGGCAAGCTGCGCTACATCGAGCAGGTGCTGATGGAAACGCTGCGGATCTGGCCGACCGCGCCGGCCATCGGCCTGCGCGCCAAGGTCGACACGACGGTCGGCGGCTATCCGATCGCCCGCGGCACGCCGATCATGGTGCTGATCCCGATGCTGCACCGCGACCCGACGGTCTGGGGCGACGACGTCGAATCGTTCCGTCCCGAGCGCTTCGCGACCGAGGCGGCCGCCAAGCTGCCGCCGAACGCGTGGAAGCCGTTCGGCAACGGCCAGCGCGCGTGCATCGGCCGCCCGTTCGCGATGCAGGAGGCGACGCTGGTGCTGGCGATGATGCTGCAGCGCTTCGACCTGCTCGACGCCGATCCGGGCTACCAGCTCAAGGTCAAGGAGACGCTGACGCTCAAGCCCGACGGGTTGAAGCTGCGCGTGCGGCCGCGCGGCGCGCGGCCGACGCCGTCGCGCACGGCGGCCAAGACGCAGCCGACGCTGGTCGCCAGCAAACCGGCGGCCGCGGCCGGCGAGCACGCGGGCGCCACGCTGCCGCTGTACGTGCTGTACGGATCGAACACCGGATCGTGCGAGGCCTTCGCGCAGCGGATCGGCGCCGAAGCGCCCGACCACGGCTTCTCGGCCACGGTCGCGACGCTGGACGAATACGCGGGCCAGTTGCCGAGCGACGGGCCGGTGATCGTCGTCACCGCCTCTTATGAAGGACAGCCGCCCGACAACGCGCGCCAGTTCGCGAGCTGGCTCGACGGACTCGAGGCCGGCGCGCTGGCCGGCGTGCGCTTCGCGGTGTTCGGCTGCGGCAACCGGCAATGGGCGCGCACCTGGCAGGCGATCCCGATTCGGGTCGACGCCGCGTTGGCGCAGGCCGGCGCGCAGCGGCTGCTCGAGCGCGGCGAGACCGACGCCGGCGGCGACTTCTTCGGCGGCTTCGATACGTGGCTGGGCAGGATGTGGCCCGAGCTGGACAAGCTCAGCGGCGCGACGGCGCCCGCGGCCGGCGCCGCCGCCATCACGCTGGAGATCGTGCGCGACTCGCGCACGCGGCTGCTGCGCCAGTCCGAGCTGGATCGCGCGACGATCGTCGACAACCGCGAGCTGGTCGACATGAGCCGGCCGGGCGCGCGATCGAAGCGGCACGTCGAGTTCACGCTGCCGGCCGGCATGACTTATCGCGCCGGCGACTACCTGGCGGTGCTGCCGCGCAATCCGCAGGCCACGCTCGATCGCGTGCTGCGGCGCTTCGCGCTCGAACCGGACACGCTGGTGCTGATCCACAAGGCCGGCCCGTCGGCGTCGCTACCGGTCGGCCAGCCGCTGCCGGCGGGCGAGCTGTTCGGCAGCTACGTCGAGCTGGCGCAGCCGGCCACGCGCAGCCAGATCGCGGCGATGGCGGCGGCCACGCCCTGCCCGCCCGAACGCGCGGCGCTGCAGGCGCTGGACGACGACGACGCTTATGCCCGCGAGGTGCTGGGCAAGCGGGTCAGCGTGCTGGACCTGCTCGAACGGCACCCGGGCTGCGCATTGCCGCTCGAGGCGTTCCTGGCGATGCTGCCGCCGATGCGCGCGCGCCAGTACTCGATCTCGTCGTCGCCGCTCGCCGATCCCACGCGCGTCTCGCTGACGATCGCGGTCGTCGACGGACCGGCCGCCTCGGGACAGGGCCGCTACCTGGGCGTGGCGTCGAACTTCCTGGCGTCCAGCGGGACGGGCAACCTGGTGCCGGTCGCGGTAAGGCCGTCGCACGTGCATTTCCATCCGCCCGGCGATCCGCAAACGCCGATCATCATGATCTGCGCGGGCAGCGGCCTGGCGCCGTTCCGTGGCTTCCTGCAGGATCGCGCGATGCAGCAGGCGGCCGGGCAGCCGGTGGGACCGGCGCTGCTGTTCTTCGGCTGCGACGATCCGGACGTCGACTTCCTGTACCGCGACGAGCTGGCCGAGTGGGAGAAGGCGGGCGTCGTCAGCGTGCGCCCGGCGTTCTCGGCCAAGCCGCAAGGCGAGGTGCGTTTCGTGCAGGACCGCCTGTGGCAGGACCGCGCCGAGGTCGAAAAGCTGTTCCGCGACGGCGCGATCGTGTTCGTCTGCGGCGACGGCCAGCGGATGGCGCCGGCCGTGCGCGACACGCTGATCCGCATGTACCGCGAATCGAGCGGCGTCGACGAGCAGACCGCGCAGGCCTGGGCCGAGCACGTCGAGCGCGACACCGGCCGCTACGTGTCGGACGTGTTCGCCTGAGAATCGTCCCCGACGGGCTCGCCGGGCCTCCGGGTAATCCTGAGGCCCGGCGGCCCGCCACGCGCTTAACAGCGGGCCCGTGCCGTCGCTATGATCGGGCAGGACCGGCACGGCCTCGCCGCGCGCGGCGGCAGTATTCCGAAACGATAACGTCCCGATAGGGAGGAGACATGAAGCGACTGATCAGCGGCCTGATGGTGTCGGCGTTGGCGTTCGGCGTACCGTTGGGCGCCGCCGCGCAAAAGAAATACGATCCGGGCGCGACCGATACCGAGATCAAGATCGGGCAGACGATGCCCTACAGCGGGCCGGCGTCGGCGTACGGATCGATCGGCAAGACGGCGGACGCCTACTTCCGGATGATCAACGAGCAGGGCGGCGTCAACGGCCGCAAGATCAACTTCATCTCGCTGGACGATGCGTACAGCCCGCCCAAGACCGTCGAGATGACGCGCAAGCTGGTCGAGCAGGAGCAGGTGCTGTTCATCATGGAGCCGCTCGGCACGCCGCCGAACACCGCGATCCACAAGTACATGAACAGCAAGAAGGTGCCGCAGTTGTTCGACCAGCGGCGCCACCAAATGGAACGATCCGAAGCGCTTCCCGTGGACGATGAGCTGGCAGCCGAACTACGCGGCCGAAGGGCGCATCTACGGCAAGCACATCGTCAAGACCAAGCCCGACGCGAAGATCGCGATCCTTTACCAGAACGACGACTACGGCAAGGACTACCTGCACGGCTTCAAGGAGGGGCTGGGCGCGGCGGTCAAGCAGATCGTGTCCGAGCAGACCTACGAGGTGACCGATCCGACCGTCGACTCGCAGATCGTCGCGGCCAAGTCCTCGGGCGCCGATACGTTCTTCAACATCACGACGCCCAAGTTCGCGGCGATGGCGATCCGCAAGTCCCATGACATCGGCTGGCGGCCCGTCCACTACCTGAACAACGTGTCGACCTCGGTCGGCGCGGTGCTGGAGCCCGCGGGGCTGGAAAAGGCCAAGGACATCATCTCGACGCAGTACATGATGGACCCGACCGATCCGCGCTTCGCCAACGATCCGGTCATGGTCGAGTACAAGGCGTTCCTGGCCAAGTACTACCCCGATGCGAACGTCAGCGACGCCAACAACGTCATCGGCTACGGCATCGCCCAGACGACCGTGCACGTGCTCAAGCAGTGCGGCGACGACCTGACGCGCGCCAACGTCATGAAGCAGGCCGCCAGCCTGAAGGACTACACGCCCAAGGGCGTGCTGCCCGGCATCAAGCTGAACACCAGTCCCGACGATTACGCGCCGATGGAATCGATGCAGATGGTGCGTTTCGACGGGAAGATGTGGGTGCCGTTCGGCGACATCGCCGAGTGACGCTCGCCTGACGGGCGTTTTCGCCCGTCGGCTCGATGCGTTCAGACCCGCAGCCGGAACGCGTCGCCGTCCCAGACGACGTGCCCGGCGGTCGGCGCCGCGAAATGCGTGCCGATGACCAGCGTCGGCGTGCCGGCCAGCTCGGCGAACATCCGCCGCCGCGTCGCCGTCGACGCCTGCTGATCGTAGTCGACGGTCGCCGCCCATTCGGGACGCGCCATCTGGCACGGATGATGGACGAAGTCGCCGGTGATCAGCGCCCGCTCGCCCTTCGATTCGATCACGACGCTGACGTGGCCGGGCGTGTGGCCCAGCGTCGGCACCAGGCCGACCTCGTCGCAGATCCGGTGGTCGGTGCCGACGAGATCGACGAGCCCGGCGTCCCATACCGGCTGCACCGAGTCCTCGAAGATCATCGTCTCGCCCAGGCCGTCGGCGGTCTGGCCGCGCCAGTACTCGAACTCGTCGCGGCCGATCAGGTAGCGCGCGTTCGGGAACGTCGGCGTCCACACGCCGTCGACCAGCCGCGTGTTCCAGCCGACGTGGTCGACGTGCAGGTGCGTGCACAGCACCGTGTCGATCGACTCGGGCGCGAAGCCCTCTGCCCTCAGGTCTTCGAGGAAGCGCGTCCGAATCCTGTTCCACGGCGGCATCTGGCGCTGCTTGTCGTTGCCGATGCAGGTGTCGACGATGATCCGGCGCGACGGCGTCTGCACGACCAGCGCGTGGATGCTCATCTTCAGCCGGCCTTCGGCATCGGCGAAATGCGGCGCGAGCCACCGGATGTCGGCGACGAGCTCGCGCGTGGCCTGCGGCAGCAGGAAGCGGCTGCCGCCGGTGGCTTCGAGCTCGACGATGCGCGTCACGCGCACATCGCCGATCGTCCAGGTCAATGCCATGGTCGTGTTGTCTCCGGTTTCGTTGGCCTGCGAGTTGATTGCAGGCGGGCTCAGGTCTCGTCGTCAGGTGTGTCGGCGAGGGGGCTATGCACAAGCATATTCCAGGTGATCGTGGACAGCGCTTCGAACCGAATGTTCACAACTGGGGATACACTGCTATGCCTCAAAACGCATCCAGCAGCTCTTCACGCTTGCCTGCGATCCGCAGCTGAGCCTTGACCCATTCTCGGGTCTCGTTAATGCCGTCCGACGCGACGTGGCGGCCGGGTAGAGGATCGAACGCGCAGCGTATGAGTTCCGCCTCCTCGGCGGGAATATCGGGGCTCCGGATGCGCTCGATATTCAGACGTTCGCGTGCGGCCTTAATAAGCGCCTGGCCGTCCTTCTCGCTGCGGACTGTGTCCCACTTGTTCAGGCACACCAGCATCGGCTTTCGCAACTTACGCACCTTCTCGCAGAGCGCCACGTCCGTACCAGATATGCCGCGCCCAACATCCATGACGAGCAGGAAGGCATCCGTATGGTGGAGCGCGTCATCGGTCAAAGCGTTTACTCGCTCCCGGTAATCACTGAAGCCGGGAAAGTTCGTGACAAAGGCGTCTCCCCCGCCGCCCAAAGCGTATCGCATCACCTCGGAAGTAGAGCCGGAGACAGGGTCGGTATCGGTTGGGATCCCGAACACCCTCTCGATCAGCGCGTCCTTGCCAGTCGATCCATCTCCGACCACGCCGATGTTCAGCCGATTGGTCAGCGCTAGGCGCAACATTGCCGTGTAGAGCACGGCGGGAACAGTCTTTCGGAATGCGGGGCCAGCGAGCTCGATTGCTAACCAGGCGCCCGTGGCAAACCAACCGATAGGGCCCAGCAGAGTGCCAACGCCCCGGGTAATGGCTGCGTTAGCCGCGAAGCTCAATCCACTTCCAAGCAGCGCTCGCGAAACCCCCCTCTGTCAAGATAGTTGGCATGTCGAGCGATGCCAGAATTCTTGAATCGA
>JASGFT010000146.1:0-12829 GCA_047605425.1 Burkholderiaceae bacterium | reverse complement strand
ATTCTTTCATGAAGACACGTAAACTGTGTAGCACGGATTACGTGCTCGCGGACCCCACTATGGCCAATCTGACCCTCGTCATCGACGACGACGTGCTGCGCCGTGCTCGCAAACGCGCGCTGGACCACGACACGACGGTCAATGCCCTGCTGCGGCAGTATCTGGAGAGTTATGCCGGCCGGCAGGAGCGCACCGCGGCCATGCAGCGTTTCCTCGAGCGCGCCGCGACCGTCGATGTCCGCAGTACGGGCTCCTGGACGCGGGAAGAACTCCATGAACGATAGGGCCTTCGTCGATACCAACGTCATCGTCCATCTGTTCGACGCACGGACACCGGATAAACGGCGCGCCGCCGCCGAGCTTCTGGCTCGGCTTGCCCAGCAGGCGGATGCGCCCGTCATCAGCACCCAGGTGCTGCAGGAGGCGTTTTCCGCGCTGACACGCAAGCTGGGGATGGACGCGCAGGAAGCGTTGGACACCCTGCGCTTGACGGCGGACGGTGGTTTCACCGTGCAACCGATCGACGTCCCTCTGGTCTGGAAGGCCGCCTTGCGTTCGATCGAGGACACGCTGTCTTTCTGGGATGCCCTGATCGTCGAAGCGGCTCGCCAGGCGGGCTGCACCGTGCTCTATAGCGAAGACATGCAGACGGGCCGTTCATTCGATGGCCTGACCGTCCGCAATCCGTTTTCTTGATGCCATTGCCACTGCTGCTCCGACCCACCATTGCCGAGGAGACGTCCGATGATCGTTGCGATCGTGACATTCCGCCTGCCGCAAGTCCTGACCGTCGCGCAGGCCGCTGAAATCTTCCGCTCGACCGCGCCGAAATATCTCGGCAAGCCGGGACTCGTACGCAAGCACTACTACCTGTCGGAGTCGGGCGACCGCGCCGGCGGCATCTATTTCTGGGAATCGAAGGCCGCGGCGCAGGCCTGCTACACGCCCGAGTGGCAGGCCACCGTCACCGAGAAATACGGTTCGCCTCCCGAGGTCCGCTACGTCGAGGTGCCGGTGACGGTCGACAACGTCGCCAACACGATCGAGTCGACCTGATCCCGACCGCGGACAGTCGGCGCCGCACGCGTCGCGCGTTCGTGCCGAGGCCGCGACGACGATCGTCACGACCGCGACTACGTCGGAGGTAATTGCGACAGGCAGAGCGTTTCACGGATTCTCGGGTTCCCCTGACCCGACAGAACGACGGAGATCGACATGGCATCTGATGAAACGCGCGCAGCCCCCGCCCAGATCGGCCGACAAGCTCGTCACTGGATCGAGAAGGTACTGGCCAAGTCGCCTTTCGCGGGCCCGATCGGGATCGAAGTGATCAGCATCGAGCCGGAGCGGGTGCGTCTGCGCCTGCCTTACCGCGCCGAACTGACGACAGTTGGAACCGTCGTCCATGGCGGTGCGATCGCGACCCTGGTCGACGTGGCCGGTGCGGCGGCCTCCGCGTCCGCGATTCGCGACGATGACGGCGCGACGGGCGGTGCGACCGCCAGTCTCACGCTTTCGTTCATCGCCCCTGCCAGCGAAGCGAATCTCGAGGCCGAAGCCGTGGTGCTGCAACGCAGCCGGACCCAAACGATCTCGGATATTTTCGTCCGTGACGAGGCCGGGACGCTTCTGGCGAAGGGCACCATCATGAGCCGCATCTTTTACGCCCGTGCCGGGGCCGCGCGCCTTCAGCGCGGCTCCGGAAGCGAGAGCCGGTAGACCCGGCTCGCGGTACCGCTGAACAGCTCGCGTTTGTCGGCGGCGCCATAGCCGGCGGCGATGCGCTTGAACGCGTTCCAGAGCGTGGCGTAGCTGCAGGAGCCCAGGTCCACCGGAAAATTGCTTTCGAACATGCAGCGCGCCGGGCCGAAGGCGTCGATGCACTCGTCGATGTACGGGCGCCATTCGCGGGCGAGCTGTTCGGACGGCGCCGCCGGGTCGGACAGGAACGAAGGAAAGTTGCAGTTCGGCATCGCCAGGCCGCCCAGCTTCACGTGGACGTTCGGGCACTCGGCGAGGGCACGGATGCTTTGCCGCCAGATGTCGAAGCGCTCGCCCAGCCGGCCGGCGTAGCTGGCGATGCCCAGCGGCGTCCCCACGTGATCGAGCACGATGGTGGTGTCCGGAAAGGCGCGCGCGAGATCGGTCACCTCCGGAATCTGCGGCTCGAGCACCCAGGCGTCGAACGACAGTCCGTTCGGCGCCAGCCTCGCGAAGCCCGCGCGAAACTCCGGCGTCGCGTACAGGCCCTCGGGAACCCGGCCGTGCAACGGACCGAGCACCGCCGGGTCGGCATTGCAGGCACCGCTGTGCCGGATGCCGCGGAAGCGTCCGCCGCCGGCGGCGATGTGCGCCTTCAGCACGGCGTCGACGGTGGCGGGTGGCAAGCGAAGATCGGCATGGCCGACGATGCCCGCGCAGGCCCGCGTGCCGCCGTACAGGCCGCTCGCGCTCATCGCGGCCACGCCATTGACGAATTCGGTTTCACCGACGGGCCGCAGCTCGGACGGGCCCTCGGCGCGCCACATCGATCGGCATTCGACGAATACCGTGGCCACGACGTTATGGCCGCTGCCGGTGTCGGCGAGAAGCTCGTCCAGCATGTACAGCGGGGACATCTGCACCACGCGCGTGAACGCATGCTGCGCTGCCGGCGCGACGTCCGGTGCGACGGCAGCCTGGCGGCGGTCCCATAGGTGGTGATGCGGATCGACGATGGGCAGATCGGGCTCGAGGATGGCCTCGACAGGACGCGAGATGGGCATGGAGTCTCCTGGCATGGGTCGCCGTGGCAAGCGCTGGCCCGGGTCGGGCACCCTGCGGCGCGGCAAGCATGGCGCGCTCGTCCGTAGCGAAAGTTTCGGTTTCCAACGCCTGCATGATGGCCCCATCGGCGATTCGCGCTCTCGAGGTGCGCTCGACGAAACATCGCGCGCGACGCCTCACGCGGCATATTTCTTCGCCCCGGCGACGCAGCACACCGCCGCCAGCGTCACCGCCAGCATCGTCCAACTGACCCTTTCGTGCAGCAGCAGCGCGGCCAGGCCGAGCCCCATGAAGGGCTGGAACAACTGGAGCTGCCCGACCGCCGCGATGCCGCCCTGCGCCAGGCCCCGGTACCAGAACAGGAAGCCGATCAGCATGCTGAACAACGAGACATAAGCGAGACCGATCCACGCCGGCGTGCCGACGTCGCTGAACGATGCCGGCAGCGTCAGCAGCATGATCGGCAGCGTGACGGGCATCGACAACACCAGCGCCCAGCTCACGACCTGCCATCCGCCCAGCGTGCGGGACAGGCGCGCGCCTTCCGCATATCCCAGGCCACACACGATGACGGCCGCCAGCATCAGCAGGTCGCCTCGCAGCGACGCCTCGATGCCGCCCATCACCGCATAGCCGATGACGAACGCGGCACCCGCGACCGAGAACAGCCAGAACGCCGGCCGCGGACGTTCACCGGCGCGAAGCACGGCAAAGATGGCCGTGCAAAGCGGCAGCACGCCGAGAAAGACGATCGAGTGCGCGGAGGTGACGTACTGCAACGCCAAGGCGGTCAGCAGCGGAAAGCCGATCACCACACCCAAGGCCGTCACTGCCAGCGCGGGAACGTCCGAGCGCTTCGGCCGCGCCTGCCGCAGCACGATCAGAAGTGCCAGGCCCAGCAAGGCCGCGATGCCTGCCCGAGCCCCGGTCAGGAACATGGGGCTGAAATCCGCGACGGCGACACGGGTCGCAGGCAACGACCCCGCGAAGATCGCGACGCCGATGAACCCGTTGATCCAGCCGCTCGTTGCTTTTTCCATCGAGACTCCTTGTTCGCCGGTGCCAGTAGAGCATCGCCCGGGTTGGTCGAGCCAGAGACGATCCAATACAATCAGAAATAACTGTTATGGCTATGAATCGAGTACGGTAGGGGGGAGAATATGGCGCGCAGCGGCACGCGCATCGACGCGGTGATGGCGGAAATCCGATCGCGGATCGCGTCGCGCGCCTATTTGCCGGGAACGCGCCTGCCCTCGGTGCGCGCGCAGGCGCAGGCGATGCGCGTGTCGGTCTCCACCGTCGTGGAAGCCTATGAGCGGCTGGCGGCCGAAGGCGCCATCACGTCCCGCCCGGGTTCGGGCTTCTACGTGGCCGGGCCCGTGGCCCCGCTGACGCTGACGCGGATCGGCCCCAGGCTGGATCGGGAGGTCGATCCGCTATGGGTGTCACGCCAGGCGCTGGAGGCGGATGCCGCCGTGCTCAAGCCGGGCTGCGGCTGGCTGCCGCCGTCATGGCTGTACGAAACCGGCGTGCGCCGCGCGCTGCGCGCGCTGGCGCGCGCCGAGGCGCTGGACCTGGCCGAGTACGCCACGCCGCTCGGCCACCCGGCGCTGCGCCAGTTCCTTTCGCGGCGACTGGCCGGCACGGGCATCGAGGCCGCACCCGAGCAGATCATGCTCACCGAATCGGGCACGCAGGCGATCGACCTGATCTGCCGCTTCCTGCTGGAGCCGGGCGATACCGTGCTCGTCGACGATCCCTGCTACTTCAATTTCCACGCGCTGCTCAACGCGCATCGCGTGCAGGTCGTCGGCGTGCCCCATACGCCGAACGGTCCGGACGTGCAGGCGTTCGCGGCCGCGCTGCGCGAGCACTCGCCCCGGCTGTACGTCACCAATTCGGGCATCCACAATCCGACCGGCGCGACGCTGTCGGCGGTCACCGCGCACCGGCTGCTGAAACTTGCCGACGGCGCCGATCTGGTGATCGTCGAGGACGACATCTTCGCCGACTTCGAGCGCGAGCCCGCACCCAGGCTGGCGGCCTTCGACGGCCTGTCGCAGGTCATCCACATCGGCAGCTTTTCCAAGACCATCTCGGCCTCGCTGCGCTGCGGCTACGTCGCGGCTCGCCCCGACTGGATCGACAGCCTCGTCGACCTGAAGATCGCCACCACCTTCGGCGGCGGGCGCCTGGCCGCGGACGTCGTGCTGAGGGCGCTGACCGACAGCGGCTACCGCAAGCACATGGAGGCCGTGCGCCTGCGGCTGGCCGAAGCGATGGTCGAGACCACGGCGCGGCTCGAAGCGCTGGGCATCCGGCCCTGGCTGGTTCCGCAGGCCGGCATGTTCGTGTGGTGCCGGCTGCCTCGCGGGATGGACGCCGCCGCCATCGCGCGCGCCTGCCTGAAGGACGGCGTGGTGCTGGCCCCGGGCAATGCCTTCAGCCGCTCGTTGACCGCGGGCGACTTCCTGCGCTTCAACGTCGCGCAATGCACCGACGATCGGATCTTCGATGTGCTGGCGCGAACGCTGTCCGCGCAGAAGACATGACGCGGCCGGGCGCCGGATCGAAAGGAACCACGAACCCGGGTTTGACCTTCCCATGATGGCAAGGATTAGCCTGTGTGCATCGAGTCTCCACGCGAAGGAAGGAACGGATCATGAGCGCGACCGCGCAAGCGCGAGTCCGGCCGGGCACGGCGACGATCAGCCTGCCGATCGAAGGAATGAGCTGCGTCAGTTGCGTCGGCCGGGTCGAGCGCGCGCTGAAGGCCGTGCCCGGCGTGTCCGAGGCCACGGTCAACCTGGCCACCGAACGCGCCACCGTGCGCGGTGTGGCGGGCACCGACGCGCTGATCGCGGCCGTGGCGAAAGCCGGCTACGAGGCCCGGACCATCGAAGCCGCCGCGCCGGCCGGCGACGACGACGAAACCCTGGCCAGGAAGGATGCCGAGCGCGCCGAGCTGCGGCGCGACCTGGCCATCGCCGCCGCGCTGGCCCTGCCGGTGTTCGTGCTGGAGATGGGCTCGCACATGATCCCGGCGATGCACCACTGGGTGGCGCACACGCTGGGCACGCGGACGAGCTGGATCATCCAGTTCGTGCTGACCACGCTGGTGCTGCTGATCCCCGGCCGGCGCTTCTACGCCAAGGGCATTCCGGCGCTGTTGCGCCTGGCGCCGGACATGAACTCGCTGGTCGCCGTGGGCACGCTGGCGGCCTATGCGTATTCGGTGGTCGCCACCTTCGCGCCCGGCCTGCTGCCGGCCGGCACGGTCAACGTCTACTACGAGGCGGCGGCGGTGATCGTCGCGCTGATCCTGCTCGGGCGCTTTCTGGAGGCCCGCGCCAAGGGCCGCACGTCGCAGGCGATCCAGCGCCTGGTCGGCCTGCAGGCCAAGCTGGCGCACGTGCTGCGTGACGGCCGCGCGATCGACATCCCGATCGGCGAAGTCGCTGCCGGCGACCTCGTCGAGGTGCGCCCCGGCGAGCGCGTGCCGGTGGACGGCGAAGTCACCGATGGCCAGAGCTACGTGGACGAGTCGATGATCACCGGCGAGCCGGTTCCGGTCGGGAAATCCGTCGGCAGCGAGGTCGTCGGCGGCACGGTCAACCAGAACGGCGCGCTGACGCTGCGCGCCACCGCCGTCGGCGGCCAGACCGTGCTGGCGCAGATCATCCGGCTGGTCGAGCAGGCGCAAGGCTCGAAGCTGCCGATCCAGGCCGTCGTCGACAAGGTCACGCTGTGGTTCGTGCCGGCCGTGATGGGCGCTGCGCTGCTGACCTTCGTGGTCTGGCTGGCGTTCGGCCCTTCGCCCGCGCTGAGCTTCGCGCTGGTCAACGCGGTGGCGGTGCTGATCATCGCCTGCCCCTGCGCGATGGGCCTGGCCACGCCGACGTCGATCATGGTGGGCACCGGCCGCGGCGCCGAAATGGGCGTGCTGTTCCGCAAGGGCGAAGCCCTGCAACTGCTGAAGGACGCCACGGTCGTGGCCGTCGACAAGACCGGCACGCTGACCGAGGGCCGCCCGGCGCTGACCGACCTGGAGCTAGCCGACGGTTTCGATCGCGCCCGCGTGTTGGCGCTCGTCGCGGCCGTGGAATCGCGTTCCGAGCACCCGATCGCCCGCGCGATCGTCGAGGCCGCCGAACGGGAAGGCATCGCCCCGCCCGCGCTGGGCGAGTTCGAATCCGTCACCGGCATGGGCGTGCGCGCCGTCGTGGACGGCCAGCGCGTCGAGGTCGGCGCCGATCGCTACATGCGCTCGCTGGGCCTGGACGTGGGCGTGTTCGCGACGACGGCCGAGCGCCTGGGCGGCGAGGGCAAGTCGCCGCTGTATGCGGCCGTCGACGGCCGCCTGGCCGCCATCATCGCCGTCGCCGACCCGATCAAGCCGGGCACGCCCGGCGCGATCGCGGCGCTGCATGCGCTGGGCCTGAAGGTCGCCATGATCACCGGCGATAACGAGCGCACGGCCCGCGCCATCGCCGCGCGACTCGGCATCGACGAGGTGATCGCCGAGGTGCTGCCCGAAGGCAAGGTGCAGGCGATCCGGCGGCTCAAGGCCGCGCACGGCCGGCTGGCCTTCGTCGGCGACGGCATCAACGACGCGCCGGCGCTGGCCGAAGCCGACGTGGGCCTGGCGATCGGCACCGGCACCGACGTGGCGATGGAAGCCGCCGACGTGGTGCTGATGTCCGGCGACCTGCAAGGCGTGCCGAACGCGATCGCGCTGTCGAAGGCGACCCTCGGCAACATCCGGCAGAACCTGTTCTGGGCCTTCGCGTACAACACGGCGTTGATTCCGCTGGCGGCGGGCGCGCTCTATCCGGCGTACGGCGTGCTGCTGTCGCCGATCTTCGCGGCCGGGGCGATGGCCCTGTCCAGCGTGTTCGTGCTCGGCAACGCGCTGCGGCTGCGGCGCGTCCGGCCGCCGCTGGCGGCCGACGTGCGGGCATCATGAGGTCGGCGCAGAACGGCATCGGCATGCCCCAGTGCGCATCGATCATTCGTGCCATGCGTCGTACAGTGAGCCACTCTCGCATCAGGAGCATTCCATGAACCAAACGCAATCGATCAACTTCAGGAACCGGAGCTGGGACGTGGCGGCCACGTTGCGCCTGCCCGAAGGTTTCGATCCCGGCAGGAAATACGCGGCCATCGTCTGCGCGCACCCGATCAGCAGTTGCAAGGAGCAGACCTCGGGCGCCATCTACGGCGAGGCGCTGACCCGCGCCGGCTTCGTCACACTGGCCTTCGATGCGTCCACCCAGGGCGCCAGCGGCGGTGAACCGCGCTTTCTCGAAGACCCGGCCACGCGCGTCGAGGACTTCCGCTGCGCGGTCGACTACCTGGTCACGCTGCCCTACGTCGACGAGGAGAGGATCGGCGTGCTGGGCGTGTGCGGCGGCGGCGGTTATGCGGTCAGCGCCGCGATGACCGATCGCCGCTACAAGGCCGTGGGGACCGTGGTCGGCGCCAACTATGGCCGGCTGATGCGCGAGGGCGACATGACGCCCGATGCCGCGATCAAGACGCTGGACGCCATCGCCAGGCAGCGCACCGCCGAGGCGCGCGGCGCCGAGCCGCTGATCGTCGGCTACATCCCGGGCTCCGAGGCGGACCGCGCGAAGGCGGGCCTCGACGACATCGACATCGTCGAAGCCGTGCAGTACTACACGACGCCGCGCGGCCAGCAGCCGGGCTCGCCGAACAAGCTGCGTTTGACCAGCACCGGCGCGGCAGTGGGCTGGGACGCTTTCGCTTTCGCGGAAGTGCTGCTGACCCAGCCGCTGCACATCGTCATCGGCGGCGTGCCGGGCGGCTTCGGCTCCTATCGCGACGGGCTGGAGCTCTACCGCCGCGCGCGCTCGAGCGAAAAGAGCATCCAGATCGTCGCCGGCACGAGTCACTACGACCTGTACGACAAGCCCGAGGCCACCGGCCAGGCGCTCGAGCAACTGGTGCCGTTCTACAAGAAGCACCTGGGCGCCTGAGATCGGCGAGAGCGATGCCAGGAAAATCCGGCTCATGCCAGGACGAGGCATCGCTGGTCTCGATGGCGACGCTCGACCGCAACGCCATTTCCAGACCCGTCTACACCCATTCCAGCCACCCGGACCGGGCAGGTCACTCCCTGGTTCCTGCCGTCTCCCGAACCGCCCGCGATAAGCGGCGCACCGCTTCGACGGCCGCGTCGGCGCCCTCTTCGGCCAGCACCTGCACGAGCCGCGAGCCCACGGCGACGAGGTCCGCATGCCGGCCGACGGCGCTCGCCTGCTGCGCCGACCTGACGCCGAAGCCGGCCGCGATCGGCAGCCGCGCCCTCGCCGTCACCCGCCGCAGCGACCCGGCGATCTCCTCGTCGGGCGGCAGCGCGGCGCCGGTGGTTCCGGCCAGCATGACGTGATAGACGAATCCGCTCGCGCTGCCGAGGATCGCGTCCAGGCGATCGTCCGGCGTGGTCGGCGCCGACATCCGGATCACGTCGAGCCGGTGCTCGCGCGCGTGGCGATCGATCTCGTCGGCGTGATCGACCGGCAGATCGACGAGGATCACGCCATCGACGCCGGCGCGCGCCGCGTCGGCGACGAAGCGCGGCACGCCGTATCGAAGCACGGGATTGAAGTACCCCATCAGGACGAGCGGCGTGTCGCCGTCATGATCCCGGAAGGCCTCGACCATTTCCAGCGTCCGGCCCATCGTCTGGCCGGCGCGCAGCGCGCGCTGGTTGGCCGACTGGAGCACCGGGCCGTCGGCGAGCGGATCGCTGAACGGCATGCCGAGCTCGATGACGTCCGCGCCGGCGGCGGGCAGGCGCTTCAGCAGATCCAGGCAATCACGATAACCGGGGTCGCCGGCCGTGAAGTACGTTGCCAGGCCTGCCCTGCCGGCGGTGCGCAACCCGGCCAAGACGGTTTGCAAGCGGCTCATAGTGACACCTCGCCGAAATCGAGGACGGTATTCAGATCCTTATCGCCGCGTCCGCTCAGGCAGACGACGATCACTTCGTGCTGGCCGAGGCTCGGCGCGAGCTTTCTCGCGAAGGCCAACGCATGCGAGCTCTCGAGCGCGGGCACGATGCCCTGCCTGCGCGTCAGCCAATGGAACGCGGCGACGGCCTCGTCGTCGGTGACCGACTCGTAGCGGACGCGCCCGGCATCGTGCAATAGCGCGTGCTCGGGTCCGACGCCCGGGTAATCGAGTCCCGCCGAAACGGAGTGCGCTTCGGCGATCTGACCGTCGTCGTCCTGCAGGAAGTAGCTGCGGCATCCGTGCAGCACGCCGACGCTGCCGGCGCCGATGCTGGCCGCATGCGCGGCGGTGCCGATCCCTCGCCCGCCCGCCTCGACGCCGAACAACCGTACCTGCCTGTCCTGCAGGAACGGATGGAAGAACCCGATCGCGTTGGACCCGCCGCCCACGCAGGCGACCATCGCGTCGGGCAGGCGGCCGGTCTTCTCGACGATCTGCGAACGCGTCTCCTCGCCGATCACCTTCTGGAACTCGCGAACGATCCACGGATAAGGATGCGGACCGGCCCCGGTTCCCAGCAGGTAATAAGTGCCGCGAGGGTCGGCGATCCAGTCACGGATGGCGGCGTTCATCGCGTCCTTCAGCGTGGCGCTGCCGACGTCGACGGTCCGCACCTCGGCGCCGAGCATCTTCATGCGGGTGACGTTGGTCGACTGGCGCGCCGCGTCGACCGCCCCCATGTAGATCACGCACCGCAGGCCGAACAATGCGCAGACCGTGGCGGTGGCAACGCCGTGCTGGCCCGCGCCGGTCTCGGCGATGATGCGGGTCCTGCCCATGCGCGTGGCCAGCAGGATCTGGCCGAGGCAGTTGTTGATCTTGTGCGCGCCCGTGTGGTTGAGGTCTTCCCGTTTCAGGAAGATCCGCGCGCCGCCCAGCTCCTCGCTGATCGCACGGGCCTCGAACAGCGGGCTCGGTCGACCGACGTAGTCGGCCAGCATCGCCCTGAACTCGTGCCAGAAGCCTTCGTCTTCCCGGATCCCACGGTAGGTGCGTTCGAGCTCGTCGAGCGTGGGAATCAGCGTCTCGGGCATGTAGCGGCCGCCGTAGCGACCGAACCGGCCGAGCGCGTCCGGCTGCGTGGGATGGGGTGCGATAGACATGACATCAGCGAAAGGATCGGATGCCAGCTATCGTAGCGAAACGATTTTCTCCGATAAATCAAAGATTTTTTGCCATCAGGCATTAATTTTTCTAACATCTCGTCGATGCGCGCTCTGCCTCCGATGAATGCGCTGCGCTGCTTCGACAGCGCCGCCCGGCACCTGAACTTCTCGGCTGCCGCCGACGAGTTGCGCGTGTCGCACAGCGCCGTCAGCCAGCAGATCCGGCGGCTCGAGAGCTGGCTGGGCTGCAAGCTGTTCGAGCGCCGTTCCGATGGCGTGCGGCTGACCGCCGCGGGCCAGGACATGCTGCGCGCCTGCCAACCCGCCTTCGACCTGATCGAGCAACGCTGCATCGCGCTGCGCGACCGCGGCCGATCGGCCGAGCTGGTCGTCGGCGCGCCGGCCAGCCTGCTGTCGAGCTGGCTGATTCCGAGGCTGGAACGCTTCGAGCGCGAGCATCCGGCGCTTCGCGTCAGGCTGCAGACGGCGGCCGACGTGTCGCTGCTCGAGCGCCGGACCGTCGACGCGTTGATCGTCGCGCAAACGGATCCGCCCGCCGGGCTCGCCGTCACGCCGCTGTTCCCGGAAGCGATCGGACCGGTCTGCGCGCCGGCGCGGGCCCGACGGATCGAGACGCCAGCCGACGTGCTGAAAGAGCCGCTGCTGTCCACCAGCTCGCGTATCACCGCATGGGAGCAATGGGCGGCCGTCCACGGTCTCGACCTCGGCCAGGCCCGTTCGACGATGCGGCAGTTCGATCAGTTGAGCCACATGCTCGAGGCGGCGGCCGCGGGGCTGGGCATCGGGATCGCTCCGGAGATGCTGGTGCGAGAGGACGTCCGCAACGGACGACTCGGCGCGCCGCTGGGCTTCGAGGCGACCGGCGCGTGCTTCAGCCTGTTCACGCGCGCCGACGCCGGCGCGGCGGTGGACAGCCTCGGGGCGTGGCTTCGGTCGGAGGCCGAGGCGGGTGGCGGCACGCGCTGATCGCCGGGCTTGGAAGCTGAACCGGCCGTGCCGGCCCGACGCCTTTTCAACGATCGAACATCGCTCGTATCTCGGCGCCGAGCGCCAGCGATGCCTCTATCTCGACCTTGCGACTGGCAACGCTCTCGATATTGCAACCGATGGGGATACGTTTTTCATCGGCGAAGGACAGGATTTCCGAGAACGTTCTTTTGCATGACTCCAGCGACGCTTCGAGAATGTCACCGGCGTTGACCAGATCATTTTCCAACCACTTCGGAATGCTGACCCCCAGCCACTTCATGAAGTCGAGTGTCTTCAGCGAGCCGCACGGGGTGATCGTGAAAATGATCGGAACCATCTCCAGCTCCGCATTCTGGCAGTGGTAGTAATAGTCGGAAAGAAAGTTCTTGGAGACGTCGACGTTGTACACGCATTGCGTGATGAAGAACGAACACCCGTCCGCCATCTTCTTGACGACCCGCAGATGCTCGTCTTCCCCCGTGAGATGGCGTTCAGGGATGGCGACCCCTCCCAGAACGAAATCCGGGTTGAGCTTGCGGCGAAGTTCATAGGCCTCGGCCAGGGTCGTTCTTCCACGTTGCTTGCGTGAAGGCGCGCCGACGAAAACGGCGGCATCGCCGGCAAGATTGGCCAGATCCGATGCGATCACGTCCGGCGAATACTTTCCCACCGCACGATAGTAGATCTTGGGAAACCGGATGGAAGTGAAGTACTTCCGGCTATAGGCGACTGGATCCAGCGTCGTCACGAACGGGAACGGCCGGGCATCCCTCCTCATGGCCTCGTCTTGAATATCGTAGACGACCAAACCATCGGGCTGCAGTTCATTCACGCGTTCGACCTGCAGCGCCGCCACCTCACTCAATTTCTCCGGGCTCAGAGGCTGAGAGTTTTTCGGCCGTGCCCGAAAGGCGCGTCCAAACGCCCCG
>JASGFT010000145.1:0-12837 GCA_047605425.1 Burkholderiaceae bacterium | reverse complement strand
ACGTCGACCGTGACCGTCGTCGGCGAGGTTCAGAACAGCCTGCGCATGCCGCTGAGCGCTCAAGGTCAGCGCGTGCTCGATGCGATCGCCGCGGCCGGCGGCATCCGCCAGCCGCTGCACAAGACCACCTTGCAACTGTCTCGCGGTGAGCAGACGCGCAGCATGTCTCTGCAGGCGGTGATTCGTGATCCGCGCCAGAACGTCTTGATGCAGCCTGGCGACGTGCTGACGGCGTTGCATCAATCGCAGTCATACACCGTGCTCGGCGCGACCGGCCGCAACGAGGAAATCCCATTCGAATCGACGGGTATCACCCTTGCGCAGGCGCTGGCTCGAGCTGGAGGCCTGCAGGACAACCGCGCCCACGCGCTCGGCGTTTTTCTATTCCGTTTCGAATCGCCAAACACGGTTCCCTGGACTCGGGATGCGGTGCAGCCAAAGCCAGCGCCTGGGGCAGCAACACAGTCGACGGAGGCACGATCGCCGACGATCAAGGTGCCGGCAGTGCCGGTCATGACACGGGTTCCGGTTGTCTACCAGACGAACCTTGCCGAGCCTGGCGGCTACTTCCTTGCCAAAGAATTCGAAATACGTGATGGCGACTTGATCTTCGTCAGCAACGCACCAGCGGCCGAGCTGGAGAAGTTCCTTCGGTTGATTTCGACGGTCGTGACTCCCGTTATTTGGGCGAACACGCTAACCCAATAATCGAACAAATTATCGGACATAACCTATCCCGCACTCCGGTAGATAAAGCCTAATCAACTAAGATAGATCGTAGCGAAACTGACTAGAGTCGATCGGATAAATCCAGTCATCCCATGCCAGAAATCATCATCGACGTCTCCCGACTCGTCAGCCGGCGCATTCGCAAGCGCTTGCCGACCGGCATCGATCGTGTCGGCCTAGCCTACATTCGGTATTACCTCAACCGCGCCAGCGCTGCGCTATGCGTGGGCGACCGAGCGATGATCCTGCCGCCGACGCAATCGCGCAGGCTGTTCGAGGAACTGCTGGCTGACAGCGACGGCGACGCGTCCGGTTTTCTCAGGGTCGTCGCAGCCGGCATCGCGCGCGCACCGTTCCCGGCGCTGCGCACTTCACTCCGCAGCGAGACGACTGGCCGATGGTTTCTGAATACCGGCCATACCGGTCTCGACCGACCAGCCTACGAAGAGATGCTGAGCGCGCTCGGCGTCCGGCCGCTATACGTGATCCACGACCTGATCCCGATCACGCACCCGCAGTACTGTCGGAGATCCGAAGGCGTGCATCACGTCGCCCGGATCACGCGAGCGCTGAAAACCGGAGCGGCGGTCGTCTGCAACTCGCGTTCGACAGCGGACATCCTGGCTGGTTTCGCCGGACGGATCGGCAGTTCGTTGCCGCCGATGACGGTGGCGCCGCTCGGCGCCGAGCAACCGGACGCCCTGCGGCTGGCGCAGATTCGTGAACGGCCACCGATCGAAGACGCGTACTTCTTGATGCTCGGTACGATCGAGCCGCGCAAGAATCACCTGTTGATGTTGCAGGTCTGGCAGCGCCTGATGGCCATTCACGGCGCGCGCACCCCCAAGCTGGTACTGATTGGACAGCGCGGCTGGGAATGCGAACATGTCGAGCGAATGCTCGAACGGGCGCCGGGCCTGCGGGATGTCGTGCTGCGCCCCGAGCGCTGTGGCGATCGCTCGCTGCAGGCCTGGATCGCGCATGCCCGGGCGCTGCTGTTCCCGAGCTTCGCCGAAGGCTTCGGCCTGCCGGTCATCGAAGCCTTGCAGCTCGGTGTGCCCGTGATCGCTTCGGATCTGCCGGTCTATCGCGAGTTCGCCGGCTCGCTACCGGAGTATCTGGACCCGCTGGACGCGGCAGGCTGGTTGGTGGCGATCGACGACTACGCGGCATCGGACAGCCGGCGTCGCGCGCAGCGACTGCGGACGCTGGCCGGCTATCGCGCGCCGACCTGGGCCGAGCATTTCACGCGAGTCGACGCCTTGATGCATCGAGCCGGCGGCAAGACGACCCCTCGCAGCGCTTCCTCGGACGCTCTCGCAGTGCCGGAGATCGCGGTCGATGCATGAAATCAAAGTATTGGGTTTCTCGCTGCGCAAGCGCCGACTGCTCGCAAGCTTTCTACCCGAAGCGGTCTTGAAACCGATCGACGACGCCCAAGCGCTGCATGCGGGAGACACGGTCGCTGTCTGGAGCAGCACCCCGGCGGCCGCGACCGCCGCGGATGCGGCACGACGCAAACCCGGCCTGACCGTGCTGCGGGTCGAAGACGGCTTTCTACGTTCAGTCGGGCTCGGCGCCCAGTTGGCGCGCCCCCTGTCATGGGTCATAGATGGCCGCGGCATCTACTATGACCCGTCCTGTCCCAGTGATCTCGAGATGATGCTCGAGCGCGACGAGTCCGATGCCAGCCTCATCGAGCGGGCACGCCGGCTACGTGAACGGATCGTGGCGGCCGGCATCAGCAAATACAACCTCGGCGACGACCGCTGGCACGGCCTGTCATCGCGCAGGGATCCGGAACGGCCGGTCATTCTGGCCGTCGGCCAGGTCGAAGCGGATGCATCCGTCAGGACAGGGACACGAGCGGTAGCCACCAACGCCGGCTTGCTGGAAGCAGCCCGCCGTCATCACCCTGAGGGCTGGCTCGTCTACCGACCGCACCCGGACGTCATAGCAGGCCTGCGCCGCGCCGGCTCAGACGAGGTCCGGGCCTCAGCGCTCGCCGACGAGATCATGCCCGATGCGCCGATCACCCGTCTAATCGATGCGGCCGATGCCGTGCATGTGATGACCTCGCTGACCGGCTTCGAAGCCTTGTTGCGCGACAGGGCGGTCTACTGCCACGGCCTACCGTTCTACGCCGGCTGGGGCCTGACCACGGATGCCGTCGCGATCGCGCGCCGAACCCGCCTGCTGTCGCTGGACGAACTGGTGGCGGCCACACTGCTGCGCTATCCGAAGTACGTGAGCCGCGCCACCGGCCGACCGTGCAGCGCGGAACAGGCGCTCGAAGAGCTTATCGAGTGGCGGCGGTGCGATCCGGAGCGGCCACGCTGGTGGCATGCGCTGCTGACGCCGGTGCTGCGCCGTGAGTGAGCTCAAAACCCTTATGCGCAGCGCTCTTGTGCTCGATGCTCCCATGCCGGAAACCTTCGAGCCTGGCACACTCGCGCTCGACAGCCAGCCCTGCCTGGATTCGCTTCGCTTCATCCAACCGGATCTAGCCGGCTTCCTGGGCCGCCGGGTGCTGATGCTGCAAGGGCCGATGGGCCCGTTTTTCTCTCAGCTCGCCGTCGATCTGACCAGGGCCGGCGCCGTGGTGCTGAAAGTGGATTTCAACGGCGGCGACCGGTTGTTCAGCCGCAGCCGCCATTTCCACAAACGCCTCGACTACCGCGGGACGTTGACTGATTGGCCCGAGACCTTCACGGCACTGGTATGCGAGCATCGCATCGATACGATCTTGATGTTTGGCGACTGCCGGCCAGTGCATCAGTCAGTGATCCAATGTGCCAAAGCGCTGGGGCTGGAGGTTGGGGTGTTCGAGGAAGGCTATCTGAGACCCGACTACATCACGATCGAACGCGACGGTGTCAACAAACGCTCGTCGATGCCGCGGGATCCGAGCTTCTATCGCGCTCTGGGTGCACCTGTCGCCGAGCCGACGACACCAATCGGCTCGACCTACCGCAAGGCTGCGCTCTGGGGGATGCTCTACTATCTGGCAGCGTCGCTAGGCCATCGGCGCTATCGCCGATACCAGCACCACCGTCCGCTGGGATGGCGCGAGAGCCGTTTCTGGGTTCGCACGGTCTGGCGCAAACTGAAATATCTGGTTCTCGAGCGCCATCTGGCCACGCGCTTCATCAGCGCCGAGCCGCCACGCTTCTTTCTGGTTGCACTGCAGACCAGCGGTGATGCCCAGGTCCGCGTTCATTCTCCGTTCGGGACCGTGGAGCGCTTCATCGCTCATGTGATACGCGACTTCGCAGCCCACGCGCCGGCTGACGTCCAACTGGTGATCAAGCACCATCCGCTCGACCGGGGATTCACCGACCACGGCCGCCTGATCCGGGAGCTGGCGCAAGCACTCGGCGTGACCGAGCGTTGCCACTACCTGCACGACCAGCATCTGCCGTCATTGCTGCGCAGAGCGGTCGGGGTGGTGACGATCAACAGCACCGTCGGCTTGAGCGCGATCGGCCTGGGCTTGCCCGTCAAGGTTTGCGGCGAATCGGTGTACGATATCGAGGGCCTTGTGTATCGCGGCCCGCTCGCGCGGTTCTGGGTGGAGGCACCCGCGCATCCGCCGGATTGCAAGCTGTGGACCGCTTACCATCACGCACTGATCGCAACGTCCCAATTCAACGGCAGCTTCTACAAACGCCACCCGGCCGCAACGTTCTTAAGTGGAGTTTTCTGGGGTAAGCGCCGACCGGTAGTGGACTCTCTTCGCGAAGCATGCCGATCGCCCCCCAAAGCCTCGAGCTCTGCGGCATGGCGACAATCGGCGGATTGATCAGGACACTCAAGGTGCGCCGGCTTCGCTTTTTCGCCTGCGGGTTCGCCAGCAGCCGTTGATCCTCTTGTTGCTGGCAGGCCAGTTGGCCGCGCAGCCAGGCCGCCACGCTGGCCAGCGCATGCATCATGACCAGCACCTGCATGCGGGCGGGCACCCGCGTCATCGAGTGACGCAGCGCCGCGCCATAACGCGGATTCTTCAGATCCCGAAAGCTCTCCTCGATCTGCATGCGCCGCCGGTAGTGCGCCACGACCTGGCGGTCTGACAGAAGCTTGGCGAGACGACCAACACCCAGGGTTCGCGCTGCGCTCGGGCCTGGGCGCGCGAGCGCCCGCCACGCACCACCCGGCCCTTGGCATCGCGGTGCTTGCGCCCTTTCGGCGGGTTGTTCAAGACCACGATGCGGGCCCGATACCGGTGCTTCTTGCTGATCTCGCACAGGCCCAGGTCGATGCGTTTGCCCACCGGAATCTGATTGAACACCGAGACCGGCGCCCACTCGTGCTGGCCGACCGGGCGCACCTGGATGCGCCCGCGCAGCCGCCCGATGCAGCCAAAGCCCAGGGCCTCGGCACTGCGAAACCACGGCACGATGAAGCGCGCCCCCGCATTCAGCCCGTCGCGGATAACTCCCTGATTCGCCTCACAGATTTGTGGGGAAACCTCAGCGTCAACTCCATCTGCCTGTCGACGACGACTTGTACTTCTGAGCCGCGATCCTCGTGATGCAGCCGGAATCAGTTCGCCCGGCAAAAACCGCGCCGAATAGCCGCGCTTCCTCGCCGCCGGTAACACGGGGTAGCAACTGGCGCGCTCAAGCCCGCTCGGCGCGAGAGCCGTGGGTGCTGGTGGTATCGCCCAGCCTGGAGCATCTATCGGCGCGCCAGGTCGTGGCGCACTACGAGCGCCGGATGCAGATCGAGGAAAGTTTCCGGGATCTGAGAGGGTGTATCTAAAATAATTCAGCCTGCCAGCCTAGTTGCAAGCATACGCGCTTCGGTGAGCCAGACCCAGGCGACGGGGGCCCAGTTGGAGCGGTCGTGATGAGCGATGAGGCGGCGGGCACGTTCGTTCCAGGCATGGGTACGCTCGACAACCCAGCGCTTGGCCTGGACGACGAAGCCCTTGGGCGGGGCGTCGGGCCAGAGCTCCTGCTGCTCGAGGACGAAGGTGCCGGTCACGCGGTTGGAGGGGCGGCGCACGATTTCCACGGCGATGCCGTGAGTCTGCTCCAGATTCATCGCGCATTGGCCGCCGTAGGCGGAATCCGCGTAGAGCCGCTTCAGGCCGGGAACCTTGGCGCAAGCCTGCGCCACCACGGACGCGGCGCCGTCGCGGTCCTGGACGCTGGCGGCGGTGACGGTCACGGCCAGCAGCAGCCCCAGGGTGTCGACCACCAGATGGCGCTTGCGGCCCTTGACCTTCTTGCCGGCGTCGAATCCGGTATCGCCGCCCTGCGGGGTACTGCGCGTGCTCTGCGCATCGATGATGGCGGCACTCGGCTCGGGTGCTTTGCCCACGCGCTCGCGCCACTGCTGGCGCAACCGGTCGTGCATGGCCTCGAAGACGCCCGCGTGCGCCCAGCTGCGAAAGGCGGAGTACACCGCGCGCCAGGGCGGGAAGTTGCCCGGCAGCAGCCGCCAGGCGCAGCCGGTACGCACGATGTATATGCAGGCATTGGCGATGTCGCGCCGCTCGTGCGTGGCCGGCTTGCCGCGCCCGCCCTTGCGCTCGAACAGGTCACTTACCAGGGCCCATTCGGCATCGGTCAGGTCGGTGTTCATGCCACCGGGCGGCGCCTGCCGGCGGTGCACTGCCGTGTAGCCGTGGCGTTGCGGTGCCGAGCCCTGGGTGGCTGCGCGCGTGCCCGCACGGCGCGGCGCACGCACCCGCTTGACGCCTGCTTTCTTCAGCGCCTCGCCGATCGTCGCCGAGCACACGTCGATGCCCGTCTGGCGCACGAACTCGCGCGTCAGTTCGTCCATCGAAGACTGCGGCATGCGCTGGGTCAGTTCCACCAGTACGCGCAGGTCCTGCGCCTGCAGCAGCGCCGGCCTGCCGCCTCGATTCTTGCCTGTCGTCGTACTCGTCCGTGACCTCCTGCGCCACCGCCCCTCGTGGCAGCGCTGGAGATAGTTTATTTCAGATACACCCTCTCAGGGTTTACCGGGCGGCATGGCGACCCTTTCGGGCGGAGCGTCGGTGCGGGACCGGCCGGTCCGGTCCGGGAAATCCCTGGCCGCGACCTACCCGAAAAGGTAGCCTCGGGCTCAGCCGGCCAGCCCTAGACTGCGCGTTGCGCTTCAATCATCCAGGGGCCTGGGTTCGTGCGGGAGGCGAATGGTCGAAACGATCGACATGGAATACGCCGCGACAGGCATCCGGCTTCAGGCCTACAAGCTGTTTCCGCCGCCCGCGCGGCCCGACACCGTGGTGCGGCAAAGCATCATCGAACGGGTGATGCGCGTCGGTTCGGCGCCGCTGACCGTGCTCCAGGGCCCCGCGGGCAGCGGCAAGTCGACCACGCTGCAGCAGATCCACGATGCGTTCCAGGGCCAGCAATGGGCGACCGGCTGGCTGGTGATCGACGATGCCGACAACGATCCGCAGCGCTTCGAGACCCAGTTGTACGCGATGCTGGCTTCGGCCGGCGCCAGGCAGGCCGTCGCTCCGGCTCCCCGTCCCGCCGGCGTCGGCCTGATCGAATGGATGCTCGACGTACTGGGCGGCTTCGGGTCGCGCGTCGTGCTGTTCCTCGACGATTTCCAGGCGCTGCACGATCCGTCGATCCTGCAGTTCTTCCGTGATCTGCTCAAGCATCTTCCGGCGCGCGCGCGTGTCTTCATCGGTTCGCGCGCGCTGCCGGAAGTCGGTCTGGCCAGCCTGATGGTCGCCGGCCGCGCCGCGGTGCTGCGCGCCGAGGACCTGCGCTTTTCGGCCGACGAGTCGCGTGCCCTGTTCAGCCGCGGCGAAGCCCCGATCGCGGCCGCCGACGAGATCGAGCTGATCCACCAGCGCACCGAAGGCTGGCCGGCCGGCCTGCAGTTGTTCCGGCTGGCGTTCGCCAATCCCGCCGTGCGCGAATCGCTGGAAGAGCTGGCCGCCCATGGTCCGCGCGAACTGGCCGAGTATCTGTCCGAGAACGTGGTCTCGATGCAGCAGCCGCAGGTGCGCGAGTTCCTGCTGCGCACGTCGCTGCTTCGCCGGCTCTCGGGACCGTTGTGCGACGCGGTGGTCGGGCGCGCCGGTTCCCACGACGTCCTTCGCCAGCTCGAGCACGACGGTCTGTTCATCTCGGCGCTGGATGCTTCGGCCACGTGGTTCCGCTATCACGGCCTGTTCGCGTCGTACCTGCGCGATGGCCTGATGCGCGCCGATCCCGAGGCCGCGGAGACGATCCACGGCCTGGCGGCCCGCTGGCATCTGGCCCACGGCGAGCTGGAGGAAGCCGTCTACCACGCCATCGAGGGCGGCGACATGGCGCTGGCCGTCCAGGCGCTGGATCCCTGGGTCGAGCGCCTGATCTCGACGGCCGAGCTGGTGACGGCCGCGCACTGGTACGACCGCGTCGGCGTCGAGGAGGTCGCGCAGCATCGCGGCCTGATGATCAAGATGGCCTGGGCGCAGATCTTCCTGCGACGCAGTGCCAAGCTGCGCCCGCTGCTCGGCATGCTCAGGCAGCAGTCCGAGCTCGGCCACGTCGCCCAGACCACCGACCCGGACGTGGTGCTCGGCATGGCGGCGCTGTTCGAGGACGACCTTCCGGCGGCGGCCGCGCGGGTCGCCCGCATGCCGGACATCCAGCGCCCGGGCGCCACCGGCTTCGCGGCGTTCGAGCTGGGCGCGGCCGCCAACCTGCTGGCCTTCCACTCGCTGGGGCTCGGAGAGGTCGACGCCGCGCATCGGATGCTGTTGCTGGCGCGCAGCCACAACGACCACGCCGACGCCACCTTCAGCGCCGGCTACACGATGGCGGTCGAGAGCATCGCCGGCATGCTGGACGCCCAGCCGCGGCGCGTGCTGCGCGACTGCGGCGCGGTGGCGCAGCACGCCGATCGGCCGACCGGCTCGATGGCTTCGGCGGCGCTGGCCGCCTGCCAGATCTGGGCCGCGTACGAGAGCGATGCGCTGGACGACGTCGAGCGGCTGGCCGAGCAGTTCGGCGACCAGATCGCGCGCGGCGCCGTCCCCGACTTCATCGCGGTCGCGCTGATGGCCATCGCGCGAACGCAGCACGCGCGCGGCCGCCCGGACGACGCGCGGGCCACGCTCGATGCGTTGGACCTCATCGCCTTCGAAAGCGACTGGTCGCGGCTGGTCTGCATGGTCGAATGGGAGCGGATCCGCCTGGCGGCGCTGAACGGCAACGTGGCGCGCGCCCGGGCGATCGAGCGCCGGGTCGCCCGGCCTGCCGCGCATGCCGATCCGCGCTGGCTGTCGATCTCGGAGCTCGTCGAAGGACCGACGCTCGGGCGCATCCGCCTGGCATTGCACGACGACGATCCCGACGAAGCGACGCGCCTGCTGCAGGCCGTCGAGCCGCTGTGCGCGGACCGCCCATTGCTGCGGATCAAGACCCTGGTGCTCAAGGCACTGCTGCTCGAGCAGCGCGGGCAGCACGCGGCCGCCCAGCGCGGCCTGCTCAGGGCGCTGGAGCTGGCCGCGCCCGGCGAATGCGTGCGGGCGTTCCTCGACCAGGGGCCGCGGGTCGTGCCGCTGCTGGTCCAGGCCCAGCACGCGCTGGTCCCGGCCGCGCCGGCGTCGGAGACCGGGGCGACGCATGCGTTCGCGTGCCGGGTGCTGCGCGCGGCGGGGCTGCAACCGGAGTCCGGCCCCGCGCCGGCTACGCCTCCCGGCGCCGTCATGCCCCTGTCCGATCGGGAACGACACGTGCTGCGCCTGCTGTGCGAAGGCGCGTCCAACCGCGAGCTGGCCAGCCAACTGGCGGTTTCCGAGAACACCGTGAAGTTCCACCTGAAAAACCTGTACGGCAAGCTCGGCGTCAGCAGCCGCGCGAAGGCCATCAGCGTGGCGCGCGGCCTGCTGCCTCCCCGATCCTAGGCCCGCGCCCCAGGTCCATTTATTGACCGATCGGGGTTTATCGGGTGATCCGACTACCCCTTAGGGTGGCGCCGTCCGGATCGCCGTTCCGCACAATGGCCGCATCACGACGATTCGTTCGGTTCCGCGCAAAGCAGGCGCGTATCGGAACGGGACCCGGAGAAAGGAGACCCTTCATGCAGCCGCAGATCGATCCGCCTTCCTGACCGCCGAGCGGGCGCGCCCGCTCGCCCTCGTTCTTACCCCACTCCTTGCCGCCTGGCCTTCCGGTCGCGGCGGGGCCGGATGTTGCCGTTTCATCCCTATCCCACGGTTCGATGCCCATGAACACCATCCTTACCCCCACCCCAGCCAGCGAGTCTTCGGATGCCCGGCTGCGCGCCGACGCGCGCGGCCGGCTCATCAACATCGACAACGGCGGCACGCTGACCGACATTTGCGTGATCGACGGCGAGCGCGTGCACCGCACGAAGACGCTGACCACGCCGCACGATCTGTCGCAGTGCCTGTTCGACGGCCTGCGCAAGGCCTCGGCCGTGATCTACGGCCAGGAGGACCTGCAGGCGCTGCTGCTGTCGACAGCGGCCATCCGCTACTCGACGACACAGGGCACGAACGCGCTGGTCGAGCGCAAGGGTCCGCGCCTGGGCGTGATCGTCGGCGACACGCTCACGGCCGACGCGCTGCGCGGCGCCGACGGCGCGGCCGATCTGTACGACGCGGTGATCGGCGAACGCGCCGTCCATCTGGCCGCCGCGCTCGAAGGCGAGGAGTTGGAGACCGCCGCGGTCAAGGCGGTGGGCGAGCTCACCGCCGGCGGCGCGAACCGGCTGGTGGTCTCGTTCGGCGGGCCGCGCCGCCGCGAACGCGAGGCGCGGGTCAAGCGTCGACTGCTGCGCACCTTCCCACCGCACCTGCTGGGCGCGCTGCCGGTGCTGTACGCGAGCGAGCTGGTCGACGACGCCGACGACCTGCGGCGCACCTGGACCGGACTGCTGAACGCCTTCCTGCATCCGGCGATGGAACGCTTCCTGTACAGCGCCGAGCACAAGCTGAAGGAGGCCAGCGCGCAAAGCCCGCTGCTGGTGTTCCGCAACGACGGCCATGCCGGTCGCGTGGCCAAGACGATCGCGGTGCAGACCTACAGCTCGGGCCCGCGCGGCGGCATGGAGGGCGCGCGCGTGCTCGCCCGGCACTATGGCCTGCCGCGGCTGCTGTCGATGGACGTGGGCGGCACCACGACCGACATCGGCCTGGTCGATGCGCAGGGCGTGCGCGCCGAGCGACGCGGGCGCGTCGAAGGCGTGCCCACCTCGTTCGCGCTGTGCGACGTGGTCAGCGCGGGCGTCGGCGGCAGCTCGATCATCCGCGTCGACAACGGCAACGTGCGCGTCGGCCCCGAAAGCGTGGGCAGCGCGCCCGGCCCGGCCTGCTTCGGCCTGGGCGGCACCCAGGCCACGATCACCGATGCCTTCCTGCTCGGCGGCCTGCTCGACCCGGCCTCGTTCTTCGGCGGCGCGTTGAAGATCGACGCCGAGCGCGCCCGCGGCGCGATCCGTACCCACATCGGCGAGCCGCTCGGGCTCGATGACGACCAGGCGGTCGCCGCGATGGAGGCCGCCTGGGTCGCCAAGGTGGCCGACGCGCTGCGCCACTACACAGGAATCGACGCCGACACCACGCTGGCGGCCTTCGGCGGCGGTGGCCCGTTCGTGGCCTGCCGCGTGGCCGATGCCATCGGCGCGCGCCAGGTGCTGATTCCGGGCCACGCCGCGGTGTTCTCGGCCTACGGCATCGGCTTCTCGGATGTCGGCCACAGCTTCGCGTGCCAGGTCGCCGATGCGCAGCCGGCCAGCCTGTCCGAGGCGATGGCCCGGATGAGCACGCAGGCCGAACGCACGATGTTCGGCGAAGGCGCGCGGCCCGGCGAATACCGGCTCGAATGGGTATTGGAAGAAGCGTCGGCCGACGGCACGACCCGTGCGCACGCCCTCACCGGCGCGAGCCCGCCACAGGGACTGCAGGCCGGCGCGACGCTCACCCTCACGCTGACGGCCATCAAGCCGATGGCGCAGGCGCGGATGAGCGGGCAGTTCGGGGGGGCGTCCCAGCCAGCCGTCGTCACGGCGACGCGCGAGGTGCTGCTCGACGGCAAGCGCCGGGCGCTGCCGCTGGTGCGCGTCGAAGACCAGCCGCGCGGCGTCGCCGTCAGCCTGGCCGGCCCGGCCGTTCTCGAGGAAGCGTTCTTCACCGGCCGCATCGACGCGGGCTGGACGCTGCACATCAACGCCGCCGGCGACATCCTGCTGGCCCGCGGCAAGGAGGCTTGAACCATGAAAGTGCTGATCACCGAAACCCTGCGCATCGACCTGGACGGCGAGCAGTGGGAATGCCGGCGCTGCGGCCGCGCCCACGGCAGCGCGCGCGACAACTACAAGCGCGGCCTGCTGGTCTACGACCGCGATCCGCGCGAGGTGCACAAGCCGCTGCTGGACACGAAGCTGTACGAGCGCACTTATTCGCCCGATCCGAAGTGGTGCCGGATCCTCGAGTACTACTGCCCCGACTGCGGCACGCTGGTGGAAGCCGAGTACCTGCCGCCCGGCCATCCGCCGCTGCACGACATCGAGCTGGACATCGACGCGCTGAAAGCCCAGTGGAAAGGGCGACCCGAGATGCAGGAACCCGCGCAGGCACCCGACCTGGCGCTCGAGCGCGTGCTGCTGCAGCGCCAGCTCCACGCCCACGCGCATCACACCCACCGTCGCGCCAATCCCGCCGACAACTGAACGCCCGAGGACTTACCCCATGAACCGCGTATCCGTCGACATCGGCGGCACCTTCACCGATTGCTTCGTGGCCTGGGGCGACCGCGTCGTCGAGGCCAAGTCGCTGACCACCCACCACAACCTGGCGGTCGGCTTCAACGACGCGCTGGCCGATGCCTGCCGTCAGTTGGAGATCACGCCGAACATCCTGCTTTCGCAGGTCGATTCGGTGCGCTACGCCACGACGCTTGGCACCAATGCGCTGATCGAACGCAAGGGCCCGCGCGTGGGCCTGCTGGTCACCACCGGCTTCAAGCACACGGTGCCGCTGTCGCGCGCCCGGGGCTATGGCGAAGGGCTGACCGAACCCGAGCAGATGGACATTCCCAATGCACAGCGGCCCGAGCCGATCGTGCCGATTCCGCTGATCCGCGAGGTGCGCGAGCGCATCGACTACAAGGGCGAGGTGTTCTG
>JASGFT010000144.1:0-12946 GCA_047605425.1 Burkholderiaceae bacterium | reverse complement strand
CCCGTACAAGGACACCGCCGGCCCGGCCGTCAACCCGCTGATCAAGATCATCAACATCGTCGCGCTGCTGCTCGTGCCGGTGCTCGGGACCGGCCTGTTCGGCACCGACCCGGTCTCGCACGGCAGCGCCGCGGTCCCGGCGGCCGGAGCGGCCTCCGCGGCCCGGCCCGGCGCGGCCGTGCTGTATTTCGGGTCGGCCTCGAGCGAGTTGCCGGCCGACGCGAGTTCGCGCGTCGAAGCGGTGATCGCCTACGCGCGCCAGCACGCCGGCGCCCGGCTCGACGTGTCGGGCTTTCACGACACCAGCGGCGATCCGGCGCGCAACGCCGAGCTGGCCAAGGAGCGCGCGCTCGCGGTCCGGCAGTTGCTGATCTCCGCCGGCCTGCCGGACAGCCAGATCGTGTTGAACAAGCCGGTCGAGACGGCCGGCGGCGGCGACGAGCGGCAGGCGCGCCGCGTCGAAGTCAAGGTGCAATAGCAGTCGGGCGCGCATCCGCGCGCCGACGCCGAACGAAGGAGACCATCGATGCAATTGAAGGACAAAGTGGTGCTGGTGACCGGCGGAGCGTCCGGTCTGGGCGGCGCGACCGCCCGCATGGCGGCCGACCAGGGGGCCCGCGTGCTGATCGCCGACCTGAACGAGGAACTGGGCAACCAGCACGCCAAAGCGCTCGGCGCCGGCGCGCAGTTCGTCAAATGCGACGTGTCGTCCGAAGCCGATGGCCAGGCGGCCGTCGACGCGGCCGTCAAGCTCGGTCAACTGGTCGCGCTGGTCAATTGCGCGGGCATCGGCGTCGCGATGAAGACGCTCGGCAAGGACGGCCCGCATCCGCTGCACGCGTTCAGCCGCGTGCTCAGCGTCAACCTGATCGGCAGCTTCAACATGCTGAGGCTGGCGGCCGCGGCGATGGCGGGCAACGAGCCGAACGCCGACGGCGAACGCGGCGTCATCATCAATACCGCGTCGGTGGCCGCGTACGACGGCCAGATCGGCCAGGCCGCGTACTCGGCGTCCAAGGGCGGGATCGTCGGCATGACGCTACCGATCGCCCGTGACCTGGCCCGCGACGGCATCCGCGTCGTGACGATCGCGCCCGGCCTGTTCCTGACGCCGATGATGAAGAGCCTGCCCGAAGAGGCGCAGATCTCGCTGGGCAAGCAGGTGCCGTTCCCGTCGCGGCTCGGACGGCCCGAGGAATACGCGTTGCTCGCGCAGCAGATCATCGCCAACCCGATGCTCAACGGCGAGACGATCCGTCTCGACGGCGCGATCCGCATGGCGCCGAAGTGATTCCCCGCGCCAGGTGATCCGCCGCCCCAAGTGATCCGCCGCCCTATCGCGGCGGACTGACCGGGCGGCGCGATCGCGCGCCGATTCGATCAGCGCGGTCGCGCTCGGACGCCGCTGGCGCTGGGCGTCGACGGCATCGGCGATCGACAGGGTGTCTGGGTTCATCGCGAATGCGCGGGACCGGTGAGCCACGTATCATGCCCGCACGACCACGGTCACCGGAGACGAGCATGAAGCGCCAACCGCTATCCGGATCGAAGCTGCGCTCGGCGGGCTACGACGAACGGCTGCAGCATCTGGAGATCGAATTCGCCGACCGCAGCGTGCGACGCTACAAGGGGGTGCCCGCCGAGGTGTGGCGGCGACTGCTGTCGGCACCGACGCCGTACAGCTATTTCGAGGACCGGATCGCCGAAGAGTACCCGTCGGAGCCGGCCAGCGCCGACGCGCCGGCCGACGCCCGCGCCCGCCTCGACGACCTGTTCCGTTGACCGGCGGATCGCCGCGACTGCGCGTCGCGTTGTATTGCAGGGTCGTCGACAACGTCGGCGACGCCGGCGTCTGCTGGCGGCTCGCACGCCAACTCGTCGCCGAACAACGCTGCGACGTCACGCTGTACGTCGACCGGCTCGACGTCATGCGGCCGCTCTGGCCGGCCGACGCCGCCCCGGCCCCGGCCCCGGCTCCGGCCCCGGCTCCGGCTCCGTCGCCCCACGAGACCCACGAGACCCACGAGACACGCGACGCTGGAGATCCCTCCCGCGATCCGGCCGGCGCCACGGTCGTCGACGGCGTCCGCGTGTGCCCGTGGCCCGCCGACGACGCGCGTCCGCCGGCCGCCGACGTGTTGCTGTCGACGTTCGCTTGCGAGTTGCCGGACGCCGTCCGGCGCGCGCTCGGCGAGGCGGCCCGCCGCGATACCGGCGGCGACGCGCCACCGCTGTGGATCAACGTCGAGCACCTGAGCGCCGAGGCCTGGGTCGAATCCGCGCACCGACGCCCGTCGGTCAAGCCCGCCGACGGCGTGGTCGAGCACTATTTCTTCCCGGGATTCACCGCCGCGACCGGCGGCCTGCTGCGCGAGGCCGACCTGCCGCTGCGCCAGGCGGCGCTGGCCGAGCCCGCCGCGCGCGAGGCTCGACTGCGCGATCGGCGCGCCGCCGGCCGACGCGGCCGCCGTGGGCGCCGCACCGTTGACGATCTCGCTGTTCTGCTACCCGGTCGGCGCCGTCGTGGACCTGCTCGAATGCCTGGCCGCCCATCCACGGCCGGTCCGCCTGCTGGTCCCCGAAGGCGTCGCCGGCGCGGCGCTGGCGCGCTACTTCGGCCGCCCGCTGACCCGACACGGCGGGCCACTGGCGCGCGGCGCGTTGCAGGCGGCGGCGCTGCGCTGGCTCGACCAGCGCGATTACGACGATCTGCTGCACGCGTGCGCGCTGAACTTCGTCCGCGGCGAGGATTCATGGATCCGCGCCCATTGGGCGGGACGCCCGTTCGTCTGGCAGCCGTACCCGCAGGACGACGCGACCAGACGGATCAAGCTCGACGCGTGGCTGGACCGCTTGACGGCCGACTGGCCCGAGCCGGCGGCCGAGGCGACCCGGGCGCTGCATCGCGCGTGGATCGGCGACGGCCGGATCGGCGACGCCTGGCCGGGCTTCGCCCGATACGCGCTCGACGAACCGGGCGCCGCGCGCTGGCAGGCGTTCCAGTCATCGCTGCGACGGCAGCCGGACCTGGCCAGCCAATTGATCGAATTTACACGCGCGCTGGCATCAAGCTAGAATCTCGGGTTCGACTCCGCGCCGCGCCCACGCGGCGCCCATCGCATCACCGCGCGGCGTCGCCACGGTGTCCCCGACGGCGGGCCAGCCCTCCGTCGCGACCGGCTCCGTCGAATCGATACGCGAAATTTCTCGCGAACCCCGCGAAATCTCAAGGAAACGAGCCATGAAACTCGCTCAGGAACTGCGCGCCGGCAACGTCGTGATGATCGGCAAGGAACCGATGGTCGTGCAGAGAGCCGAATACAACAAGTCGGGCCGCAACGCCGCCGTCGTCAAGATGAAGCTGAAGAACCTGCTCAATGGCTCGGGCACCGAAACCGTCTACAAGGCCGACGAGAAGTTCGACGTGCTGGTGCTCGACAAGCGCGAGGTCAGCTATTCGTACTTCGCCGATCCGATGTACGTGTTCATGGACGCCGAGTACAACCAGTACGAGGTCGAGGCCGAGAGCATGGGCGACGCGCTGAACTACATCGACGACGGCATGCCGTGCGAAGTGACGTTCTACGAGGGCCGCGCGATCTCGGTCGAGCTGCCGAACAGCGTCGTGCGCGAAGTCGAGTACACCGAACCGGCCGTCAAGGGCGACACCTCGGGCAAGGTGCTCAAGCCCGCCCGCATCAAGCCGACCGGCTTCACGATCCAGGTGCCGGCGTTCGTGCAGATCGGCGACAAGATCGAGATCGATACGCGCACGGCCGAGTACCGCAATCGCGTCAAGGGCTGAGTAACCCGAGCGGCGGCACGGGCCGGCGACGGTGGCGTTCGGACCCGGACGGCCGCCCGGCGATGCCGCTGCTCAGCCGTCGACCGTCGCCGCCTCGGCCCGCTCGCGGGCCAGCGCCCGGCGACGCGACAGCACGCCATGGGCGAGGTTGCGCAGGATGGTCTCGCGCAGCGACTTCGGCGAGACCGGCTTGACCAGATAGCTGTTGCACCCGGCCAGCGCGCCGCGCGCCAGATCCCACGGCGACGAGCGGCTGGTCAGCATGATGACTGGCGTCGTCCTGAGCTTCGGATCGCGCTTGATCTGCCTGGCGAGGCAGAATCCGTCCATGCCCGGAATCACCACGTCGAGGATCGCCAGATCGTAGCGGTAGCCGCCGAGCGCCCGCAGCGCGTCATCGGCATTGCCGACGGCCTCGGACTCGACCCCCATCCGCAGCAGCGCCAGCGACAACTGGTGGCGCACCGTCGGGCTGTCGTCGACGACCAGCGCCCGCGGACGCCGCACACCGGCGTCGGCCTCCTGGGCGGCACCGGCGCTCGTCGAACTGCGTAGTCGGTAGGTTTCCACCGTACCGTTGAGGATCGGCAAGACGTTCATCGTGACATTCCGGTTGCCCGCATCGGCGACCGTCCGGCCAGGGCGGCCCGCCGACGGGCGATTGTCGACGATTCTAGTCGAGCCGCTTCACGATTCGGCAATCGTGATCAGAAAAAGTTGATTAATAGCAACGATTTACGGTATTTATTTGATCCATCATCGCAGCAATAGGGGTTCCGATCGGCCACCAAGCCCATCGTCGAGCGAACGAGCGAACGAGCTAGCGCGCGAAGCGTCAGCGCGTGATCGCCGCCGCAGACGCCACGTCGGCGGCGCCGGCCGACGCGGCGTCGAGATCCTCGACGGTCAGCGCGTTGTCGCGGGCGAAACCGACCATGAACTGATAGGCCTTCGGCTCGATCTGGTTGAGCCGCCCATCGACCCTGACGCAGCGCAGGTCGCCGCGCAAGCTCGGCATCACGTACGGGGAATAGCCGAGATGGGAGGACCGCGTGCGAGCGCCCGGCCGATACGAGGCCATCACGCCGCCGATCCGCTCGGCCCAATCGCTGGGTCGAAAGACCTTGCCAGCCGTCGTCAAGCCGACGATCAGGAACGATCGCGCCACCGGTCTTTCGATCATTGCGAACGAGCCCGCCGAGGAGGAGGAACAACGCGCGGGAGGAACGCGCGGGGAGGAGATCGGCCGCAGTGTCGGGTCGGCCTTCGGCCGCTTCCGCACTGTGGCATCGGATTCCATTATATCCGCTGTTAAATTTGTCCCCTACAATTTGTTACTCAGACAACGGCGGTGACCCCGCCGTTGATCATTTGAACAATCCGCGTTCGATCCGCCTCGGCGAACGTTTCACGCCCCGGGAGCACGTATGGCCGCCACCACGCCCTTGATGTCGACTTATGGACGCCAGCCCGTCGCGTTCACGCACGGCGACGGCGCGATCCTGTACGACGCGAGCGGCAAGCGCTACCTCGACGCGCTGTCGGGCATCGCCGTCAACACGCTCGGCCATGCGCACCCCAAGCTGGCGCAGGCGCTGCGCGAGCAGGTCGGCCGGATCATCCACTCGTCGAACCTGTTCGAGGTGCCGCTGCAGACGGCGCTGGGCGAGCGCCTGGTCGCGCTGTCCGGGATGACCAACGCTTTCTTCTGCAACTCGGGCCTCGAGGCCAACGAAGCGGCGATCAAGCTCGCGCGCCTGCACGGCCATGCGCGTGGCATCGAGCGCCCCGAGATCATCGTCTACGAGAAGGCGTTCCACGGCCGCTCGCTGGCGACGCTGTCGGCGACCGGCAACGCCAAGGTCCAGAAGGGGTTCGAGCCGCTGGTCGAGGGTTTCGTGCGCGTGCCGCTCGACGACCTCGACGCGCTGCGCAGGCTGGCGGCCGAGCGCCCGTCGATCAGCGCGGTCTTCCTCGAGGCGATCCAGGGCGAAGGCGGCATCCACGCGTTCCACCTCGACTACCTGCGCCAGGTGCGCGAGCTGTGCGACCGGAACGACTGGCTGCTGATGATCGACGAGGTCCAGTGCGGCACTGGCCGCACCGGCAAATGGTTCGCCCACCAGTGGGCCGGCATCCTGCCCGACGTGATGCCGCTGGCCAAGGGCCTGGGATCGGGCGTGCCGATAGGCGCCGTGCTGGCGCACGGCAAGGCCGCCGAGCTGTTCAAGCCCGGCAGCCACGGCACCACGTTCGGCGGCAATCCACTGGCGATGCGGGCCGGGCTGACGACGCTGCAGGTGATGGAGGAAGAAGGCCTGCTCGCCAACGCGGCCGAGGTCGGCGGCTACCTGATGACGCGGCTGGAAAACGAGCTGAAACCGACCGGCATGCTGCGCGAGGTCCGCGGTCGCGGCCTGATGATCGGCGTGGACCTGGACCGCCCGTGCGGCGACCTGGTCGCCAACGCCTTGCAGGCCGGCCTGGTCATCAACGTCACCGCCGACACCGTCGTTCGCCTGCTGCCGCCGCTGATCTTCAGCAAGGCCAACGCCGACGAACTGGTCGACAAGCTCGTCCCGCTGATCCGGCAATTGCCGCCCGCCAGAGGCTCGTGACATGACGATTCGCCACTTTCTCCAGTTCAAGGATTTCTCGCGCCACGAGATCGAAACCCTGTTCACACGCACGCGGATCATCAAGGACCGCTTCAAGCGTTACGAGACCTACCATCCTTGCGTCGACCGCTCGCTGGTCATGATCTTCGAGAAGGCGAGCACGCGCACCCGCCTGTCGTTCGAAGCGGGCTTCCAGCAACTCGGCGGCGCGGCGATCTACTTGAACACCCGCGATTCGCAGCTCGGCCGCGGCGAGGCGGTCGAGGACGCCGCGCAGGTGATCTCGCGGATGTGCGACGTCGTGATGATCCGCACGTTCGAGCAGTCGATCATCGAACGCTTCGCCGCGCACTCGCGCGTGCCGGTCATCAACGGGCTGACCAACGAATACCACCCGTGCCAGATCCTCGCCGACATGCATACGTTCTTCGAGCATCGCGGCTCGATCAGCGGCAAGACCGTCGCCTGGATCGGTGACTCGAACAACATGCTGTACACGTGGCTGCAGGCGGCCGAGCTGTTCGACTTCAGCGTGCACGTCTCCAGCCCGCCCGGTTACCAGGTCGACCCGGCGATGGCCGGCTCGTCGATCCGCTGCCTGCGTTCGTTCGACGACCCGATGGAGGCGGCGCGGGGCGCCCATCTGGTGACGACCGACGTCTGGACCAGCATGGGATTCGAAGCCGAGAACGAGGAGCGCCTGCGCGCGTTCGCCGACTATCAGGTCGACGCGGAGATGATGGCGGTCGCGGCGCCCGACGCGCTGTTCATGCACTGCCTGCCCGCGCATCGCGGCGAAGAGGTCAGCGCCGAGGTCATCGACGGGCCGCAGTCGGTCGTCTGGGACGAAGCCGAGAACCGGCTGCACGTGCAGAAGGCGCTGCTCGAGTTTCTGGTCGTAGGCCCGGTCGACGATTGACCGGTCGACGACTGACCGGTCAACGGCTGACCGGTCGACGACCGACCGGTCCGCACTGATCGCGATTCGTAGCGATCGATCTGTACGATCGGATGCCGTCGATCGGGCCGGCGCAAGCCGACACGGACGGCTGGGGCGGCGCGAGAGCCGCCCCCTGTCTCGGCGATCACGACAGGTGATCGGCCATCCGCTGCGCGAGGCGCTTGCGCGCGCGGTGCAGGCGCACCCAGCAGTTCGCCTCGGTGATGTCGAGCCGGCGGCAGACCTCTTCGGTCGCGACCCCATCGAGCGCCTGCATCGTGAACACTTCCTTCAGCGTCGGCGGCAGCGCCTCGATCTCATGAACGAGGCGGTCGCGCATGTGCCGGCGCGCGACCTCGGCGAACGGGTCCGAATCGTCGCTGAACACGATCGGCTCGGGCCGCACCTGCCGCTCCCAGGCCGTGTCGTTCCAGGAATTGGAGCCGCCGTCGGCGGTCGACTCGTTGATCTCCTGCCGGACGTAGCGCAGCTCGCGGCGGAACGTGTCCTGGATCTTGTGATTGAGAATGCCGATCAGCCAGGTGCGCAGCGCCGACTCGCCCTTGAAGCTGTCGCTGCTGGCCAGCGCCGCGACCAGCGCATCCTGAACCGCGTCCTCCGCCAGGTCCGCATCGCGGATCTTGCGGCGTGCAAAGCGGAGCATGGCCGCCCGGTGCGCCGTCAATTCACTCGGCAGGAGGCGGGCCGCAGGGGTCGTCTCGCGCGGGTTGCCTTGAACGGTCGCCACTTGAACTTCGGTCATGAATAACTCCTTCGTGGTTCAGATGCGTGGAGCCAGTCTGACCCCCCGTTCTTTCAGAACGATCACGCAAAAGTCTCGATTTCATAACAAATGGGAACCGCATGTAACGCGCCTTACATTCGTGCGACGAGCGCGTCGAATCGCGTCATCGGCCTACTGACCAACGCCGATCCGTAAGCCAGTCGCCGGCCTGGAAACACAAGAAAACCCTGTGCCTTGGGCTGCTGCTATGCTTTGCGTTTCGCCGGAGGCGTCGTTGGACAGATCGGTTCTGGTCGTCGAGGACCAGCGGGACATCGCTGACCTGATCGCGCTGCACTTGCGCGACCTGGGCTTGCGCGTCGATTGCGTCGGCGACGGCGACAACGGCTTCGAGGCGGCGCGCAGCGGTCGTTACGACATGGCGGTCCTCGACGTGATGCTGCCCGGCCGCGACGGTTTCGAAATAGTCCGCTCGCTGCGGATGGAAAGGGTCGACATTCCGATCCTGATGCTGACGGCCCGCTCGACCGAGATCGACCGGGTGCTGGGGCTCGAGTTGGGCGCCGACGACTACCTGACCAAGCCGTTCTCGATTCCGGAGCTGCAGGCGCGCGTCAAGGCGGCGCTGCGCAGGCTCGAACGCCAGGCGCCGCTCAACCCGTTCCCGCCGCCCGGCGAAAAGATCCAGATCGGCGGCCTGTCGATCGATTGCGCGAGCCGCGACGTGCGGCTGGACGGACGGCCGGTCTCGCTGACGACCAAGGAATACGACCTGCTGCTCTATCTGGCCCGCAACAAGGGCCGCGTGTTCACCCGCGCGCAGTTGCTCGACGCGGTCTGGAGCACGTCGTTCGAAGGCTACGAGCACAACGTCAACACGCACATCAACCGGCTGCGCGCGAAGATCGAGGCCGATCCGGCCAATCCCCGCTACGTGCTGACGGTGCGCGGCGTCGGCTATCGCTTCACCGACGATTGAGAACCTGATCCCGAACCCCACATGAACTCGCTGCGCGCCCGCGTGCTGATGCTGGTCGCCGGCTATGGCCTGCTGACCGCGGCCGCGCTCTCGCTGGTCATGCACCAGTCGGTACGCGACTACTACAACAGCGTGCTGTACCAGCGATCGGGCGAGTTCCTCGAACGCGTGCTCGAGACCTCGCCCAGCCTGTGGGAGACCTACGAGAAGGACAAGCTGGGTTTTTCCGAGAGCCTCGAGAACTACATCCTGTATTCGCCGAACACCGGCCTGTACCTGCTGAACGTCGACGGGCGCGTGCTGGCCACGGCCGGCGAGGCCAAGCCGTTCTGGGCCGACTACCAGGTCGATCTGGATCGCATCAAGGACTCGTGGGACATCGACCCGATGATGCCGATGTGGGGTGACGACCCCGACGAACCCGGGCGCAGCTACGTGGTGTCGGTGCGCCCGGTGATGCGCGCGAACGTGCTGTACGGCTGGCTGTACCTGGTCGCGCGCTCTGCCGACATCGGCGACCCCTCGCCCGACCTGTTCAAGAGCTACGCGATCCGCACCGCCGCCAAGGTGGGGCTGGTCGTGCTGACGATCGCCGTGCTGCTGACGATGGCGATGGTCGCGATCCTGACCAAGCCGCTGGTCGGCCTGACCCGCGTGGCCGACCGCGTCAAGGGGGCGGGCTTCGCGCAGCTCGACGACCAGCCGTTTCCGCACGCGATGCGCCAGGACGAGATCGGCCAGTTGAGCCGGACGTTCCGCGACATGGTCGCTCGCCTGCGCCAGGAGATGCAGCGGGTCTCCGAGACCGACGTCAAGCGCCGCGAGATGGTCGCCAGCGTCTCGCACGACCTGCGCACGCCGCTGACCGCGCTGATCGGGCTGCTCGAAACGGTGCGGCTCAAGCACGACCAGTTGAGCCCGTCGCAGCAGCAGCAGTTCATCGATCGCGCGCTGCTGAACGCGCAGCACCTGAAGCGACTGACCGACGCGCTGGCCGAGCTGGCCAAGCTCGACAATCCGGACTTCTCGACGCAGCCCGAGCCGACGGCGATCGGCGACCTGGCCGGCGACGTCGTCCAGCGCTACGAGTCGCGTGCGCACGACCTGGGCATCGGCCTGTCGATCGACTATCCGGACGGCCTGCCGCTGGCCAACGTCGACGCGGGCCTGATCGAGCGGGCGCTGTCCAACCTGCTCGACAACGCGCTGCGCGTCACGCCGTCGGGCGGCCGCGTCGACGTGCGCGTGCGGCGCCAGGGCGAGTCCGTGCGCATCGAGGTGTCCGACACCGGCCCCGGCGTCTCGCACGAGGACAAGCCGCATCTGTTCGAACGCTTCTACCAGACCAGCCACCACCGCGACCAGCGCGGCAGCTCGGGCCTGGGGCTGGCGATCGTCAAGCGCGTCGCCGAGCTGCACGGCGGGCTGGCGGGCGTGGACAGCGAACAGGGCGACGGCGCGACCTTCTACCTGACGCTGCCGGTGCACCGGGTCGACGCGGACGCGGTCGCCGCCGCGCTCAGAGCGTGACGCGATGGCAGGCGACGATCCCGAGCGGCGGATCGCCCACCTGGACATGGACGCGTTCTTCGCGTCGGTCGAGCTGCTGCGCCGGCCCGAGCTGCGCGAGCAGCCGGTCGTCATCGGCGGGTACGGCGATCCGCGCAGCCGCGGCGTCGTCAGCACCGCCAACTACGCGGCGCGCGCGTTCGGCATCCATTCGGCGATGCCGCTGCGCCAGGCGCTCGAGCTGTGTCCGCATTGCGTGTTCCTGCCGGTGGATTTCGATGCGTACCGGCGCGCGTCGCGACAGTTCAAGGACGCGCTCCGCGAGATCACCGACCAGATCGAAGACCGCGGCATCGACGAGGTCTATCTGGATCTGACGCGGGTCGCCGGCGTCGACGCCGAGCGCGGCGCCGCCGTCGGCCGCCGGCTCAAGGCGCGCGTGCTCGAGGCCACCGGCGGACTGACCTGCTCGATCGGCATCGCGCCGAACAAGCTGCTGGCCAAGATGACCTCCGAGCTCGACAAGCCCGACGGGCTGGCGATCCTCGAGTACGACGAACTGCCGCGGCGCATCTGGCCGCTGCCGGCGCGCAGGATCAACGGCATCGGGCCCAAGGCCGACCAGCGGCTGGCCGCGATCGGGATCCGCACGATCGGCGAGCTGGCGCGGGCCGACCCGGCGCTGCTGCGCCAGCATTTCGGGCCCAACTACGGCCTGTGGCTGCACCAGGCCGCGCACGGCCGCGACGACCGGCCGATCGCCACCAGCAGCCCGACGCGCTCGATCAGCCGCGAGACGACGTTCTCGTCGGACCTGCACATCCGGCGCGACTGGCACAAGGTCGCCGCGCTGCTGGCGCAGTTCGCGCGGCAGGTCGGCGACGACCTGCGCCGCAAGGGCTACCGCGCGCGCACGATCGGCGTGAAGGTGCGCTACGACGACTTCCGGGCCGCCACGCGCGACCTGAGCCTGCGCGAGGCCAGCGACGATCCGGTGATGGTGCGCCGCGCGGCCTTCGAGTGCCTGGCCCGCGTGTCGACCGAGCGCAGGATCCGGCTGCTCGGCGTGCGCGCGAGCAGCCTCGTGCCGGCCAGTGCCGCCGTCGACGCCGCGGCCGCCGCGGATGCGGACACGCGAACGAGCGCCGGCACGAGCGCCGGGGCCGATGCCCGGGCCAAGGCGCGGATCCAAGCGCGAACGGACGCCGGGGCGCCCGGCGACGATCGCCAGCCGCCGCTGCCGCTGTTCGATTAGCGCTCCGGCCGGCGGCTCGATCGAATCAAGGATAGAGCCCGCGTTCGGCGCGCGCCTGCAGCACGCGCGCGCAGGCGACGACGAAGGCCGCCGTCCGCAGCGGGATCTCGTGCAGGCCGGCCGTGTCCCAGATGTGCTTGAACGCGCCGACCAGGATCTTGTCGAGCCGCGCGTTGATCTCGTCCTCGGTCCAGAAGAACGACGAGAAATCCTGCACCCATTCGAAATAGGACACGGTCACGCCGCCGGCGTTCGCGATCACGTCCGGCACGACGAGGATGCCGCGGTCGTTCAGCACCTGGTCGCCGTCCTTCGTGCACGGGCCGTTGGCGCCCTCGAGCACCATCCGCGTGCGGATTCGCCGCGCGCGTTCGGCGGTGATCTGGCTCTCGAGCGCGGCCGGGATCAGGATCTCGGACTCGACGTCCCAGAACTGCTCGTCGTCGATCGCCTCGGCGCCGGCGAAGCCGGCGATCCCGCCGGTGGCGGCGGCATGCGCGGCCAGGCCCGCGTAGTCGATGCCGTCGCCGTTGAACAGCGTGCCGGTATGGTCCTGCACGGCGACCAGGCGGGCGCCCGCCGCGGCGAACAGCTCGGCGGCCGACGAGCCGACGTTGCCGAAACCCTGGATCGCGACGCGCGCGCCGTCGATCGGCATCCTCGACCAGCCCGCCGCCTCGCGCCCGACGACGAACACGCCGCGGCCGGTCGCCTTGACGCGCCCGAGCGAGCCGCCGAGCTGCAGCGGCTTGCCGGTGACGACGCCGGTGGCCGCGGCCCCGACGTTCATCGAATAGGTGTCCATCATCCAGGCCATGATCTGGCTGTTGGTGTTGACGTCGGGCGCGGGAATGTCCTTGTCGGGGCCGATGATCAGGCCGATCTCGCTCGTGTAGCGCCGCGTGACCTTCTCGATCTCGTTGCGCGAATGGCGAGACGGATCGATGCGCACGCCTCCCTTGGCGCCGCCGTAAGGCAGGTTGACCGCGGCGTTCTTGATCGTCATCCACGCGGCCAGCGCCATCACCTCGTGCAACGTCACGTCGGGGTGGAAGCGCACGCCGCCCTTGCCCGGGCCGCGCGACAGGTTGTGCT
>JASGFT010000143.1:0-12980 GCA_047605425.1 Burkholderiaceae bacterium | reverse complement strand
CTTCGGCGCCCTCGCCGCGAGCAGCCCGGTCACCGTCCGCCCGGTCGCCCTCGTCGCCGATCACCACGAGTTGCCCGTCGTCGGTCACCCGGCCGACGACCGCGTACGGACAGCGTTCGCGCCGGCACCAGTGGTCGAAGGTCGTCAGCGAGTCGGGCGCGATCGCCAGCACGTAGCGCTCCTGCGACTCGTTGCACCAGATCTCGGCCGGCGACAGCCCGCTCTCCTCGAGCGGCACGCGCGCCAGTTCGAAGCGCGCCGAACGGCCGGCGTCGTGGACGATCTCCGGAAACGCGTTGGACAGGCCGCCGGCGCCGACGTCGTGGATCGACAGGATCGGATTGCCGTCGCCCATCGCCCAGCAGCGGTCGAGGACCTCCTGCGCGCGCCGCTGGATCTCGGGGTTGCCGCGCTGGACCGAATCGAAATCCAGGTCCTCGGTATTGCTGCCCGCGCCCATGCTCGACGCGGCGCCGCCGCCCAGGCCGATGCGCATGCCCGGGCCGCCGAGCTGGATCAGCAGCGCGCCGACCGGCAGCGGCTCTTTGCCGGCATGCGCCGCGTCGATGTTGCCGACGCCGCCGGCGATCATGATCGGCTTGTGATAGCCGCGCATCCGCCCGCCGACGCTCAGTTCGTACGTGCGGAAATAGCCGGCGAGGTTGGGCCGGCCGAATTCGTTGTTGAACGCCGCGCCGCCGATCGGCCCGTCGATCATGATCGACAGCGCGCTGGCGATGCGCGCCGGCCGGCCATAGGGCTTGCCGTCGGCGCCCAGCTCCCAAGGCTGGATCGCGCCGGGCAACTGCAGGTTCGAGACGGTGAAGCCGGTCAGGCCGAACTTGGGCTTGGCGCCGCGCCCGGTCGCTCCCTCGTCGCGGATCTCGCCGCCCGAGCCGGTGGCCGCGCCCGGAAACGGCGCGATCGCGGTCGGGTGGTTGTGCGTCTCGACCTTCAGCAGCGCGTGCGTGGTCTGCATGCCGCGGCGGTAGTGGCCGTCGCCGTGCTCGGGGCGCGCGAAGAAGCGCTGCGCCGGCCCGCCTTCGAGGATCGCCGCGTTGTCCGAGTACGCGACGACCGTGCCCTGCGGATTCGCCGCGTGCGTGGCGCGGATCATGCCGAACAGCGTCTGCTCGCGCGGCTGGCCGTCGATCGTCCAGTTCGCGTTGAAGATCTTGTGCCGGCAGTGCTCGGAGTTGGCCTGCGCGAACATCATCAGCTCGACGTCGCTCGGGTTGCGGCCCAGCCGGGCGAACGCGTCCAGCAGATAGTCGATCTCGTCGTCCGACAGCGCCAGGCCCAGCGTCCGGTTGGCCTGGACCAGCGCGTCGCGCCCCTGGCCGATCACGTCGATGCGCGCCAGCGGCTTGCCCGGCAGCGCGCCGAAGACGACGGCCGGGTCCGGCGCCGCCAGCAGCGCCGATTCGGTCATCCGGTCGTGCAGCACGTCGAGCAGCCGGCGCAGCGCGTCGGCATCGAGCGGCCTGGCGCCGCCGAGCAGGCCGCGCCGCGTCGCGATCTGGTATTCGATGCCGCGCTCGATGCGCCGGATGCCGTCCAGCCCGCAATTGCGCGCGATGTCGGTCGCCTTGCTCGCCCACGGCGAAACGGTGCCGAGCCGCGGAACGATCCACACCGACTGGCCGTGCGAGGCGCCGTCGTCGCGGTCGCCGTCGTCGAGCAGCGCATCGAGCCGGGCCTGCTCGTCGGCGCTCAGGTCGCGCTCGGCCCAGACCAGGTGGAAGTAGCACGCGTGGATCGCGTGGACGCGATCGTCGACGCCGCGCAGCCGGTCGAGCAGGCGGGCCTGCCGGAAGGCCGACAGGGCGAAAGATCCGGGGATCCTGTAATAGGCGGTCATGAAGAGGCGGCGAGGATGGCGGCGTGGGAGCGTTGCCGGCCCTGCGGGTGGCCGGCGAAGCCGTTGAGCCTTTGCGAGGCCGGCGGGCCGGCGCGCCGATGGGAATGCGCGGCCCTCGGAGAATCCACGATTATAAAGCCGGCCGCTCAGCGGTAATGGCGAGGGGCCAGCCCGGCCCAGAACCAGGCCAGCAGACTGTTGACGTCGTACACCGGACAGCCGAGCGCCGATTGCAGCGCGGCCTGGTACGGCGGCATGTTCGTGCACTCGAGCACGATCGCGCGCACCTTCGGGTGGCGTTCGCGCAGGCGGCGCCCGGCGTCCAGCAACTCGGCCCGGCTGGCCTGCCCGTCCAGCGCGGCGCGGTCGCCGAGGATCGCCTCGTGGAACGCCCCATCGGACGGCATGCCGACGGTCGGCGTATCCGGCGCGGCGCCGACCGCCCGCAGGTGCGCCGGCGTCAGCGACGCGGCATCGATCGTGATGACGCCGCAGCGCGCGCCGGGCGCCAGGCAGCGCTCGACCCAGGGCACCTGCAGCAGGCTGGAGACCGCCACCGGCACCGGCAGGCGCGCGGCCAGCTCCGCCTGCAGCGGCGTCAGGAACCCGCACGAGGTGGCGATGCCGATCGCGCCGTCGCGCACCAATGCCCGCGCCGCATCGACGAAGGGTTCGAGCAGCCCGTCGGCGGCGCCGTGCACGACGCGCTCCGGCGAGGCGCCCGGCACGACGCGCGTCAGCACCGGAAAGTCGTGGCTGGCCGGGTTGCCGACATCGCCGACGGGCCGCGGAAAGACCGTCTGCAGCATCAGCAGCCCGAGCGCGGGACGGGGCGCCCGATCCGGGCGGGCAGGATTCTTGCTGGCGAACATCGACACGTTCCGAAACCTCGACCGCCGGCGTTCCGGCAGCGCATCGCCGGATTGTCGACCGGACGGGGCCATGACGTAAACTGCGCGGCAGCGTTGCGCAACGGTTGGCGGCCGCCCGGCCGCCGGCCGTCATCAGCCATCCCGTGCCTGGAGTGCCCTCATGTTGAAGATCCGTTCGATCGCGCTGACCGCGCTGTGCTCGACCCTGATGGCCGGCGCGAGCTGGGCGCAGACCAAGTGGGACTTCCCGACCGCCTACCCGGCGACGAACTTCCATACCGAGAACGTGCATCAGTTCGCCGAGGACGTCGAGAAGGCCACCGGCGGCAAGCTCAAGCTCGTCGTGCACGCGAACGCCTCGCTGTTCAAGGCGCCCGAGATCAAGCGCGCGGTCCAGGGCGGACAGGCGCAGATCGGCGAGATCCTGCTGCCGAACTTCGCCAACGAGAATCCGATCTACGAGCTCGACAGCGTGCCGTTCCTGGCGGCCAGCTACGCCGCGTCGCTGAAGCTGTACCAGGCGCAGAAACCGGCGCTGCAGAAACTGCTCGGCTCGCAGGGCATGATGCTGCTGTACTCGGTGCCCTGGGGGCCGCAAGGCGTGTACTCGAAGAAACCGCTGAATTCGGGCGACGACATGAAAGGCCTCAAATGGCGCGCGTACAGCCCGGCGACGGCCCGGATCGCCGAGCTGGTCGGCGCCACGCCGGTCACCGTGCAGGCGGCCGAGCTGAGCCAGGCGCTGGCCACCGGCGTCGTCGACTCGTACATGTCGTCGCTGTCGACCGGCTACGACACCAAGACCTACGAGAGCATCAAGAACTGGTACGACGTGCAGGCCTGGCTGCCGCGCAACGCGGTGATGGTCAGCACCAAGGCCTTCAACGCGCTGGACAAGGCGACGCAGGACGCGTTGCTGGCGGCGGCCGAGGCGGCCGAGAAGCGCGGCTGGAAGCTGTCCGAAGAAAAGAACGCCTGGTACGCCGAGCAGGTCACCAAGAACGGCATGTCGGTGCTCGCGCCGCCGCCCGCGCTGACCGCCGACCTGAAGAAGGTCGGCGACACGATGCTGGCCGACTGGCTCAAGAAGGCCGGCCCCGACGGTCAGGCGATCATCGACGCGTACCGCAAGTGACGGCGCCGGTTCGCGCCCCGCAACCCTCGCCGGAGTCCGCGTGAAAGCCCTCAGAAAAACGCTCGACGCGCTGTACGGCCTGACCGGCGCGATCGCCGGCCTGTGCGTCGTCGCGATCTTCGCGATCATGATCGTCTCGTCGGTGATGCGCGAGATGGGCCTGCGCACCGGCGGCACCGACGACATCGTGTCGTGGATCACCGCCGGCGCGGCGTTCTCCGGGCTCGCGCACACGTTCAAGCACGGCGACTTCGTCCGCGTCGGCCTGCTGATCGAGAAGCTCGGCGCGGGTCCGCGGCGCGTGTTCGAGTTGGCGTCGCTGGGCATCGCGACCGTGTTCATCGGCTACGTGTCGTGGTCGGTCGCGCTGTACGTGCTCGACAGCTACGCGTTCAACGACATGGCGACCGGCCTGATCCAGATCCCGTTGTGGATCCCGCAGAGCAGCCTGCTGCTCGGCACGACGCTGCTGTTCGTCGCGCTGCTGGACGAGTTCGTCATCGTGCTGAGCGGACGCAAGCCCACTTATGTCCGCGCGGTCGAGGAGCGTCACGCGCGCGGCGATTTCTCGGAGGACGTCTGACATGAACGTCGTCGAGGTTGGCGGGCTGCTGCTGTTCGTCATGCTGTTCTTCCTGGCCGGTGGCGTGTGGATCGCGATCACGCTGGGGCTGGTCGGCTGGGTCGGCATGGTGCTGTTCACCGACGTGCCGCAGGCGGTCTGGGGCAAGAACATCTTCTCCGCGCTGTGGGATTCGGCCGCGTCCTGGGAGCTGGCGGCGCTGCCGCTGTTCATCTGGATGGGCGAGATCCTGTTCCGCACGCGGATGTCCGAGCAGATGTTCGAGGGCCTGGCGCCCTGGCTGAACCGCGTGCCGGGCCGGCTGATGCACACGACGATCCTCGGCTGCGGCATCTTCGGCTCGGTATCGGGTTCGTCGGCGGCCACCTGCGCGACGATCGCCAAGGTCGCGCTGCCCGAGCTGGTCAAGCGCGGCTACAGCGAGAACATCGCGCTCGGCAGCCTGGCGACGGCCGGCACGCTGGGCATCCTGATCCCGCCGTCGATCACGATGGTCGTCTACGCGGTCGCGGCCGACGCGTCGATCATCCGCGTGTTCCTGGCCGGCTTCGTTCCCAGCTTCCTGCTGATGCTGCTGTTCTCCGGCTACATCGGCTGGTGGTCGATCCGCCACAAGGACCAGATGCCCCCGCCCGAGCCGTCGTCGACCTTCGTCGAGAAGCTGCGCCGCTCCGGCAAGCTGATCCCGTGCGCGCTGCTGATCATCTTCATCGTCTGGGTGCTGGTCGCCGGCTGGGCGACCGCCACCGAATGCGCGGCCTTCGGCGTGCTCGGCTCGCTGGCCATCGCCGCGGCCAGCCGCTCGCTGACCTGGGAGAACTTCGTCGGCAGCCTGATGGGCTCGATGCGCGTCTCGTGCATGATCATGTTCATCCTGGCCGGCGCCGCGATCCTGACCAAGACGATGGCGCTGACCGGCATCCCGCGCGAGCTGGCCGAATGGGTCGCCGCGCAGAACCTGTCGCCGTACTCGCTGATCGCGATCCTGTCGGTGCTGTACCTGGTGCTGGGCACCGCGCTCGACGGCATCTCGATGATCGTGCTGACCTCGGCCGTCGTGCTGCCGATGATCCAGAAGGCCGGCTTCGACCTGGTCTGGTTCGGCATCTTCGTCGTGCTGCTGGTCGAGATCGCCGAGGTGACGCCGCCGGTCGGCTTCAACCTGTTCGTGCTGCAGAACATGACCGGCAAGGACTCGAACACCATCGCCCGCGTGTCGATACCGTTCTTCGTGTGCCTGCTGATCTGCATCGCGATCATCACGGTCTTTCCGCAGACGGTGATGTGGCTGCCCGATGCGGTGATGGGCGAGGCCAAGTAGACTTCGCGACCGGGCCGGCGCGCGGGCGCCGGCGGTCGGGACGGGATCGGGACGATAGGGGCGGGATTGCGAATCCAAGTGGTCGGCGCCGGCATCATCGGCGTATGCACGGCGTACTATCTGCGCCAGGACGGACATGAAGTCACGGTCTTCGACCGCCGCGGCGACGTGGCGCAGGAGACCAGCTTCGGCAACGCCGGCGTCATCGCGCCCGGCTACGTGACGCCGTGGGCCGCGCCGGGCATGCCGCGCAAGGTGCTGTCGTACCTGTTCAAGGCCGAGGCGCCGGTGCTGTTCCGCCCGACCCCGAGCCCGGCGCTGTGGCGGTGGATCCGCCGCTGGCTCGACGAATGCACGCTCGAGCGCTATCGCGTCAACAAGTCGCGAATGCAACGGATCGCGTTCTACAGCCGCGCGCAGTTGCACGCGCTGCGCGAAGCGCTCGACATCCGCTACGAGCAGTCGCAGGGCTACCTGCAACTGTTCCGCAAGCCGATCGACGTCGAGCTGGCCGCGCCGGCGCGCGCGCTGCTCGAAGAACAGGGCATCCCGTTCCAGACGCTGGACGCCGCGCAATGCCGCGCGCTCGAGCCGGCGCTGTCGCCGGCCACCGCGCTGGCCGGCGGGCTCCACCTGCCGGGCGACGAAGCCGGCAACTGTCCGCTGTTCGCCCAGCAGTTGCGCCGGATCTGCGAGCGGCAGGGCGTGCGCTTCCGCTTCCACCGGCCGGTGCGGCGCATCGCCGTCGAAGGCGGCCGGGCATGCGGCGTCGTCACCGACGACGGGCTGCAGGCGGCCGACGCGGTCGTCGTCGCCGCGGCGACCGACAGCGCCGCGCTGCTGACGCCGCTGGGGCTGAAGCTGCCGCTGTATCCGGTCAAGGGCTACAGCGCGACCGTCGCGCTGCTGCCCGATGGCCAGGGGCCGGGCCGCGCATTGATGGACGAGGCGTACAAGACCGCGATCACGCCGTTCGGCGCGCGCCTGCGGATCGCCGGCACCGCCGAGCTCGGCGACACCAGCCTGCGCCTGCGCCAGGCGGCGCTGCGCACGCTGATCAAGGTCGCGTCGGACTGGCTGCCCGGCGCCGCGCAGTACAGCCAGGCCTCGTACTGGGTCGGCGCGCGGCCGATGCTGCCCGACGGCCCGCCGCTGCTGGGCCCGAGCGGCGTCGACCGGCTGTTCCTGAACGTCGGCCACGGCTCGACCGGCTGGGCGATGTCCTGCGGCAGCGGCAAGGTCGTCGCCGACGTCGTCGCCGGCCGCGAGCCCGGCATCTCGCTCGACGGCCTGACGATCGACCGCTACGCGGGGCCGGCCCGCACCGCTTAGGAACCTGCGCGGCGGATGGAGTGTCCCCGCCCGATCATCGCCGCCTGAACCGAACGAACGTCGCGCCACTCGAGTGTCGAGGTAGCAACGCCGCCGGGCGCCGCTCGCCCTCTATACTGGCCGGATGGCGACCGCTCTCCCCACCGACCGACCGGACGCATGTCCGGACCCGAGCGCGACCGATCCGCGCGATCCGCCGGCGCCCCCGCGCGCGACGACCCGCTGGCTGCTGACGACGCCGGCCGTGCGCCGGCTCGAGCGATCGCAGCCGGCGCTGCTGGCCGACGGCACCTTGATGCGCCGCGCCGCGAGTGCGGTGGCCGCCACCTGCGCCCGCCTGCTCGCCGAGCGGCCCCAAGGCGCGCCGGTCGTCGTGCTGGCCGGACCCGGCAACAACGGCGCCGACGCGCTGCTGGCCGGCCTGATGCTCCATCGCAGCGGCTGGCCGATCCACGCGCTGAGCTGCGCGCCGTCGCCAGGCGTGTCCGCCGCTTCCGCCTCCCCCCCTTCTCCCGGCCTGCCAGCCTCGCCCTCTCCGTCACCCTCCCCATCGCCCTCCCCGTCGTCGCTCCAGTCCCCCGACAACGCGCGCTTCGCGGCGGTCTGGCGGCGGGCGGCGGCCCGTGATCCGGCGCACGTCGCGATCGACGACGCGGCCGCGCTCGATCCGGTGACGCTGGCGCGCCACCTCGACCGCGCCGGACTGATCATCGACGGACTGTTCGGCATCGGCCTGTCGCGCCGCGTCGACGGCATCGCCGCGCATCTGATCGAGCAATGCGAACGCTCGCGGCGCGCCACCGGCTGCCCGGTCGTCGCCGTCGACGCGCCGTCCGGCCTGGACGTCGATCGCGGCAGCCCGGCCGACGGCGCGGCCGGCAGCCCGGTGGTCCAGGCCACGCACACGGTGACGATGATCGCCGACAAGCCCGGCCTGCACACCGGGCTGGGCCGGCAGCGTGCCGGCCAAGTGATCGTCGCCGACCTGCGGGTCCGCGTCCCCGACACCGCCGATCTGTCGGTCGACGAAGCCGGCCTGCTGCTGCGCGACTGCCCGGCGCCCGGCTTCTCGCGCCGCGCCGTCGACACCCACAAGGGCAGCTTCGGCACGCTGCTGATCGCCGGCGGCGCGCAGGGCATGGCCGGCGCCGCGCTGCTGGCCGCCGGCGGCGCGCAGGCCGCCGGCATCGGCAAGCTGGCGATCAGCGGGCCCGACGGCCCGGTCTTCGATCCGGCCCAACCGCAGTGGATGACGCGCGAGTGGCGCCGGTTCGATCCGGGACCCGACGCGATCGTCGTCGGCTGCGGCCTCGGGCAGACGATCCGCGCGGTCGAAGGCCTGACCGCGATCCTGGTCCAGGCGCTGCCGCTGGTCATCGACGCCGACGCGCTGGTGCTGATCGCCGACCGCCCGGCGCTGCGGGCCACGCTGCTCGCCCGTCGCGGCCCGCGCATCCTGACGCCGCATCCGCTCGAAGCGGCGCGGCTGCTCGGTTCGTCGACGGCCGACGTGCAGCGCGACCGCATCGCCGCCGCGCACCGGCTGGCGATCGAGACGGACAGCGTGGTCGTGCTCAAGGGCGCCGGCAGCGTCGTCGCCGACGCGCACGGCTGGGCGATCGTCGATGCCGGCGATCCGACGCTGGCCACCGCCGGCACCGGCGACGTGCTCGCCGGGCTGATCGGCGCGCTGCTCGCGCAGGGCCTGCCGCCACGCGATGCGGCCCGCCTGGGTACCTGGACGCACGCGCGCGCCGGCGAATGGGCGGCGCGTGATCTGCCGGCCTCGATCGGATTTCGTGCCGGCGAACTACCCGGCTATTTGCGCCAGGTCATCAACGCGGCGGCGACGGGGGATAATGGCGAACCTCCCCCGTTGCTCCGCCCGAGTCACCGAACATGATCAACTCCGCCTGGGACGTCCTCGAACGCCGCGCGGCCGACAGCGCCTCGCTACGCATCGCCGAGCTGCTGGCCGGCGAACCCGACCGCTTCGACCGCCTGTCGATCGAAGCCGCCGGCTTGTACATCGACCTGACCCGCAACCCGCTCTCGGCGGCCGACCTGTCGGCGCTGCTCGAGCACGCCGAGCTGGCCAACCTGGCCGCCCGCCGTGACGCGATGTTCGCCGGCGAGCGCATCAACACGACCGAGGGCCGAGCGGTGCTGCATACGCTGCTGCGCGCCCCGGCCGGCACGGTCCTGATGCTCGACGGACAGGACCAGGGCGCCGCGGTCCACCAGACGCTGGACCGGCTGTGCGCGTTCGCCGACGCCGTTCGCAGCGGCGCATGGCGGGGCGCCGACGGCCGCGCGCTGACCGACGTGATCAACATCGGCATCGGCGGCTCGCAGCTCGGCCCCGAGCTGGCGACGCAAGCGCTGGCGCCGCTGGCCGACGGCCCGCGCTGCCATTTCCTGGCCAGCCTCGATCCGGACGCCTGGTCGGCGCTCGCGCACAGCCTGGATCCGAAGACGACGCTGGTCATCGTCGCCTCCAAGTCGTGGAAGACGCCCGAGACCTCGCAGAACGCCGCCGCCGTGCGCGACTGGCTGCTGGCGTCGGGGATAAGGCCCGAGCAGCTCGCCCGGCACTGCGTGGGCCTGACGACGAACCTGGCCGCCGCCGCCGAATACGGCATTCCGGCCGAGAACGTGTTCCCGTTCTGGGACTGGGTCGGCGGCCGGTATTCGTTGTGGTCGGCGATCGGCCTGCCGGTGATGCTGGCGATCGGGCCGCGCGCCTTCCGCCGGATGCTGGCCGGCGCGCACGAGATGGACCGGCACTTCGCGACGCAGCCGCTCGGCCGCAACGCGCCGGTGCTGATGGCGCTGGTCAGCCTGTGGAACGCGCTGCGCCATCGCAGCGGCAGCGAGGCCGTCGTGCCGTACAGCAGCGGCCTGCGCCGGCTGCCCGCCTACCTGCAGCAGTTGACGATGGAGAGCAACGGCAAGCGCGTGCTGCTCGACGGCAGCGACGCGCCCTGGCCGACCGCGCCCGTCACCTGGGGCGAGCCGGGCACCGAGTCGCAGCATTCGTTCTTCCAGTTGTTGCACCAGGGCACGGCGACGATCCCGGTCGACTTCATCCTGGTCGTGCCGCCCGCCGATCCGCATGGCCGCGGCACCAGCCTGATGGCCAACTGCCTGGCGCAGGCCGACGCGCTGATGAACGGCCGCGACCTCGACGGCGCCCGCCAGGCGCTGGCCGCCCAGGGCAAGTCCCGCGACGAAATCGAGCGGCTGGCGCCGCATCTCGTCTATCCGGGCAATCGCCCCAGCTCGACGATCCTGCTCGAGCGCCTCGACCCGGCCCGCTTCGGCGCGCTGATCGCGCTGTACGAGCACCGCACGGCGGCGCTCGGCTGGCTATGGGACATCAACTCGTTCGACCAATGGGGCGTCGAGGTCGGCAAGCAGCGCGCGGCTTATCTGCAGCCGCTGCTCGACCAGGGACCGGACGCAGTGCCCGCCGATCGCAGCACCGCGGAGCTGGCGCGGCGCATTCGCGATGCGGTGGCGCGACGCGCTTAGCGCCCGGTCACGCCAGGGCTCGTTCACCCCAAGCCAGGCTATTCGCCCACCGGCTTGTCGGAAACGACCCAGTCCTGGCCATCGAAGGTCTGCGTGTACAGCGTCTTCATCGGCGTGTAGTCGTCCGGCGCATAGCTGAAGCTGACCCCCGGCAGCATGTGCGGCGCGCGAAAGCCCGCCAGCGTGCTGGCCTGCTTCAGGACATTGGCGCGGGTCAGGTCATCGCCGCATCGGCGAAGGATTTCAGCCATCGCGGCCGCCTGGCCATACCCGGCGAAAGCGATCGTGTCGGTCGGCGGCACGGCCGGCAGATACTTCTTGAGCAGCTCCCTGAAAGCCGCCACGTCCGGGTCGTTCGCGTATTTCGTCGAGCCGGCATCCTTCGCATAGGCGATCGAGACGATGCCCTTGGACGTTTCGAAGCCCGCGGCCTCCAGGATCGAACGCCCGGTCGCCCCGGCCGACAACAGATGCAGCGGCTTCCACCCGAGGTCGGCGATCTTGCGGATCGACTGCGAGGTCGCCTTGCCGGTCGTGATGTTCAGCAGCACGTCCGCCTTCGAGCTGGCCAGCGTGATCAGTTGCGTGTCGATCGTCGGGTCGGTGAGGTCATAGCTGACCTCCGCCACCACCTTGCTGCCCGACTTGGCGATCTCCTCCTTGAATGGAGCAAGAAAGTCGCGGCCGAAATCGTCGTTCTGATAGATGATCGCGACCTTCGAGTTCGGCTTGTGGATGTTGGCGTACCGGGCGAGGATGCGGGCCTCGGTCGGATAGAGCGGAAGCCCCGCCATTGTCCATTTGAAGTGCTTGGGGTCGTTCCACTTCGATGAACCGGTATTGAGCAGCAATTGCGGCACGGCCTTCGCGTTCAGGTACTTGTGCACGGCGCTTTGCGGCGCGGTGCCGAGCGAGCCGTACAGCGCGAGAACCTCGTCCTGCTCGACGAGGCGGCGCGTCGCCTCGACCGTCTTGGGCGCCGAATAGCCGTCGTCCGAGGTGATGAACGTCACCTTGCGCCCGTTGATGCCGCCCTTGTCGTTCAGCATCTTGAAGTAGGCCTCGCCGACCCGGCCGACGATGCCGTAAGCCGAGCCGGGCCCGGAATGCGGGACGGTCTGGCCGATCTTGATCTCGGTATCGGAAGCACCCGGACCGTATTGCTTGTCGGCGGCCATCGCCTGCCCGGCCAGCGCGGCGGTCAGGGCCGCTGCCACCGCTAAGGACTGCAAGGTTCTCTTCATGAATCGTGTCTCCTTCGGTTGATAATGATAGTGATCGTCGTGATGATGGTCAGGCCAGGCGGCCGGCCTTCAAGCCGATTCTGATCCGGCAGCGCTCGGCCAATTGCTGGTCATGCGTGACCAGCACCAATGTCGCGCCGGCGCTGGCGTTCAGATCGAACATCAGCTCGATGATCCGCTCGCCGGTGACCGCGTCCAGGCTGCCGGTCGGTTCGTCGGCGAACAGCAGCGGCGGCTCGGCGATGAACGCGCGCGCCAGCGCGACGCGCTGCTGCTCGCCGCCGGACAGCGTGCGCGGGTAATGGCTGGCCCGCTCCGCCAGGCCCACGCGGGCCAGCAGCGCCTCGGCCTTGCGCGCGGCGCCGCGATCGCCGGCCAGCTCGAGCGGCAGCATCACGTTCTCGAGCGCCGTCATCTGCGGCAGCAACTGGAAGGTCTGGAACACGAAACCGACGTGCCGCGCCCGCCAGGCGGCACGCGCGTCCTCGTCGATGTCGAACAGCGACTGGCCCATTGCCTCGACGACACCGCGGCTCGGCGTATCGAGGCCCGCCATCAGCCCCAGCAGCGTCGACTTGCCCGAGCCCGACGCGCCGACGATCGCGGCCGACGCGCCGCGCGCGATCGTGAAGTCGATGCCGTCGAGGATCGTCAACACGCCGTCCGCGTCGGGCACCTGTTTGGTCAGGCCCCGCACCTCGATCGCCGCCCCGCTCACGGCCGGCCTCGCGCGATCGTCCGGATCCGCGCGGCATCGGCCATCCTTACCCGTGCGGCATCGGCCATCCTTACCCGTGCGGCATCGGCCATCCTTACCCGTGCCCTCGCGTCGGTCATCGTGCCCGTCCTCCCAACTCGTCCTCGATATGGACTCGAATGATCTCATCGAACGTCGACTCGGCCTCGAATCCCAGCTCGCGCGCGCGCCGGGCATCGACGTCGCGCGGCCAGCCGGCGACGATCGCCATGATCGTCGGATCGGGTTCGCGCCGGATCAGCCCGACCGCCCGCTCGCCGGCGACGCGGCGCAGCGCGTCGATCTGCTCGCCGACCGTCGCCGACAGGCACTGGCACGCGAGCCCGCGCTCGGCGGTCGGT
>JASGFT010000142.1:0-12988 GCA_047605425.1 Burkholderiaceae bacterium | reverse complement strand
CTTGGAGATCGGCGATCGGCAGCGCAGGCGGGGTTTCAGCGTCGGTTTCGAGCGGCTCGGCCATGGCCGGTCTCCGTTGTCGATAAGTGTATTTATATACAGTATTATAATCGAACCGGCACATGGGCTCAAGGTAAGTCCGCATGCAGCGAGCGGCTCGCCTTTCGCACAGATGCCGCGATCGCTGCGGCTCCCGACGCGAAAGCCGGGCCGGTCTTCATGGCGACTTCATCGAAACGGCCATGCCCATCGTGACGACAACGACCCCGCAGAGCGCCAGGCTGCTCGGCACTTCCCCGAGCAAGAAAAAGGCCGAGATCGTCGTCACGCACGGCACCGCCGCGGTGAACAGCGCGGTGTCGACGGCTCCCAGCGATGCGACGGCACGCGCGTAGATGAAGGCCGACGCCGCGCCGATCAGCACGCCCTGGAAGACCGCTTGCAGCAGCAACTCCCGCCAGCTCGCGACGAAGATCGCCTTTCCCGGCAGGGCCAGGTAGATGGGAACGAAGCAGGCCATCGAAAGCACGGCGACGATGGATGCCGTGTGGGCGGGAGCGAGGCTTAGTCGACGCGCGAGCACGCCGTAGGCGGACCAGCAGGCCGATGCCAGCAGAAGGGCGCCGTCGCCCAATAACTGCCGGGACGTGCTCGCCGCGACGCTGTCCCACGCCATCGCCAGGATGCCTACCAGAATGGCGAGCAGCCCGAGCCTGCGACGACCGTGGGCCTTCTCCGACGACATCGACCAGGCGAGGAGGGCGGTGAACAACGGTAGCGTGCCGTGCAGCAGCACGGCGCCGTGCGAAGCGGGGGCGAGCATGAACCCCGTGTACGCGCACGAGGCGAAGCCCAACCCTCCGAAGAAGGCCAGTGCCGCCGCGTCGCGCAGCCGGATGCCCGAGAAGCCATGGCGCAGCAGTACGGGCAGCAACAGCAGGCCGCCGATCGAGAAGCGCAGCGCGGCGATGTCGATCAACTTCAGCGAGGTCGCGAGGCCCAGCCTGGAGACGAGCGTGAAGCCGGAGAACAGGACGATGATCGCGATCCCGCAGGCGATACCGATGAAGCGGGTTCGACGGTCCGCCGCCTGCGAAGCCGATGCGCCGACGCCGTCTGCTGCTGGTTTCATGCATGCCCCTTCCGATGGCCCGACAGGCCGCCCCGGGAATCGGGGGTAGTCGATGGTGGGTCGCTGCTCGATGTCTGTAAAGTTGCGTTGCCTGCACTCCGTATTCAGGATTTCTGATGCGAAATCTCAACTTGGATCAACTGCAGACGCTGATCGCCATCGGGGATCTGGGCACGCTGGCGGCGGCGGCCCAGGCGCTGCATCTGTCCGCGCCCACGGTCAGCCTGCACATCAGTGAGCTGGAATCCCGGCTGGGCGTGACGCTCGTGCACCGGGGACGGCACCAGACGCGGCTGACGCCGGCGGGGGCGCAACTGGCGTCCAGTGGCCGGCGGCTGCTCAAGCAGGTGGACGATGACCTCGACAAGGTCCGCAGGCTCGCCGCGGGTTCCGAAGGCAAGGTGCGGCTGGGCGCGTCGGCGGGCGTGATCGCGCGCTTTCTTCCCGATGTCCTCGTCGCGCTCGCGCGGCGCAGGCCGGGAATCGATCTGGAGCTGGAAGTCCTCGGTTCGCGCGAGACGATGCAGGCGCTAAGTGCCGGAACGCTGGACATCGGCATCGTCGCACTGCCTCAGACGACCGAGCGCCAGATGGAGGTGGCCGCCTGGCGCAGCGATCCGATGGTCGCTTTCCTGCCGCCGCACTGGGATGCGCCGGAGCGGGTCACGCCCGAGTGGCTGGCGCAGCGAGCGCTGATCTCCATCAGGAGCGGCACCCGGATGCATCGCATGACGGCCGCGTGGTTCGGCAAGGCCGGACTCAAGCCACGGGCGCGCGTGGAGCTGGGTTTTCCGGTCGCGATCAAGGGACTGGTGGCCGCCGGCTATGGCGCCGCGGTGCTGCCATTGGAGCGCTCGGACGACGCCGCATTGCACGCGAGGATGCAGTGGCGTCCGCTGCTTCCGCCACTGGTCCGGCACATGGGCATCGTTCATCGGCGCCTGGAACCGCACGATGACGCGATCCGCGAGGTGCTCGGAGCACTGGAGGCATTTTCCGATGCAGGGGGATCGACCGAACTGCCGCCCTCTTAGTTCGCTTCGGATCTCCGTACGTCATCGAACGACTCGATGGCTCGGCCGGATGGGTCTTGCGTTGCCCTTGGCACGCTTCGGCATCGTCCGAACGGAGGCTGGTCGAACGCGCGATCGTCCGGTAGCGTGCACCGGTAGCGCCGTCGTGCGCGTTTCGCCCCAGCGGATCCTGCCATGTCCTTCGAGCCTTCGTCCGATTCTCCGCCGCCGTTGCCGCCGGCGACCACCGAACACGTTGCCGCGACACCAGCCGTCCCGGCCCGGGTCGGGCCGCCGCTGGCGTCGCTCGGCGCGCGCTTCGTCGCGCAGATCATCGACAACGTCATCGCGTTCGCGCTGGCGTTCGCGGCGGGCTTCGCCCTCAGTCTGCCCGGAGGCGCCGATTCGCTGGTGGGGATCGGCGCCCTGCTGTGCTGGTTCGGCTACCACCTGTTGTCGGACGGGCTGGCCAACGGCCAGAGCCTGGGCAAGCGCGTGATGAAGATCGCGGTCGTCCAGGGCCCGCAACGCATCCCGTGCTCGTACGGCCGTTCGATCGTGCGCAACATCACCTTGCTGTTTCTCGGCCTTTTCGACTGGGTGTTCATCCTCGGCGCGTCGCGCCGGCGGCTCGGCGATCACCTGGCCGACACCGAGGTGATCGAGCTGCGATCCTGAGCGCGCCGCTGTCCTGTCATACTCGATGTCTCACTCGAGGACAGGAACGATGGACTTTGCATTGCATCCCGAACTCGCGGCGCTCGAGAAGCGCGTGCGCGAGTTCGTGACGGACCAGATCATCCCGATGGAAGCCGATCCGCGCCGCACCGCGCACGGCCCCGACGAAGGCCTGCGCGCCGACCTGGTCGCGCGAGCGCGCGACGCGGGCCTGCTCAATCCGCAGGTGTCGGAGGAATTCGGCGGCATGGGCTTGTCGCACCTGGGCAAGGCCGTGGTGCTCGAGGCGTCCGGTTATTCGATGCTCGGTCCGATCGCGATGAACTGCGCGGCGCCCGACGAGGGCAACATGCATCTGCTCGAAGCGGTCGCGTCCGACGAGCAGAAGGCGCGCTGGCTGCGGCCGATGACCGAGGGCCGCACGCGCTCGTGCTTCTGCATGACCGAGCCGCACCCGGGCGCCGGATCCGACCCGGCGCTGCTCAAGACCACGGCGGTCAAGCGCGGCGACCGCTTCGTCATCAACGGCCGCAAGTGGCTGATCACCGGCGCCGACGGCGCGGCCTTCGCGATCATCATGGCGCGCACGATCGTCGATGGGCAGGACCTGGGCGCGACGATGTTCCTCAGCGACCTGCCGGCCAAGGGCTTCCGGATCAGCGAGTGCATCGATTCGATGGATTCGAGCTTCGCCGGCGGTCACGCGGTGGTCGAGCTCGAGGGTCAGGAGATTCCCGAGGCCGACGTGCTCGGCGAGGTCGGGCAGGGCTTTCGCTACGCGCAGGTGCGGCTGGTGCCGGCGCGCCTGACGCACTGCATGCGCTGGCTGGGCGCGGCGCAGCGCGCGCACGACATCGCCACGCGCTACGCGCGCGAGCGCGAGGCCTTCGGGCAGAAGCTGATCGGCCACGAGGGCGTGGGTTTCATGCTGGCCGACAACGAGATCGACCTGCACCTGACCCGGCTCGGCGTCCGTCATTGCGCATGGCTGCTGGACCAGGGCGCGCGCGGCTCGGCCGAAAGCAGCATGATCAAGGTGCACGCGTCCGAGACCTGCTTTCGCGTCGCCGATCGCGCGGTGCAGATCCTGGGCGGCATGGGCGTGACCCGCAAGACCGAGGTCGAGCGGATCTTTCGCGACATCCGGGCCTTCAGGATCTACGATGGTCCGTCCGAGGTGCATCGCTGGAGCATCGCCCGCCGGCTGGACAAGCGGGGGGCGTGACGGCGGGGCCTGGGGGCTGCCGGCGGGGCGTCGGCGTTCCCGGGCATCGGCGGGCCGGTGCCCGGGCCGCGATCCGGCGGCGGATCCGGCCGAATGTTCAGACAACCAACGTGGAGAAGGAGCGCCGAGATGGCGACGTCACGCAAGAAGAAAGAGGGCGACGAGCCGGTCGACACCGCCGCGACGCCGCGGCCGCGGCGGCCACGCGGTGTGATGCCGCTGCTGACGCCGGGCTTGGGCGAATTTCCGGGAATGCCGCTGCTGGGCGTGGCCCGGCAGTTTCGCGAATGGGCCGATTCGATGATGGCGATGGCCGGGCCGGCGACCGACCTGGCGGTGGCCGCGGCCGGCGCCCGCGCGCGCGATCCGGAGCAGAAAGCGGCGATCACCAAGGCCGGCGCGACGCTGCGCCGGATGCGCGAGTCCGCCGGGCTCACGGTGCAGGAGGTCGCCAAGGCGCTGGACCTGAGCGACCCCGAGCTGCTCGAGACCGCCGAGGGCGGGCGGGCGGCGCTGCCGTTCGAGCTGATCCTGCGGCTGGCGGCCGTGCTGGGACGCGATGATCCGGTGACCTCGCTGATGCAGTTGACCCGCGTCTACAACCCGCCGTTGTGGATGTCGCTCGAGCAGCTCGGCGTCGGCAAGCTGATGGTCCAGGCCGGCCGCGAACGCGAGCTGGCCAACGTCTATCGCGGCAACGATGCCGCGAGGCGCCTCGACGACGAGGACTTCGCGGCCGTGCTGGCGTTCACCAAGCAGGCGTTCGACATGGCGGTGGCCTTCCGCGGCAAGTCCGAGGACTGAACGCCGGGCGCGGCCGCCCGCCATCGCGGACCGTGCGCCGGACCGGACATCGCGCATGCGGACATCGCGCATGCGCGGCCGGCAGAGCATCGGCATTTGCCCTGGGTGTCATGAATTCACCTCGTTTTGGCCCGGGCCGACCTTTTTCGTCGACACCGGCGCCAGCACAGTCCCGGACGATGCGAGCCGGGTGCCGCCCGGTTCGCGCAACCCTGGAATCCCTCCGATCCCACCCTTCAACCCGCCATTGAGGACAAGAAGTTGAACTCGACTCGCCGCGCCATCCTGACTCTGATGGGAGCCTCCCTGGTCGTGCCCGCGCAAGCGCAGACCTACCCGAGCAAGACGATCACGATGGTCGTGCCGTATCCGCCCGGCGGCGGCACCGACGCGGTCGCCCGCCTGATCGCGGAGAAGCTCGGCAAATCCATGGGCCAGACCATCGTCGTCGACAACAAGGCCGGCGCGTCGGGCACCCTCGGCACCTCGGCGGTCGCCAAGGCGGCGCCGGACGGGCACACGATCCTGCTGGCGCTGAGCACGCAGTTCGTCATCAATCCGTTCCTGTTCAAAAAGCTGCCGTACGACCCGAGCAAGGACATCGCGCTGGTGTCGCAGGTCGTCGCCTCGCCGATCGTGCTGATCGCCCATCCGAGCGTCCCGGCGAACGACGCGCCGTCGATCGTCAAGTACATCCGCGAGAACAAGGGCAAGCTGAACTACGGCTCGTACGGCATCGGCTCGGCGTCGCACCTGAGCGGCGCGGCCTTGAGCCAGGTCGCCGACGGCGACATGAACCACGTCGCGTACAAGGGCGAGGCGCCGATGCTGCAGGACATGATCGGCGGCAACGTGCCGCTGGGGTTCGCCAGCGTCACGCAGGCCATGGGGATGATCGAGTCCGGCAAGCTGAAGGCGATCGCCGTGGCGGCCGACAAGCGCCTGTCGGTGTTGCCCAAGGTGCCGACGTTCAAGGAGCAGGGCCTGAACGACGACGTGTTCCACACTGTCGGCTTCATGGCGATGGCGGTGCCGGGCGCGACGCCCAAGCCGATCATCCAGCGCCTGGCCGACGAGGTGAAGAAGGCCTGCCAGTTGCCCGAGGTGCGCGAGCGTTTCGCGACCTTCGGCTTCGAGGCGGTCGGCAGCGGGCCGGACGAGTTCAACGCCAAGGCCAAGGCCGACGCCGAGGTCTGGTCGCGGCTGGTCAAGCTGACCGGCGCCTCGCTCGACTGACCTGACGCGGACGGCTGCGTATCGAATCGAGCCCCGGGTCGGGAGCGCTCCCCCTGGGCCGAGGTCACCCCCAGGGCCAGGGACGCGATCGGCGCCGGCGTACCCGCGCGCCGCTCAGCGCTGCCGGTACTCCTGCGGGCTCTTGCCGGTCCAGCGCACGAACGCATGCCGGAAGTTCGCGGCATCGCTATAGCCGAGGCGGCCGGCGATCTCCTCGTTGGTCATTCGCGTGTTGCGCAGGTAGTCGATCGCGAGCCGCTGGCGCACCTGCGCGAGGACGTCGCGGTAGCTCGTGCCCTCGGCTTCGAGCCGGCGGCGCAGCGTGCGCGGATGCATCGACAGCGCCGCGGCCATCGTTTCGATCCGCGGAAAGTGCCAGGGCATCGTGTCGACCAGCGCCTGCCGCACCGATGAGGCGACCCCGGTGGTGGCCGCCTGGTCGGACAGGAACTGGCGGCATATCTCGCTGGCCGACCGATGCGTGACCGCGTCCGGCAGTCTCGGTTTGCGGTCGAACCACGGCGCGCGGATCTCCAGTTCGTTGGCCGGCTGATCGAACGACACCGGACAGCGGAACAGGCTGCGGTACGCGTCCTGGTGCTCGGGCGCCGGGTAGGCCGCGCGCACGGCCGCGAACGCGAACGACTCGCCGTACAGGTCGCGGAACAGCGTCATGTGCTCGGCGAACTTGAACTCGAGCGAGAACCGGTACAGCCCGTCGTGCGGATCCGTCGACAGGATCCCGTCGTAGCGGAAGATCTCCACGCCCTTGGCGCGCACGCGCGTGTAATCGGCCAGCGGGCCCATCGCGCGGTGGCACTTGTCGCCGAAGGCCATCGCGTCGGCGAACGTCGGGCTGCTCAGCAGCGCATAGCCGTACATGCCGAAGGCGGTCAGGTGCATGCGCAGGCCGGCGCGCAGCGCCAAGGTCGGGTCGGGGCTCAGGTGCAGCGCGTTGCGGAAGATCGTGGCGATCTGCGTGTACGAGACACGCGTGTCCGTGGCCGTCAGCGCGGCCTCGTCCAGGCCGCTGCCCACCAGCGACTCGGAAGGGGGAATGCCGTCCACCGCCAGCGTTTCGACGATGGCGGTGACACGCTGGGTCGTGTGGATGCGGCGAGCGAAATCGGGCGGCGTTCGATGCATGGGGGTCCCTGCCTGCGGGTTCCGTGACCGGCGGAAAACGCGCATTGGAACGAGCCTATCCGATTGCGATCGGATCGCGAATCCGGGCTGTCCCGGAACGGCGGCCGGCATTCGGACGCCGCGATTCCTGCTTGTCCCGAATTCACCCGGTCGAGGTCAAAGCGAACCTTTTCGGCCGGCCTGGATTACGAAAGCATTCCTAGCCCGAATCGGCGGACCGGAATTCGCGATCCGATCCGTACCGGGGGCGCCGGCATACGCCCGGTGCTGGCGCGCCGTGCATGTTGCCACGGCATCGAACCAGGGAGACGAACCGATGGATCTGAGCTTTACCCCAGAAGAGTTGGCCTTTCGCGATGAGGTCCGAACCTTCATCGCCGACAAGTACCCCGCGCGGCTGGCCGCCAAGGTGCGCGAAAGCAAGCACCTGTCCAAGGCCGACATGGAGGAATGGCATGCCATCCTCAATGAACGGGGCTGGCTCGCCAGCCATTGGCCCGTCGAATACGGCGGCCCCGACTGGACCGCCGTGCAGAGGTTCATCTTCGACAACGAGTGCGCGATGGCGGCCACGCCGCGAATCGTGCCGTTCGGGCTGAGCATGCTCGGGCCGGTGCTGATCAAGTACGGCAACGAGCAGCAGAAGCGCCATTGGCTGCCGCGGATCCTGAACGGCGCCGACTGGTGGGCGCAGGGCTATTCCGAGCCGGGCGCCGGATCCGATCTGGCCGGCGTCAAGACGACCGCGCTGCGCGACGGCGACCACTACATCGTCAACGGCCAGAAGACCTGGACGACGCTGGGCCACCACGCGAACATGATCTTCTGCCTGGTCCGCACGAACCCCGAGGCCAAGAAGCAGCAGGGCATCAGCTTCCTGCTGGTGGACATGAACTCGCCGGGCATCGAGGTGCGGCCGATCATCACGCTCGACGGCGAGCACGAGGTCAACGAGGTGTTCTTCACCGACGTGCGCGTGCCGGTCGAGAACCTCGTCGGCGAGCAGGACAAGGGCTGGACCTACGCCAAGTACCTGCTGACCTACGAGCGGACCAACATCGCCGGCGTCGGCTACTCGGTGGCGGCGCTCGAGCGCCTGAAGCAGTTCGCGCGCAAGCAGCGCCGCAACGGGCGTCCGCTCGACGAGGATCCGCTGTTCGCGGCGCGCATCGCGCGCGTGGAGATCGACCTCGAGAACATGAAGACGACGAACCTGCGCGTGATCGCGGCCGTCGCCGGCGGCGGCGCGCCGGGCGCCGAGAGCTCGATGCTGAAGATTCGCGGCACGCAGATCCGCCAGGAGCTGAGCGCGCTGTACCGGCGGGCGATGGGGCCCTATGCGCTGCCGTTCATCGAGGAGGCGTTCGAGGAAGGCTACGAGGGCGAGCCGGTCGGCCCGGCCGAGGCCAGGCCGGCCGCGTCCCAATACTTCAACTACCGGAAGATGTCGATCTTCGGCGGTTCCAACGAGATCCAACGCAACATCATCTCCAAGATGATCCTGGGCCTGTGAGCGACGGCGGGAGACAGACATGAAATTCGAACATACCGAAGACCGCCGGATGCTGGCCGATTCGCTGGGCCGCTACCTGCGCGAGCAATACGGCTTCGAGACGCGTGACCGCGTCAGCAAGTCGGACGCCGGCTACAGCGAGCAGGCGTGGAACCAGATCGCCGAGATCGGCGCCATCGGCGCGCTGTTCTCCGAAGCCGACGGCGGTTTCGGGGGCAGCGGCTTCGACATCGCCGTCGTCTTCGAGCAGCTCGGCCGCGCGCTGGTCATCGAGCCGGTGCTCGGCGCGTTGATCGTCGGCCGCGCGATCGCCGACGCGGGCAACGACGCGCAGCGCGAGCGGATCGGCGAGCTGATCGCCGGCACGACCAAGGCCGCGTTCGCGCACGGCGAGCCGGATTCCGGCTACGAGCTGGCGCGCGTCGCGACCCGCGCCGAGCGCAAGGGCGAGGGCTGGGTGATCAGCGGCACCAAGGCCGTCGTCGCCTATGCGCAGGCCGCCAGCCTGCTGCTGGTCAGCGCGCGCACCGCCGGCGCCGAGGACGACGAGGCCGGGATCTCGCTGTTCCTGGTGCCGGCCGACGCCGGCGGCGTGTCGATGCGCGGCTATCCGACGATCGACGGCGGCCGCGCGGCCGAGGTCGTGCTCGACAAGGTCGAGGTCGGCGCCGATGCGCTGCTCGGCGAGGCCGGGGCCGCCTTCGCGACGATCGAGCGCGCGGTCGGCGCGGGCATCGTCGCGCTGTGCGCCGAGAGCCTGGGAGCGATGGACGCGGCCAAGGACGCGACGCTCGAGTACCTGCGCACGCGCAAGCAGTTCGGCGTGCCGATCGGCAGCTTCCAGGCGCTGCAGCACCGGATGGCCGACATGCTGCTCGAGGTCGAGCAGGCGCGCTCGGCCGTCATCAACGCCGCCGCGGCGCTGGACGGCAGCGACCGGGTCGCGCGCGAGCGCGCGCTGTCGGCGGGCAAGGTGACGGCCGATCGCGTCGGCACGCTGGTGGCCGAGGAGAGCATCCAGCTCCACGGCGGCATCGGCATGACCTGGGAGCTGCCGCTCGCGCACTACGCGAAGCGCCTGGTGATGATCAGTCACCAGCTCGGCGACGAGGACTTCCACCTCGCGCGCTTCATCGCGCTGGGCCGCGAGCAGTCGGCGACGGCCTGAGGCCGGCGGCGCTCGTCGCCCGGGGGGCGATCAGCCCCCGCGCAGCACCTGGCCGAAACGGGCGATGCTCTGCTGGATGATCTGCTGTCCGGCGGGCGACCAGCGGCCCATGTCGAAGAAGCCGTGGATCATGCCGGCGCCGCGGATCACGTCGGCCTTGCCGCCGGCGGCCTGCAGCGCCTTGCCGTAGGCCTCGCCCTCGTCGCGCAGCGGATCGAACTCGGCGGTCACGATGACGGCCGGCGGCAGGCCGGCCAGGCTCTCGGCCTGCATCGGCGCCAGCCGGGGGTCCTTGAACGCCTTCCACGCGCCGACGTAGTGGTTGAAGAACCACGCCATCGTCTTGTCCTCGAGGAAGTAGCCGGTGGCGTTCTCGGTCGTCGACGGATAGCCGGCATCGACGTGGTCGACGGCCGGATAGATCAGGAACTGCGCGGCGATCTTCTTCGGATGGTCGCGCAACTGCTGCGAGACGACGGCCGACAGGTTGCCGCCGGCGCTGTCGCCGGCGACCGCGACGACGTCGGTGCCGCCCAGCTCGCCCGCGTGATCGAGCACCCATCTGGTCACGGCGATGCAGTCCTCGACGGCGGCCGGAAACGGATGCTCGGGCGCGAGCCGGTACGCGGTCGCGATGACGACGGCGTTGGCGCCGCGGCAGATGTCGCGGCACATGTTGTCGTGCGTGTCCAGGTCGCCGATCACGTAGCCGCCGCCGTGGAAGAAGGCCACGGTCGGGAACGGGCCCTCGCCCTCGGGGCGGTAGACGCGGGCCGGCAGCGGGCCGGCGGCGCCCGGCACGGTCGTGTCCTGGACGCTGGCGACGGGGACCGTCTGTTCCGGCGTGCGGGTGCCGAAGGTCAGCGCCAGGTAGCCGGCGCGGCCTTCGTCGACCGTGCCTTCGTACGTGGGTTTGCGGCCCGAGTCGGCCATCATCTTCAGCAGTCCGGCGAGGTGGGGATCCAGCGGCATGGGGTCTCCTGATCGTTGGGGGTATTCGTTATCAGAGCTTACCTCAGGCGGACAGGCGCCCCGCGCGGGCGCTCCGGGGGGGCGGGAGCGCGCGATGCCGGGGAATCGCGCTATGCTGATCGTTTGCGCCGCAGCACGGGTAAGGTTTCAGACATGGCCAAGGTTTTCATCGATGGAGAAGCCGGCACGACCGGCCTGCAGATTCGCGAGCGCCTGCACGGCATGGCCGGCGTCGAGGTCGTCAGCATCGCGCCCGGGCAGCGCAAGGATCCGGCCGCCAAGCGCGAGCTGATCGCCGCGGTCGACCTGGTCGTGCTGTGCCTGCACGACGACGCCGCGCGCGAGACCGTCGCGCTGATCGACGGCCTGGGCGCCGAGGGCCTGCGCATGCCCAAGATCATCGACGCGTCGACCGCGCACCGGGTCGCGCCGGGTTGGGTGTTCGGGTTTCCCGAGCTGGCGCCGGGCCAGAAGGAAGCGGTCGCCGGCGCCGAGCGGGTGGCCAATCCGGGCTGCTACGCGACCGGCGCGATCGCGCTGATCCGTCCGCTGATCGACGCCGGCCTGCTGCCGGCCGACCATCCGCTGGCGCTGCCTTCGGTCAGCGGCTATTCGGGCGGCGGGCGCACGATGATCGAAGCCTACGAATCGGACCAGGCGCCGGCGTTCGAGCTGTACGCGCTCGGCCTGTCGCACAAGCACCTGCCCGAGATCATGCGCTACACGGGCCTGACGCGGCGGCCGGTCTTCGTGCCCTCGGTCGGCAATTTCCGCCAGGGCATGCTGGTCCAGTTGCCGCTGCACCTGGACCTGCTGCCGTCGCGGCCGTCGGCGCAGCAATTGCACGACGCGTTGGCCGCGCACTATGCGCGGACCAACACGCCCGAGCAGTACGTCAAGGTGCTGCAGCCGACCGAGTCGGGCAGGCTCGACGCGCTGGCGCTGAACGATACCAACCAGCTCGAGCTGCGCGTGTTCGGCAACGAGTCGTACCGGCACGCGGTGCTGGTCGCGCGGCTCGACAACCTCGGCAAGGGCGCCAGCGGCGCGGCGGTGCAGAGCCTGCGGCTGATGCTCGGGCTCTGAACGAGGGGCCGCTAAGGCCGCCCGAGCACCAACTCGATCACGCGCAGCATCTCGTCGCGCACCGACAGCAACTGCGCGCGCGCGAGCCGCTGGTGCGGCGTCTCGATCAGCCGCTGCATCATCACGCCGCGCAACGCGCCGAGGATCATCACGCCATAAGTGGGCGGATCGATGTCCGGCGGGATCTGCCCGAGCTCGATGCCGCGCCGGATGTCCCGTTCGAGCGAGGCGACGGCCATCCGGTTGTAGCTGCTCATGCACTCGGACAGGTCCGAGTCGGTCATGAACGCCTCGGTCATCATCACCAGCAGCGCGCGCGTCGTCGTCCAGTTCTCGTCGGTGCGCCCGAAGTACACGCTGACCATCGCCTTGATCGCGTCCAGCCCTTCCATGCCCTGCGGGCCGGCGAGCAGGTCGCGCTGGAACCGCTTGTGGATGTGGCCGGCCAGCGCCTGCAGCAGGCCCAGCTTGTTGCCGAAGTGATGCGCGGGCAGGCCGCGGCTGTAGCCGGCGGCCTCGCCGACCTCGGCCAGCGTCATCCGCACCGAGCCCTTGTCGGCGACGATGCGCAGCGCCGCGTCGAGCAGCCGCTGCTCGGCCTCCTCGCGGCGTTCGGCCTGCGTCTTGCGGCGGCGGGACAGCGCCGGTGCGGGCGCGGGCTCGTTGCCGCGCAGCGTGGTGGTGGCGTCGATCATGCGGAGTCGGTCGAAAGGTCTGCGGAATCGGAAGCCGGCGCCGTCGGCGTCAGCGCTTCGGGCGCAGTTGCGCCCATTGCTCGTCGGTCCACGCGACGACGTCCTCGACGCCCGAGGTGCGCAGGTGGGCGCCGCCGTCGATGCTGACCATCTCGCCGTTGATGTACGCGGCGCCGTCGCTGATCAGGTAGCTGGCGAGGTCGGCCAGCTCGGCGTGCCGGCCGACGCGGCCGGCGGGGTTGCGCTGGCCTGCCGGCTCGCGCTCGGGGCCGGCGCCGGGGCGCAGCTTGCCGTCGGCGCCGGGCGTCGGGAACGGGCCC
>JASGFT010000141.1:0-13031 GCA_047605425.1 Burkholderiaceae bacterium | reverse complement strand
CATCGGTGCCTGCGCCGGCGCCGGGCCGGGCCGCCTTGCGGCGCTGCCAGGCGTCGACCAGGAAATCGGCCACGCCCTGGCGCAGTCCCAGCACGATCAGCAGGATCACGATGCCCAGGACCAGGCCGTGATGCTCGGTGTAGATCGTGATGAAGTGCTCGAGCAGGCGCAGCAGCGTCGCGCCGATCAGCGGGCCCAGGAACAGTTGCGTGCCGCCGAGCATGATCATGAAGATCGCCTCGCCCGACGTCGTCCAGAAGCCGAACTCGGGGTAAGCGCCCGACACGAACAGCGCCAGCAGCATGCCGGCCACGCTGGCCATCGCGCCGGCGAGCGTGAACACGCCGAGCTTGACCCGGGCGATGTCGACGCCGAGGAAGTTGGCGCGCGTCGGGTTGTCGCGGATCAGCCGCAGCGTGTAGCCGAACGGCGACTGCCAGACCTGCCGCATGACCGCCATGCAGCCGATGAACACCACGACGCAGAATACGTACAGCGTCATGCCGTCGGCCAGATCGATGCCCAGGAACGGCGGCCGCGGAATCCCGCCGCGCAGGCCCTGGTCGCCGCCGGTCAGGCTGACCCAGGTCAGGATCACCGAGTGGATGAACATCTGGAACGCCAGCGTGATGAACGAGAAGTAGATCTCCTTCAGGCGCACGCAGATCGCGCCGATGACCAGCGCCAGCAGCGCCGTGCCGGCGATCGTCGCGAGCATCGCCAGCGGGATCGACACGCGCCCGGTCTGCATCAGCAGCCCGAACAGATAAGCGCCGGACGCGAAGTACGCGGCATGGCCGAACGACACCAGGCCGGTCAGCCCCACCAGCAGGTTCAGCGACATCGCCAGCAGCCCATAGGCCATCACGTAGATCAGGAAGTCGCGCAGCGCGGGCTTGGCGAAGACGACCGGCAGCGCCAGCAGCACCGCCATCAGCACGATGCCGGCGACGAGGTCGCGCATGATGCCGCCGCCGTTCATCGCGCCGGCTCCCGGCCGAGCAGGCCGCTGGGCTTGATGACCAGCACCAGCGCCATCATCGCGAACATGATGCCGTCGACGAACAGCGGAAAGCCGATCGCGCCGAACGCGCGCGTGAAGCCGATCAGCAGCGCCGCGATCAGCGCGCCGACGATCGAGCCCATGCCGCCGATCACCGTGACGATGAAGCTCTCGATCAGGATCGACAGGCCCATGCCCGGCGTCAGCGTGCGCGTCGGCGCCGCCAGTGCGCCGGCCGCCCCGGCCAGCACGCAGCCCGCGCAGAACACGCCGGCGTACAGCCCCCGGGTATTGATGCCCAGCGCGCCGACCATCTGCGGATTGACGGCCAGCGCGCGGATGATCTTGCCGACCCGCGTCTTCTCGATCGTCAACCACAGCGCCGCGCCGATCGCCAGGCTGGCGACGATCATGAACACGTAGTACGCCGGCACGAAGCCGCCGCCGAGCTCGAACGGCGGCAGCGCGAACGACTCGGGCATGCCCATCATCTTGTACTCGGGGCCGGCGACGATCTTGACCAGGTCGTCGAAGATCAGGATCACCGCGTAGCAGACCAGCAACTGCATCAGCAGGTCCTTGCCGTAGACCCGGCTCATCAGGAAGCGCTCGAACACGATGCCGACCACGCCGACGCCGAGCGCGCCGGCCAGGAACGCCAGCGCGAAGCTCGACGTCGCCTGGTAGGCGGCGTACGTGAAGTACGCGCCGATCATGTAGAAGGCACCGTGCGCGAAATTGATGACGCCGAGCACGCCGAAGATCAGCGACAGCCCGGACGCCACCATGAACAGCAGCATGCCGATGATCAGCGCGGTCGAGATCTGCGTGACGGCGCAGGAGCCTGACGACAGGCATCCGACGAGGGCGTCGAGGTCCAAGGCGGTCATCCTCCGAAACAGGGCGCGCGGGCCGGCGCGCCGGCGGTCAGGCGAAGCCTTTTTCCTTCTTCCAGTCCTTCTCGAGCTCGAGGATCTTCGACCACGCGGTATCGACGTAGTCGACGACCCACGGCGCCTTGGGCACCGTCTTGCCCCAGGCCACCGGGTAATTGATGATCGTGTGATCGCTGTCGCGCATCGTGATCGTGCCGTCGACGCCGAACGGCGTCTTCAGCTTCACGCCCTTGATCTCGCCGGCCAGCGCCGCGCTGTCGGTCTTGCCGCCGGTGCGCCGAACCGCCTCGAAGATGAAGTGCGCCGCCACGAAGTTCTGCCAAGCCCAGTTGGTGGGCTCGTGCGAGGCGACCTTGACGAACGCGTCGTTGAAGGCCTTGTTCTCCGGGAAATCCGGAAAGTTCTTGTTGTACCGGTAAGCGGTGTTCAGCCCCGGCGGCAGGTTCTTGATCGCCGTCAGGATCGGCGGATCGCCGAGCCCGCCCGAGAAGAACGCGACGTTCTGGAACAGCCGGTACAGGTTCGACTGCTCGATGAACGCCACCAGGTCGCCGCCCCACAGCGCCGAGTAGACGGCCTGCGGCTTGACCTGCATCAGCTTGGTGATGCTCTCCGTGTAGTCGGGCGCGAACAGCTTGGGCCAGAGCTGCTCGCCGACCTCGATCGACGGTTCGAAGACCTTCGCGTACTGGATGAACTCGGCCGTGTTGTCGCGGCCATAAGCGTAGTCAGGCGAGCAGCTCGCCCAGCGCTTCAGGCCTTTTTCCTTCGCGATCTGCGCCGCGTAGGCGCCGCCGGCGACCGCGTCGTGGATGCCCTGCCGCGCGCAGCGGAAGGCTGTCTTCACGAACTGCTTCGGGTCGGCGGTCAGCGACGACGACTCCGAGCACGTATGCAGGCACAGCACGCCGAGATCGCGGATCACCTCGTGCACGGCGAACGAGCCCGACGAGGCCTCGGCGTCGAGGATGATCTCGCAGCCGTCGTTGTTGATCAGGTCGCGCGTGACCTTGGCCGCCTCGTCGGGCCGGCCTTTCGAGTCGCGCTCGACCAATTCGAACTTGCGCCCGCCGATGCCGCCCGCCGCGTTGATCTGGTTGAACGCCACCTGCGCCGCCGCGCGGCTCGAGGTTCCCAGGACCGCGACCCGGCCCGAAAGGATCGTCGGCATGCCGACCTTGATCACCTTGGCCTGCGCGCGCGCGATGTGCGGAAAGCCGGCGATCGCGGCGCCGGCGACCGCGCCGCCCAGGAAATTGCGGCGGCCGTTGCCGCTCGTGGTCTCGTGCATCTGCTTCTCCTTTGGTGGTCGAGCCGGTTCGGCCGGCTTCTTCGCGTTCGCGGCGCCGCGCCGTGACGGCCGCGTCGCTGCATCGCGCTGTCGTACGGGCCGATCGGCGGCCGGCCCCTCATCGTTCGTCTCGATTCGTTCGCCTCGAATCAGCCGGCCGCCGGCGCGGCCTGAGCCGTCCGGAACGCATCGCGCAGCGCGGCGGCCACGAAATCCTGCAGCGCGATCGCCGGTCCCAGCGCCTTGGTCATCGTCACCAGACCGTGCGTCTGGTCGCTCAGGTGCAGGGCCGCCACGGTCACGCCTTCGCGCTCGAGCCGCTGCGCGTACGCGCGCCCCTCGTCGGCCAGCGGATCGTGGCCGCAGGTGACGACCAGCGCCGGCGGCAGGCCGGCCAGCGATTCGGCCTTCAGCGGCGAGGCCCGCCAGTCGGCGCGGTCGGCCGCGCGCGGCAGGTAGTGATCGCGGAAATACACCATCGACGCGCCGGTCAGCATCATGCCCGGCGAGTTCGGCGGGTAGTCGTCCAGGCCCTTGTCGATGTCGACGACCGGATACAGCAGCGTCTGGTGGATCGGCGCCGGAATCGCGCCGTCGCGCCCCATCAGCGCCAGCACGGCCGCCAGGTTGCCGCCGGCGCTGTCGCCGCCGACCGCGACGCGGCGCGCATCGATCCGCAGCGCGACCGCGTCGGCCACGACCGCGGCATAGGCGGCCGCGCAGTCGTCGACCGCGGCCGGAAACGGATGCTCGGGCGCCAGGCGGTAGTGCACGGAGACGACGCTGCAGCGCGCCTGGTTCGCGAGCCGGCAGCACAGCGCATCGTGCGAATCGAGGTCGCCGATGACCCAGCCGCCGCCGTGCAGGTAGACCAGGCAGGGCAGCACCTCGTCGGCCGCGCTGCCCGCCGGACGATAGCCGCGCAGCGGAATCGGCCCGGCCGGCCCGGGCACCGTGAAGTCGCGTCGCTCGGCGACCGCCTCGGCCGGCCATTGCATCAGGTCGCGCCGCGCCGTGTAGGCCTCGCGGCATTGGACGGGGGCCATCGCCTCGAACGGCTTGCTGCCCGCCGCCCTGGCGGCGGCGATCAAGGCCAGCACATCCGGATGCACGTTGGACATCTTTTCTCCCATCATCCGGTTCAGGACCGCGCGAAGCCGCGGTAGCCGTTCTTCGTCACGTCGTCGCAGATGCCGGCGTAGCGAGCGAAGCCGCCGGCATAAGGCATGAAGACGCGCGGTTTGCCGGGAACGTTGGCGCCCAGGTACCACGACGAGCTGGCCTGCGGCAGCAGCGTCGCGTTGGCCGCCTCGTTGACGTGCTCGACCCAGCGCTCGGCGGCGTCGCGATCGGCCTCGATGCGCGTCATGCCCTGGGCGCGCATGTCGCGCAGGCAATCGGTGATCCAGTCGACGTGCTGCTCGATCGCGATCGGCATGTTGCAGAGCACCGACGGGCTGCCGGGGCCGGTGATCGTGAACAGGTTCGGAAAGCCCGGCGTCTGCAGACCCAGATAGGTGCGCGGCCCGGCCGCCCATTCGTCGCGCAGCGCCCGGCCGTCGCTGCCGGTGATGTTCAGGTTCAGCAGCGGTCCGGTCAGCGCGTCGAAGCCGGTCGCGAACACGATGATGTCGAGCTCGTACTCGCGGCGCGACGTGCGGATGCCCTTGGCGGTGATCTCGACGATCGGCTCGGCCTTCAGGTCCACCAGCAGCACGTTGTCGCGGTTGAAGGTCTCGAAGTAGCCGCTGTCGACCGGCGGACGCTTGGTCGCGAAGCCGTGATCGCGGGGCGTCAGCATCTCGGCGACCTTCGGATCCTTGACGATCTCCTTGATCTTGGCGCGCAGGAAGTCCGACGTGATGTCGTTGGCGCGCTTGTCGGTCAGGATGTCCTTGAACCACGCGCGAAAGCGCAGGCCGCCGCGCTCCCATGCCGCCTCGAAGATCTTCTGGCGCTCGTCGTCGGACACGCTCAGCACCGAGCGGTCGGCGATCGTGAACGGATGGCCGTTGGGGCCGGCCCGCGCGCGCCGCCAGATGTCGTCGTAGTGGTCGCGGGTGAGCTGGATCTCTTCCCGCGTCACCGGCCGGTTGCGGGCCGGAATGCTGTAGTTGGCCGTGCGCTGGAAGACCGTCAGGTGCGCCGCCTGCCCGGCGATCACCGGCGCGGCCTGGATGCCGGTCGAGCCGGTGCCGATCTGGCCGACCCGCTTGCCGGTGAAATCGACGCCCTCGTGCGGCCAGGTGCCGGTGTGGTACCACCGGCCTTCGAAGCGGTCCAGGCCCGGGATCTTCGGCACGTTGGCGGTCGACAGGCAGCCGACCGCGGTGATCAGGAACGGCGCGCGAAAGCGCTCGCCGCCCTCGGTGTCGACGGTCCAGGTGTTCGCCGCGTCGTCACGGCGGGCGGCGACCACCCGGGTGTTCAACTGGATGTCGCGCATCAGGTCGAGCCGCTCGGCGACGAAGGCCAGGTACTTGCGGATCTCCGGATGCTCGGGGTAACGCTCGCTCCATTCCCACTCCTGCTCGATCCGCTTGTCGAACGAATAGCAGTAGTAGTAGCTCTCGGAGTCGCAGCGCGCGCCCGGGTAGCGGTTCCAGTACCAGGTGCCGCCGATGCCGGCGCCTTGCTCGAGCACGCGCACGTTCATGCCGAGTTCGTCGCGCAGCTTGTGGAGCTGGTAAAGGCCCGAGAAACCCGCGCCGATGATCAGCGCGTCGTAGTCGCGTATGCGGACGTCGCCGGCCGGTGCCGCGGCTGGACGTGAGGTCATGCCAGGTCTCCTGTCGAGGCTCGTCGAGACGCGCCGGCGGGTCGGGCGCTCGCGCCGCGGCCTGCATCGAGCCGCTTTTCGTGCTTCGAGTGTAGAGGCTTGGCTGTCGGCTTGTCATTGCCTATCTTTCGAACCAGGCGTCGATGCTGATCGAGTTCGCCCGCGCCGGCATGGGCATCGTGCGCCTGATCGAGGTGCAGGTGGCCGACGACCTGGCGCGGGGGCGGCTGGTCGAGCTGTTGCCCGAGCACCAGGCGCAGGCGGAGGATCCGATCCTGGCCGTCTACCAGAGCCGCCGGTATCCGAGCAACCGCGTGCGGGCCTTCGTCGAGTTCCTCAAGCAGTCGTTTCCGGATCCGCCGCCGTGGCAATATTGGCGGTCCGTGCGCGGTCGTGATCGCGTCGGTCGGCGTACCGCCTGAGCGGCGAGCGGAGGGGCGCGGATGGGCGAGCAGCGAATCGAGTTCTACGAGGGTCCGGCCGGCGGCTGGGGCGCGCTGCGCAGCGTCGGCAGGACGCTGGTGCGCCAGGACATCCCGGTCAAGGGCGCGCGCACGATGCTGTCGGCCAACCAGCCCGACGGTTTCGACTGTCCGGGTTGCGCCTGGCCCGACCGCAACCACGCCTCGTCGTTCGAGTTCTGCGAGAACGGCGTCAAGGCGGTGGCCGCCGAAGCGACCGCGCGCCGCGCCGGCCCCGAGCTGTTCGCGCGGTACACGGTGTCGGAACTGGCCGAACAAAGCGATTTCTGGCTCGAGGACCAGGGGCGCCTGACGCGGCCGATGGTGTACGACGCCGCCGCCGACCGTTACGTTCCGATCGAATGGGACGCGGCCTTCGCGCTGATCGCTCGCCACCTGAACGCGCTGAGCGACCCGAACCAGGCGGCTTTCTACACGTCGGGCCGCACCAGCAACGAAGCGGCGTTCCTGTACCAGTTGTTCGTGCGCGAGTTCGGTACCAACAACTTCCCCGACTGCTCGAACATGTGCCACGAGCCGAGCGGCAGCGCGATGCGGCCGCAGATCGGCGTTGGCAAGGGCACGGTGACGCTCGACGATTTCGCGAAGGCCGATGCGATCTTCATCTTCGGCCAGAACCCGGGCACCAACCATCCGCGGATGCTCGGCGAGTTGCGCGCCGCTCATAAGCGCGGCGCGAGGATCGTCAGCTTCAACCCGCTGCGCGAGCGCGGCCTGGAGCGCTTCGCCGATCCGCAGGACAAGCTGGAGATGGCCACGCTCGGCTCCACGCCGATCAGCACCCACTACTACCGCGTGCGCAACGGCGGCGACCTGGCGGCCGTCAAGGGCATGATGAAGCGGCTGCTCGAACGCGCGGACGCCGGCGAGGCGCTGCTCGACCACGAGTTCATCGCCGCGCATACCCGCGGATTCGACGCGTTGGCCGCCGACCTGCGCGCGCAGGACTGGGACGAGATCGTCGCCGAATCGGGACTGAGCCGGGAGCAGATCCATCAGGCCGCCGACCTCTACGCGTCCGCGCGCAGCGTCATCGTCTGCTGGGGCATGGGCATCACGCAGCATGCGCACTCGGTCGCGACGATCCAGATGTTCACGAACCTGCTGATGCTGCGCGGCAACCTCGGCCGGCCCGGCGCCGGCGCCTGCCCGGTGCGCGGCCACAGCAACGTGCAGGGCGACCGCACGATGGGCATCTGGGAAAAACCGTCGGCCGCGTTGCTGGATCGGCTGCGCGAGGTGTTCGGCTTCGAGCCGCCGCGCGCGCCCGGCTGGGACGTCGTCGAATCGATCGAGGCGATGCTCGACGGCCGCTGCAAGGTGTTCTTCGCGATGGGCGGCAACTTCGCGGCCGCCACGCCCGACACTCATCAGACCTGGAAGGCGCTGCGCCGCTGCGAGCTGACCGTCAACGTCACGACCAAGCTGAACCGCAGCCACGTCGTGCACGGCAAGGCCGCGCTGCTGCTGCCCTGCCTGGGCCGCACCGAGATCGACGTGCAGGCGGCCGGCCCGCAGGGCGTGACCGTCGAGGACTCGATGAGCATGGTCCATCTGTCGATGGGCATCAATCCGCCGGCCTCCGGGCATCTGCTGTCCGAGCCGGCGATCATCGCGCGGCTGGCGGCCGCCACGCTCGGCGAACGCTCGCGCACGCGCTGGCTGTGGCTCGTCGACGATTACCGCCGCATCCGCGACCTGATCGAGCGGGTGTTCGACGACTTCGCCGACTTCAACCGGCGGGTCGCGCGGCCCGGGGGGTTCCGGCTGCGCAATCCCGCCAGCGAGCGCGTCTGGGATACGGCCGACGGCAACGCGCATTTCTTCGCGCATCCGGTGCCGCGCGACACGCCCGTGCATCGCGCCCGCGCCAGGGTGCGCGACACCCTCGTGTTCTCGTTGCAGACGATGCGATCGCACGACCAGTACAACACGACGATCTACGGCATGGACGATCGCTACCGCGGCGTCTACGGCCAGCGCCGCGTCGTGTTCATCCACCGCGACGACATCCGCGCGCTGGGCATGAAGGACGGCGACCGGGTCGATCTGCACACGGTCTGGGACGACGGCCAGCAGCGTAGCGCCGAGCGTTTCCGGCTGGTCGCTTATGACATCCCGCGCGGCTGCCTCGCCGCCTACTATCCCGAGACCAACCCGCTGGTGCCGCTGTCGGCGGTTGCCGCCAATGCCGGCACGCCGACGTCCAAGTCGATACCGGTCTTGCTGCGCGCGAATCCGACGGATCAGGCGAAGCCCGCCGCCGAAGCCGCCGAAGCCGCCGAAGCCGCCGAAGCGGCTGGCCGGCGCGCCTGATCGACGACGCCCGGCGCGGCCGCGTTCAGCCCAGCTTGCTGAAGTCAGGCGGCCGTTTCTCGGCGAACGCGGCGAACGCCTCGCGCGCTTCGGCGCTTTTCAGGCGCTCGGAGAAGATCGCGCTCTCGCGGTCCATCTGCGCCTGGATCTGCTGCGCATCGCGCATCAGCCCCTTCATCGCCGCCAGCGAGCCGAGCGGCTTGGTCGCGATCCGCTTGGCGATCGCCGCCGCCTCGGCGCGCAGCGAGGCGTTGGGCACCACGCGGTTGGCCAGGCCCCAGGCCAGCGCCGACGCGGCCGGCAGCGGCTCGCCCAGCGCGAACAGCTCGTAGGCGCGCACGTGGCCGATGCGCGCCGGCATCAGCCACGTCGACGCGGCTTCCGGGATCAGGGCGAGGTTGACGAACGGCGTGATCAGTTGCGCGTCCTCGGCCAATACGACGACGTCGCAATGCAGCAGCAGCGTCGTGCCGACGCCCACCGCCTTGCCCTGGACCGCCGCGACGATCGGCACCGTCGTCGTCGCCAGGTTCTTCAGGAACCGCGACACGTGGCGAACGGCCGGGCCATTGCCCGTCGATTGCTTGGCGAAATCGCCCAGGTCGTTGCCGGACGTGAACAGGTCGCCGTCGGACTGCAGCAGCAGCACGCGGATCGACGTATCGGCAGCCGCCGATTCGATCGCGTCGGCCAGCGCGCCGTACATGTCGTTGGTCAGGGCATTCTTCTTGTCGGCACGGCTGATCGTGATCGTCAACACGCCATCGGCGAGCTGGGTCTGGACGGCAGAGGTCATCGGGAGGTCTCCTGGATGGGTTTTCGGGGGCGGACGAGTCCGGCGGCGGTACGGCGGTCGCGCCGGGAAGCCCGCGCTTGGGGCGAGTATATTGGTATTCGATCGATCGTTTTCGAAGGAGATCGCCGATTGAAGGTCACTTCTCCTTGGCGCCATCCCCTTACCCCCTCGCCATCCTTTGGCTTCGCATGGCTTGCGGATGGTGCTGTGCCGGGGCTCACGGCTTCATTTTCTTGAGGGGCTTCCGGAATCCCGGTTTCCGGGCAATGCAGAGCGCACGGCCTGTTGCAGTTGGCGCGGGGACGGGAGCTTGCCGCGAAGATCCTGCGGCAACTGGGGCTGCAGGTGGTATTCCGCCACACCGATGGGGTTGGCCTTGCTGCGCAGGGCGAACTCGACCTCGAGGTTGTCTTTCTCCGCGCACAGGATGATGCCGATCGACGGCGAGTCATCCGGGGCGCGCTCCTTCTCGTTGAGCAGGTTCAGATAGAAGTCCATCTTGCCCGCGTACTCAGGCTGGAAGGGGCCGACCTTCAGTTCGATTGCCACCAGCGCCTTGAGAAAGCGGTGATAGAACAGCAGGTCGATGAAGTACTCTTTGCGCCCGAGCGTCAAGCGGTGCTGCCGACCGATGAAACAGAAGCCGTAGCCCAGTTCGAGGATGAAGTCGCGCAGCTTATCGATCAACTGGTCCTCCGGCTCGCGTTCCTTGACTGCTTTGCGCAGACCCAGGAACTCCAGGCTGTAGCTGCTCTTGAGGGCCTCCTCGGCCTGCTCCGCCAGGTGGCTGTCCAACACCCGCGGGAAATTGTGGCTCTTGCCCTCAGTGGCCGAGCGCTCGAAGGCACCTGCCTTCAACTGGTTGAGCAATACGTTGCGGCTCCAGCCCATCCGGGCTGTCGCACGCAGGTAGTACAGGGCCTGTGCCGGCGCCTGTGTCCTGGCCAGGATGAGCAGGTGATGGCCCCACGGGACTTCTGCGACAAGCTGTCGCAGAATCGGGATGGCTGCCGGACCCTCCTGCGGCGGCGGCGTGCCAGGGCGACGCCGCCTGCTGGGGTGTCCTGTGGGAAGGCGGGGTGAAGTTTCTGCGACAGCTTGTCGCAGAAACTCGGGCTGTGTATAGGTTTCGACCAGGCGTCGCATGTCCCAGACATTGCGGGCTGAAAAGCCCTGCACCCCGGGGAAGGCTGCTCGCAGGTCAGCCGCGATGCGTTCAACCACGGACTGTCCCCAGCCGTGTTCCCGCTGGCGCCGGAGGATTGCCTCGCCGACGTCCCAGTAGAGCGAAACCAATTCCCGGTTCACGGCCCGGGCGGCGGCCAGCCGCGCCGCCGCCACCCGCTGCTTGATCGTCTCGATGAACTCGGGGTAGTTGTCGGGCAGATCCACTGCGGCTTCCTTCCGAATCGAGACGAGTATATTGGCATCCGATCGATCGTTTTCGAAGGAGATCGCCGATGCCCTATGCCGCCGTGCACCTGGCGGAGCCGCCGATGCGCGAGGCGCTCGACCGGCTTCGCGGCCTGACCGTCGTCGAGTTCGGCACGCCCTGGTGCGGCCATTGCCGGCGCGCGCAGCCGCTGATCGAGCAGGCGCTGTCGGCGCGCGACGACGTCGCGCATATCAAGGTCGAGGATGGCCCGGGCCAGCGGCTGGGTCGCAGCTTCGGCGTCAAGCTGTGGCCGACGCTGGTGTTCCTGCGCGACGGCGCGGAAGTGGCGCGGGTCGTGCGGCCGCCGGACCTGGACAGCCTGCGGCAGGCGTTGAGCCAGTTGAACGGGAACGGACAAGGCGAGGGCGGCACTGCCGGTGGAGAAGGCTGATCGATGCCGTATGCCGCCGATTACCTGATCGTCGTCCCGACGCGCGCCGAGATCGACGCGCTTCCGGGCGCGACCGTCGTCGAGTTCGGCGCGCCCTGGTGCATCCACTGCCAGCGCGCGCAGCCGCTGGTTCGCGATGCGCTGGCCGGCCGCGACGACGTCGCTCACCTGAAGATCGAGGACGGCCCCGGCGAGGCGCTGGGCGGCGGCTACGGCGTCAAACTGTGGCCGACGCTGGTGTTCCTGCGCGATGGGGTGGAGGTCGCACGGGTGGTCCGGCCGCAGCGGATGCGAGAGATCGAGAACGGACTACGCGTGCGGCAGGGTGCGGATGGATCGACGGCCTGACGCATCCACCCCGGATCGCCGGTATTCGCTGAGTCCGCTGGCCATGATGCTGATCCTGGCCGGCGGCTTTGCCGTCAGCCAGGCCTTTCGTACCGTCGCGTCGATCTTCAGCGTTCCGCTGGCGCAGGAACTCGGCATGACGACCCGGCAACTGGGTTCGTGGTCGGCCACCTTTCATCTGACCTTCGGCCTGAGCCAGTTCATGATGGGCGTCGCGCTCGACGTCTATGGTCCGCGCCGCACCGTGCTTACCGCGGCGCCGCTGGCCGTGGTCGGCGCGGCCGTGTGCGCGTGCGCGCCCGCTTATGAGGCGCTGCTGATCGGCCAGGTGCTGATCGGACTCGGTTGCGCGCCGGCCTTCCTGGCCTGCACGGTGTTCGTCGCGCGCGAGTTCGACAGTTCGCGCTTCACCTCGCTGTCCGGCCTTTGCATGAGCTTTTCTAGCCTGGGCATCCTGTACACGGGCACGCCGCTCGCCTACATCGTCGAGCACGGTTCCTGGCGCCTCGGCTACTGGTCATTGGCGGCGCTGGCGGCGTTGTCCACCGGCCTGATCGCGGTCTTCGTCCGCTTGCGGCCGATCGCGCCGCTCCCGGCCCAGCCGCCGGCGCCGCAGCAGGGTTTCCTGCGCGCGCTGCGCGAGTTGCTGCCGTTGCTGCGCATTCGCCATACCGCCGGCCTGCTGTGCTTCGCGCTGGTGTCCTATGCGTCGATGATGACCTTGCGCGGCCTGTGGCTCGGCCCGTTGCTGCAGGAGCGCCATGGCGTCTCGCTGATCGTGGTCGGCAACGTCGCGGTGGTGATGACCGTCGGCGCGATGATCGGGCCGACGCTGTTCGGGCGACTGGATCCGGGCGGCCGCCGCCGCACGCGCACGATGGTCGGGCTGGCGCTGACGCTGGCCGCCATCCTGGCCGTCATGGCGTTCACGCGATCGCAGGCCATCGACATCGTCGGCGCGATCGTCGCCGGCCTGTTGTCGGGCTACGGCATCTGGCAGTACGCGTACATGAAGAACGCCTATGCGCCGCAGCAGACCGGACGGATCATCGCGCTGGCCAACAGCAGCATGTTTCTCGGCGTGGCGCTGATGCAGTGGGCGACCGGCGTGGCCAGCACCTGGGCGGCGCGGCACGGCATCGAGACCTTCAAGGCGGCGCTGCTGGCGATGGCGGTGATGCTGGCGGCGGGCACGCTGGCGTTCGCGTGGCTGCCGCAGGCTCAGGCGTCTCCGGAGTCCTGAGAATCTGTGAACGAACCCGCCACGGCCGCTCGTCGCGCCAGGACGATCCCG
>JASGFT010000140.1:0-13089 GCA_047605425.1 Burkholderiaceae bacterium | reverse complement strand
GCCGCCGTGCGAGGCGCGCCAGGTGCTGGAGGCCGCGGCGCGCGCCGACCGGCGCGTGCGCTGCGTGCGCCAGGCCGAGCTCGATCTGCCGGGAGCGCTGGCATGAGCGGCAACGACCTGATCGACATCCAGGACCTGTGCGTGCACTTTCCGGTCGGGCACGCGGGCGAGACGGTCAAGGCCGTCGATGGCGTGCGCTTCGGCGTGCGCGCTGGCGAGACCTTCGGCGTCATCGGCGAGTCGGGCTCGGGCAAGTCGACGCTGGGCCGCGCGCTGGTGCTGCTGCAAAAGCCCACCGGCGGGCGGATGCTGCTGGACGGGATGGATCCGTACTCGCTGTCGCCGCGCGAGCTGCGCGTGCGCCGGCGCGACTTCCAGGTCGTGTTCCAGGATCCGAACGCCTCGCTCGATCCGCGGATGTCGATCGGCGCGAGCATCCGCGAGCCGATGGACATCCTCGGCGACCTGCCGCGCGCCCGGCGCGACGAGCGCGTGCTGCAGGTGCTCGATCGCGTCGGCCTGCGCGCCGAGTTCGCCGAACGCTATCCGCACGAGCTGTCCGGCGGGCAGAAGCAGCGCGTGAACATCGCGCGCGTGCTGACGCTGCGTCCGAAGATGATCGTCTGCGACGAGGTGGTCGCGGCGCTGGACGTGTCGATCCAGGCCGACATCCTGAACCTGTTCGCCGACCTGCAGCGCGAGTTCGGCCTGACCTACGTGTTCATCACGCACGACCTCGGCGTCGTGTCGCACATCAGCGACCGCATCGCGGTCATGTACCTGGGCCGTTTCGTCGAGCTCGGCGAGGCGCAGGAGCTGTCGGACAACCCCAAGCATCCGTATACGCGGGCCTTGATGTCGGCCGAGCCGACGCCGCTGCCCAAGGCGATGCGCACGCGCGAGCGCGTGGTGCTGACCGGCGAGATACCGAGCCCGGTGTCGCCGCCGTCCGGCTGCCGGTTCCGGACCCGCTGCCCGATCGCGCAGGCCGATTGCGCGCAGAAGGTGCCCGAATGGCGCGAGGTGCGCGACGGGCACTGGGTCGCCTGCCACCACGTGTAGCGCGACGGCCCGTGTTCCACCGGATCGACGTCCACCGCTCGCCCTATCCGTATCCGTCAACGCCCCTTATCGCCCCGTTAGCGCCCCTACTGCCCCTTACCGCCCCCTGAGGAGACCCCGCATGACGATTTCCCGATTCCCGACCACCGACACGGCCCGGCCGGACGCGACGACGCGCGGCGGACGAGACGCCGGCGCGCCGGTCAACGTATCGCGCCGCGAGCTGGTCTCGCTGCTGACCGGCGCCTGCGTGACGGGAGCGGCGGCGGCCGGCGGCCTGGCCGTGCCCGGCGCCGCGTGGGCGCAGGCGGCGCCGCGCAAGGGCGGCGTGCTCCGGGTATCGGCGCCGGCCAATCCGTCGAGCCTGGATCCGGCCACCGGCGGCGCCGGCTCGGACCACGCGTTCCTGTTCCCGATCTTCAGCACGCTGATCGAATGGGACTACGAGACGCTGAAGCCGCAACCGGGGCTGGCCGAGTCGTGGAGCTATCCGGACAACAAGACGCTGCTGCTGAACCTGCGCAAGGGCGTGACCTTCCACGACGGCGCGCCGTTCGACGCCGAGGCGGTCAAGTTCAACATCGAGCGCGCGAAGACCTCGCAGCGCTCGAACATCAAGGCCGACCTGGCGACCGTCGAGCGGGTCGAGATCGTCGGGCCGCACCAGGTCGCGCTGAAGCTGACGCAGGCCGATTCGGCGCTGCCGCTGATCCTGTCGGACCGGGCCGGCATGATGGTGTCGCCCAAGGCCGCGCAGGCGCTGGGCAACGAGCACGACCGCAAGCCGGTCGGCGCCGGGCCGTGGAAGTTCGTGAGCTGGTCGGACAACCAGAAGATCGTCGTCACGCGCAACGACGCGTACTGGCGGCCCGGCATGCCTTACCTCGACGGCATCGAGTTCGCGATCATCCCCGAGCTGAACACCGGCCTGCGCTCGCTGATCGCCAAGCAGAACGACTTCGCGTACAGCCTGCAGCCGAACCAGAAGCAGGTGATCGACCGGGCCAAGGGGCTCAAGTCGGTCGTCGGCTCGACGTTGTATTGCCAGCAGATCTACCTGAACTTCGGCAAGGGCGCGCTGGCCGACGTGCGCGTGCGCCGCGCGCTGAACCACGCGGTCGATCGCGACACCTACGTCAAGCTGACGATGGCGGGCCTGGGCGAGGCGGCGTGGATGAACCTGCCGAGCACGCACTGGGCTTATGACAAGTCGCTGGCCAACTGCTGGCCGCACGATCCCGAGCTGGCCCGCAAGCTGCTGGCCGAGGCCGGCCACAAGGACGGCCTGGAGCTGAGCCTGCTCGGCTATACCGACCAGGCCTCGGTGCAGCGGCAGGAGATCCTGATCGAGCAGTTCCGCAAGGCGGGGATCCGCGCGCGCTTCACCAACGGCTCGATCGCCGAGAAGAGCGCGCAGTACTTCGTCGAGAAGCAGGGCGACGGGCTGCTGTCGGCGTGGACCGGGCGGCCCGATCCGTCGCTCAGCTACGCGCTGATGTACATGAAGAACGCGTACTTCAACGCGTCGCAACTAGAGGCCTCGCCCGAGCTGACGGCCGCGCTGCTGGCCAGCCGCTCGCTCGACGATCTCGAGGGGCGCAAGCGCGCGCTGGCCAAGGTGCAGAAGATCGTCACCGACCTGGCGCTGGTCGTGCCGCTGGCGTTCCCGCCCGAGCTGGTCGCGATGGGGCCGAACGTGGCCGGCTACAAGCCGAGCCTGCTCGGCAAGCCCAAGTTCGACCTGATCAGCCTGACGGCCTGAGCATCCGACTGGAGATCGCGGCGCATGGATCGCAAACGCTTGCGGCTGATCGGCCGGCGCCTGGTGCAGTTCGTGCCGGTCATCCTGCTGGCCACGTTCATCGTGTTCGGGCTGATGCAGCTCGTGCCCGGCGACATCGCGGTGACGCTGGCCGGCGAGAGCGCGTCGACCGAGCGGATCGCCGAGATCCGCCAGCTCTACGGCCTGGACCGGCCGATGCTGATGCAGTACGGCTCGTGGCTGTGGCATGCGCTGCACGGCGATCTGTCGCGATCGATCCTGTCCGGCGAGCCGGTGCTGAACATGGCGCTCGAGCGCTTTCCGGCGACGCTGCTGATGGTCGTCTACGCGCTGGTGCTGTCGCTGCTGATCGGCATCCCGATGGGCATCCTGGCGGCGACGCGGCCGGGCAGCCGGCTCGACGGCTTCGTGTCGGGCGCGGCCTCGGTCGGCGTGGCGGTGCCCAACTTCTGGCTGGCGATGCTGCTGGTGGCCAGCTTCGCGCTCGAGCGGCCGTGGTTTCCGGCGACCGGCTCGGCGCCGTTCGGCGAGGATCCGCTGCGCGCGCTGCACTTCGCGACATTGCCGGCGATCGCGCTGGCCTCGGGCGGCATCGCCGAGGTGGCGCGGCAGTTGCGCAGCTCGCTGATCGAGATCCTGGGCTCGCAGTTCGTGCGCACGCTGCGCGCCAAGGGGCTGTCGTCGGGCCAGATCCTGTGGAAGCACGGGCTCAAGAACGTCAGCGTCAACCTGCTGACCGTGATCGGCCTGCTGTTCAACCGGCTGCTGGGCGCGACCGTCGTCATCGAGGCGGTGTTCGCGATCCCGGGCGTGGGCAGCACGGTCGTGCATTCGGCGATCAACAAGGACTTTCCGGTGATCCAGGGCATCGTGCTGGCGATGGTGCTGATCGTCATCGTCGTCAACCTGATCGTCGACGTGCTGTACACGGTGCTGGACCCGAGGGTGAACCGATGATGTCGTCCCTGACGCGCTGGGCGCGGCGCGACAAGCGCGGCGCGATCAGCCTGCTGTTCCTGCTGCTGCTGGCGGCGGTCGCGCTGCTGGCGCCGGTGATCGCGCCGTACGCGCCGACCGCGCAGGACGCGTCGCTGACGCTGGCCGAGCCGTCGGCCGCGCACCTGCTGGGCACCGACGACCTGGGCCGCGACGTGTTCAGCCGGCTGATCCACGGCGCGCCGGCGACGCTGTACGCGAGCTTCCTGGCGGTCGCCGTCGCGCTGGTGATCGGCGTGCCGGTGGGCCTGGTCGCCGGTTTCGTCGGCGGCTGGGTCGACGACGTGATCAGCCGCCTGATCGACACTTTGCTGTCGTTTCCGGCGATCGTGCTGGCGATCGCGGTGACCGGCGCGCTGGGCATCGGCCTGACCAACAGCATGGTCTCGGTCGGCATCGTGTTCTCGCCGCAGCTCGCGCGGCTGGTGCGCGCGCAGACGCTGATCGTCAAGCAGGAGCTGTACGTCGACGCGGCGCGCGTGTTCGGCGCGAGCCTGCCGCGGATCCTGCTGCGCCACGTGCTGCCCAACGCCGTGCAGCCGGTGCTCGTGCAGGTGACGATGCTGCTGGCGATCGCGCTGCTGGCCGAGGCGAGCCTGAGCTTCCTGGGCCTGGGCGTGCAGCCGCCCGATCCGAGCTGGGGCGCGATGCTGGCGCGCGCCTACCAGTACATGGAGATCGCCCCCGAGCAGATGTACGCGCCGGGCATCGCGATCCTGCTGACCGCGCTGGCGTTCAACGCGCTGGGCGAGTCGCTGCGCGTCGCGCTCGATCCGACGATGCGGCACCGTTGATCTCCGATACATTCGAGCCTCCTCCTTTGGAAACACCATGTCCTCGTTCAACAAACTGCTGATCGCCAATCGCGGCGAGATCGCGATCCGCATCGCGCGGGCCGCGGCCGAGCTCGGCCTGCCCACGGTCTCCGTCTACCCGGACGACGATGCCGCGTCGCTGCACGTGCGCAAGACCGACGAAAGCCATCGGCTCGACGGCGTCGGCGCGCTCGCCTACCTCGACATCGGCCAGATCGTCGCCGCGGCGCAGGCCGCCGGCTGCGACGCGATCCACCCCGGTTACGGCTTCCTGAGCGAGAACGCCGAGCTGGCGCGGCGTTGCGCCGAAGCAGGGATCACTTTCGTCGGGCCGCTGCCCGACGCGCTCGAGCTGTTCGGCGACAAGGCGCGCGCGCGCGAGCTGGCCGAGGCCTGCCAGGTGCCGGTGATGCCGGGCACGCAGGGACCGACGACGCTGGCGCAGGCGCGCGACTTCCTCGCGTCGCTGGGCGAGGGCGGCGCGATGATGATCAAGGCGATCGCCGGCGGCGGCGGACGCGGCATGCGCATCGTGACCAAGCTCGAGGAGCTCGACGGCGCTTATGAACGCTGCCAGTCCGAGGCGAAGAAGTCGTTCGGCAACGACGCCGTCTACGTCGAGCAGCTCGTGACCTCGGCTCGCCACGTCGAGATCCAGGTGATCGGCGACGGCCAGGGCGGCGTCACGCACCTGTGGGAGCGCGAGTGCAGCCTGCAGCGCGAGCGGCAGAAGATCGTCGAGATCGCGCCGGCGCCGGCGCTGCATCCGGGCGTGCGCGACCGGCTGATCGCCGCGTCGCTGGCGATGGCCGGCAAGGTCGCTTACCGCAGCCTGGGCACGTTCGAGTTCCTCGTCGACGCGGCGCGCGCGGCGACCGACCCGAACGCCGGCTTCGCGTTCATCGAGGCCAATCCGCGGCTGCAGGTCGAGCACACGATCACCGAGGAGATCACCGGTGTCGACCTCGTGCAGACGCAGCTCAGGATCGCGATGGGCGCGTCGCTGGCCGACGTGGGGCTCGCCGTGGGGGACGTTCCGCCGCCGGTCGGCTGCGCGATCCAGTTGCGCGTCAACATGGAGACGCTGAAGCCCGACGGCAGCGTGCGGCCGGCCGGCGGCACGCTGACGCGCTTCGATCCGCCGTCGGGGCCGGGCATCCGCGTCGATGCGTTCGGTTATGCCGGCTACAAGACCAGCCCGCGCTACGACTCGCTGCTGGCCAAGCTGATCGTCCACGCGCGCCACGGCGGGCTGGCGGCCGCCGCCGCCAAGGCGTATCGGGCGGCCTGCGAGTTCGGCATCGCCGGCGTATCGACGAACCTGCCGATGCTGCAGAACCTGATCCGCCTGCCCGAGTTCGTCGACGGACGGATCGACACGCGCTTCGTCGAGCGGCACGCGGCGACGATCGCCGCGCAGACCGCGCACCAGCAGTTGTTCGTTCCCGCCGATGTCGCAGCGGGACAGGCGGCGCCAGGGGGCGCGGGCGCGGCGGCCGCCGGGTCGGCGTCGGCGACCGCCGCCGCGCAGGTCGATCGCAACGATCCGCTGGCGGTGCTCGTGCACGGCAAGTCGCGCAGCGCGGCGCGCGCCGACGCGAACGGCCAGGCCGACGACGATGCGTACCGCGGCGTCGAGGCGCCGCTGCAGGGCACGATCGTCAGCGTGTCGATCACGGTCGGCGAGCCGGTCAAGGCCGGGCAGCCGCTGCTGATCATCGAGTCGATGAAGATGGAGCACGTGATCGCCGCGCCGGCCGCCGGCCAGGTTCGCGCGCTGGCCGTGCAGCCGGGCGAGACGGTGTTCGAGGGGCAGCGGCTGCTGTCTATCGAGACCGACGACAGCGTCGGCGAGCACGTCGGCGAGCAGGAGGAGGTCGACCTCGACGAGATTCGTCCGGACCTGGCCGAGGTGATGCGCCGGCAGGCGTTCACGCACGACGAGGCGCGGCCCGAGGCGGTCGCCAAGCGCCACCAGGCGGGCCTGCGCACGGCGCGCGAGAACATCGACGATCTGTGCGACGAGGGCTCGTTCGTCGAGTACGGCTCGCTGGTGTTCGCGGCGCGGCGCGCGCGCAACACGATCGACGAGCTGATCCGGCGCACGCCGGCCGACGGGCTGGTGATGGGCATCGGCCACGTCAACGGCCACCTGTTCGGCGAGGAGTTGTCGCGCGTCGTCGCGATGTCGTACGACTACATGGTGCTGGCCGGCACGCAGGGCAAGAAGAACCACGCGAAGAAGGACCGGATGTTCGAGCTGGCCGCGCAGTGGAAGCTGCCGGTCGTGCTGTTCACCGAAGGCGGCGGCGGACGGCCCGGCGATACCGACCAGGTCTTCGCGGCCAATTTGCACACGACCGCGTTCGCACTGTTCGCCAAGCTCAGCGGCGCGGTGCCGCTGGTCGGCATCGCCTCGGGCCGCTGCTTCGCCGGCAACGCGGTGCTGCTCGGCTGCTGCGACGTGATCATCGCGACCAGGAACTCGTCGATCGGCATGGGCGGGCCGGCGATGATCGAGGGTGGCGGCCTGGGGGTGTTCCACCCGGACGAGGTCGGTCCGATCGACGTGCAGACGCGCAGCGGCGTCGTCGACGTCGCGGTCGAGAACGAAGCCGAGGCCGTCGCGGTCGCCAAGCTGTACCTGTCGTTCTTCCAGGGCCGCGTCGAGCAATGGTCGGCGCCGGACCAGCGGCTGCTGCGCCGGATCATTCCCGAGAACCGGCTGCGCGTGTACGACGTGCGCAAGGTGATCGAGGTGCTGGCCGATGACGGCTCGCTGCTCGAGCTGCGCAAGCACTTCGGCGCCGCGATGATCACCGCGTTCATGCGGATCGAAGGCCGTCCGGTCGGCGTCATCGCCAACAACCCGATGCACCTGGGCGGCGCGATCGACAGCGACGCGGCCGACAAGGTCGCGCGCTTCATGCAGTTGTGCGACGCGTTCGACATCCCGCTGGTGTCGCTGTGCGACACGCCCGGGAACATGGTCGGCCCCGACTACGAGAAAGGCGCGCTGGTGCGCCACTGCTGCCGGCCGTTCGTCGTCGGCGCCAACCTGCGCGTGCCGCTGTTCGTCGTCGTGCTGCGCAAGGCTTATGGCCTGGGCGCGCAGGGCATGGCCGGCGGCGGCTTCCATTCGCCGTTCTTCGCGGTGTCCTGGCCGACCGGCGAGTTCGGCGGCATGGGGCTCGAAGGCGCGGTCAAGCTCGGCTATCGCAACGAGCTGGCGGCGATCGAGGATCCGGTCGAGCGCAAGGCGGCGTTCGACAAGCGCGTGGCCGGCATGTACGAGCAGGGCAAGGCGCTGAGCGCCGCGGCGCTGTTCGAGATCGACGACGTCATCGATCCGGCGATGACGCGCCGCTGGATCGTCGCCGGCCTGAAGGCGATGCCGCCGAAGGCGCCGCCGCCCGAGGGCAAGCGCCGTCCGTGGGTCGATACCTGGTGACGCGAGCCGGGCGGTTTCGGCCCGTGGTCAGCTCCGCGCCAGCAGCACGGGCGCGGTCAGCCCGTACTCGATCATCTCGAGCTGCCGCTGCGACAGGCTCAGGATCATCATCGGCGGCGCCGCCCTGAGCGGCCCGTCCAGCACCAGGTAGGCCAGGCCGTGCACGGCCGACCAGGCCAGGTATTCGGCGCCGGGGCGCCGGTCCGGCGCCAGCAGACCGGCCTGCACCATCCGGTCCAGCGCGTCGCCGAGCAGCTCGAACGGATTGCGGCCGCTGCGGCCGGCCTTGGCCGGGTCGGGCGGCGGGTTCGGATCGATCGGGTCGGGCACCGTGAACGCGGTCTTGAACAGGCCCGGTTCGGCCTGCGCGTAGCGCAGGTAGCCGAGCCCGACGGCGCGCAGGCAGGCGCGCGCGTAGTCGGCCGCCGGCTGGTCGGCGTCGATCGCCGCCAGCTCCTTTTCCATCGCGATCGCCACCTGCGACAGCGCGTGCGCGCGCACCGCCTGCAACAGCTCCAGGTGGCTGGCGAAATGCCGGTACGCGGCGTTGGGCACGACGCCGACGCGCCGCGTCGCCTCGCGCAGCACGATCGCCGACGGGCCGCCCGAGCGGGCCAGCTCGATGCCGGCCTGCAGCAGCGCGCGGCGCAGGTCGCCGTGGCGGTAGGTGGCGCGGGTGGGCCGGGGGCGTGGCGCGGCGTTCGTCGAAGTGTCGTTGGGCGCGCTCACAGCAGGTCGACCGGAATCTTCAGGTAGCGCACGCCGTTGGCCTCGGGCGGCGGCAGGTCGCCGGCGCGGATGTTGACCTGGATCGCCGGCAGCATCAGCGTCGGCATGCCCAGCGTGCGGTCGCGCGTCGTGCGCATCTGCACGAAGCTGTCTTCGTCGATGCCGTCGCGCAGGTGGATGTTGTCGCGGCGCTGCTCGGCGACCGTCGTCTCCCAGCGCGCCTCGCGTCCGGGCGGCGGGTAGTCGTGGCACATCAGCAGCCGCGTCCGCGGCGGCAGCCTCAGCAGCCTTTGCGCCGACCGGTACAGCGTGCGCGCGTCGCCGCCCGGGAAGTCGCAGCGGGCGCTGCCCAGGTCGGGCATGAACAGCGTGTCGCCGACGAAGACCAGCGCCGGCTCGCCGGGTGTTTCCTCGACCGCGTACGCCATGTCGGCCGGCGTGTGGCCCGGCACGTGCAGCGCGCGGATCGTCAGCGTGCCCAGCGGCAGCGTCTCGTCGGCGTCCAGCAGGCGGTCGAACTGCGAACCGTCGAGCCGGAACTCCGGCTCGAGATGGAACACGTCGTTGAACACCCGCTGCACGGTGGTGATCTGCCGGCCGATGACGATCTGCCCGCCGAGCTGCCGGCGCAGCCAGGGCGCCGACGACAGGTGGTCGGCATGCGCGTGCGTCTCGAGCAGCCATTGCGCGCGCAGCGCGTGCTCGCGCACGAAGTCGACGATGCGCTGCGCCGAGCCGGTCGACGTGCGGCCGGCCTTCGCGTCGTAGTCGAGCACCGGGTCGACGATCGCGCACGGGCCGCCGTCGTGCTCGTACAGCACGTAGCTGATCGTCGACGTGGCCGGATCGAAGAAACCCTCGACGCGGCTGCGCGCCGGCGGCGGGGAACAAGGCTGCGTGATCGGCATCGTCATCCTCCTAACGCCGCCTGCCGAACGGCAACTGGCCGCGCCAGTAGCGGATCGTCAGCCAGCCGCCGACCAGGCCGCCCAGGTGCGCGAAATGCGCGATGCCGCTGGCGGTGCCCGAGACACCCATCGCCAGCTCGATCAGGCCGTAGATCGTCACGAACAGCCAGGCGGGCATCGGGATCGGCGGGATCAGCGGCGTGATCCGCCGGTGCGGGAAGACCATCGCGAAGCCGACCAGCAGCCCGAACAGGCCGCCCGAGGCGCCGACCGTCGGGTATGGGCTGCCCGTCATCGCGGTGACGGTCCCTTGCGCCAGCGCGGCGAACAGCACGCTGATCAGGTAGAACGCGAGGAAGCGGCGCGGGCCCCAGACGCGCTCGAGCTCGGCGCCGAACATCATCAGGCCGAACATGTTGAACGCCAGGTGCGCGAGGCCGCCATGCAGGAACGCGTAGGTCAGCACCTGCCAGGGTTCGAACAGCGGGGAGGCGACCGGCCACAGCGCGAGCCAGTACAGCATCAGGTCGCCCGCCTGCGTCTGCAGCAGCCAGGCGAGGACGTTGATGATCAGCAGGGCCTGGGTGATGGGGGGTAATCCGAGCATCCGGGCATTGTATCGGCCAATCGAACCCCCGGACGCCGGCGGCGGCCCGGCGGTCGTGTCCGCTACACTGCGGGCACCGGCATGCGGCCCGATGCGGGGCCGGCCATTCGCACGAGACGAGGAGACCCCGATGGAAGAGTCCGAGAAGATCCAGCGCACGAAAGACACGGCCAAGCTGCTGTTCTCGTCGCTCAAGAGCGGTGTGGGATTCGATCTGTGGAAGAAGTTCGACGCCGGCCTGGCGCGCGAGCTGTCGCTGTTCTTCACCGGCGTGCTGTATTCGCGCGAGGTGATCCCGCAGGTGCAGCGCGAGCTGTGCGCGGTCGCGTCGCTGACGGTGCTCAACCGCGGCCACGAGCTGCGCGCGCACATCCATGCGGCGATGAACGTCGGCGCCAGCCGCGAGGCCGTCGCCGAGGTGATCTTCCAGCAGGTCACTTATGGCGGCATGCCGGTGGTCGTCGAGGGCCTGCAGATCCTGCGCGACGTGCTGGTCGAAAGAGGGGAGTGGAGCGAATGACGACCGAGACGACGAGCATCGAAACGCCGTACAAGGGGGGCGAGGCCACGGTCCTGCCCGCGTACATCGACCACAACGGGCACATGAACGTCGGCTACTACCACGTCGTGTTCGACCTCGCCTCGGACCCGTTCTTCGACTGGCTGGGCCTGGATACCGCGTACCGCAAGGCGAACCACGCATCGACGTTCGCGCTCGAATCGCACCTGCATTTCGTTCGCGAGGTCAAGGAAGGCGACCGGCTGCGCTTCGAGGCGCGGCTGCTCGAGGTCGACCACAAGCGGATCCATTTCTACCAGGAGATGTTCCACGCCGACGACGGCTACCTGGCGGCCACCTACGAGTCGATCTCGGCGCACGTCGACATGCGTCTGCGCCGCACGGCGCCGATGACCGAATCGCTGCTGTCGCGGCTGCGCGAGATCGCCGCCGCGCACGCCCGCCTCGAGCGGCCGTGGCAGGTCGGGCACGTGATCTCGATCAAGCCGCCGGCGCGCTGATCGCCATCGGGGCCGCGCGGCCGAGCAGCGCGGTCTGCGTCGCCAGCCAGTGCGCGAGGCTGTCGTGGCAGATCGCGCGCGTGCCGTCCAGCTCGAACACGACGCCGCGCGCGAACCCGCCGTCCGCGTCGACGTTCATCGTCACGCCGCAGCCGAGGCGGGGAACCTCCAGCGCCAGCAACCGGTCGACCTCGTCGGTGGACAGCTCGTCGCGCGCCAGCGCGGCCGTCGGCAGCAGCGGCGCCGGTTCGATGCGCAGCGCCGCGGCGGGTTCGCCGTCCGGGTCGGGTGACTCGTCCAGGCGCCGCCGGCACTGCTGCGACAGCGGTGGCCGGTGCTCGTGGCCGCGTACCAGCGCCTGGGCCGGCAGCAGCAGGTGCGGAAACTCGCCGGACATCGGCGACACGCCGTTGCAGCTCGCATAGAACTCGCGCAGCGCGCGCGGCGGCCGGCAGCCGAGGCGTTGGGCGAGATGATCGAGCTGCTCGTCGCTCGCGCGCAGCCGCAATCGACCCTGCCAGCGCTCGGGGTGGCCGTTGATCGCGGTGATCCAGGCGCGGACCAACTCGGCCATCGGCCGCGCGAGCCATTGTTCGGCCCGTTCGCGCTGCTCGACTGTCGGAGCCGGCGGCGGGGGCGCCGGCTTGGGCGCCGGGCTGAGGAGACTGGACAACTTCATGCTGCGATTCCGCGCGATCCTGGCCGGTTCGCGGCGGCGGTGCCGGTTGACATCGATGGGCCGACTATACGACGCCGATCCCGCATTGATAAGCGCCGGCGTTGCTGATCGTCGTCACTTACCCGTGAAAATCCGCGAATAAGCGGCTGTCTGGCCGCGTTTTCCCTGGTTCGGGCGCGCCGCGCGGGTCTAGACTGGCCGGATTTGGCATCGAGCATGAGCGAGCGACCCAAGATCGACCGGCTCGTCGAACTGGCCCTCGGCAGCGAGCTGCACCCGCTCAGCAGCGTGGCGCTGAAGCTGGCGCTCGTGCTCGAGGAGCGCAGCGAATCCGTGTCGCGGTTGGCCGACCTGATCCTGTCGGACGTCGCGCTGACCAACCGCATCCTGCGCGCCGTCAACTCGCCTCTGTATCGCCGCCCCGGCTGGGACGGCAACGTCACGACCGTCTCGAAGGCGCTGCTGCTGCTCGGCTTCGACCAGGTTCGCGACATGGCGCTGGCGCTGGAGATGCTGCGCCAGCGGCGCGCCGACCCGCGCAATCCGGGCTACGAGCTGGCCTGTCTGCAGAGCATGCGCGCGGTCGGCCTGGTCCGGCATCTGGTCGAGCCGGCCTGGCTCGAGCACGCGACGATTCCGACGCTGCTGCGGGCGACCGGCGCGGTCGCCTGCGCGCTGGTGGCGCCCGAGCAACTGGACGCGCTGCGCGACAGCGGCGACGACCAGATCGTCGCCGAGCGCCTGTGCCGTCAATGGGGGCTGCCCGAGGAACTGCTGCGAACGCTGGCCGCGCCGACGCGGCGAGGCCGCATCGCCGCGGGCTCGGACGAGTATCTGCGCGCGATCAGCCTGTATTGCCATCAGCTTGCGAGACTGTGGGCGCCGGGCATGACGACGCTGGACGCGCCGGCGGTCGGCTGGTTCGATGCGCTGCACGAGCTGACCGGGCTGCCGCAGGAACGGATCCGCGATCTGCTGGCCAGGGCCGTCGAGGAGGCCGACGAGGCGTTCCAGGCGGCGCTCGGCGGTCCGGCGCCCT
>JASGFT010000139.1:0-13099 GCA_047605425.1 Burkholderiaceae bacterium | reverse complement strand
CGTACCGCCGCCACGCGCGCCCGAAGGCCGAGGCCCGCGGGTCGTGCCGGGGCACGGCCCGCGGATCGAAATCGGCATGCACGGTCAGCACCAGGATGTCGTCGAAAGTCCGCAACGCGGCCAGCGGCCACTCGACCTCGATCCCGTCACGCTGCAAGCGCCGCTTGCGGACGGGAATCAGCCGGCATTCGTTCCATTGCAGGCCGTTCGCGCCGCCACCGGCGCGCGGCACGAGCAGCACGGCGCGCAGGCCGCTGCGCTCGGCGCGCGGCTCCACGCAGAGCCGGACCGAGATCCGGTCCCGGTCCAGCCGGCGGACCCGGCCGACGATGGGCCCGACCTGCGGGACGTCGACCGAACAGGCGGGACGCTTCGGCCCGCGCGCGGCCGACGGCGCCGCCGCCACGCGGGAAACCGGGCGGGGATCGACGCGCGGCGGCGGAACCGGGGCCGCGCGGTGGCGGTCGAGAAACGTCAGCACGGGACCGAGGACGCGCTCGCCGGCGTGCTCGCCGATCAGGCAGTCCATGTGCCCGTAGCCGCTGGCGATGAACACGCAATGGCGCTCGCCGCGGTTCACCCACCAGCCGAGCCCGCCGTCCGCGACCAGCCTCGACCGGGCGCGTTCCGGGGCCGACATCCGGCTCGGCCACAGCATCGGGCCGTCATCGACGTTCGCGGGCGCCTTTCCGGCGAACACCTCCTCGAGCAAGGCCAGGCTCGATAGCGCGCCGCGCCAGTCGAAGATCGCGTTGCGCTCGCCGTGCAGGAACAGCACCGGGCGGTCGAACGCGGTCGCGATCCGCCGCCGATCGAGGAACACGTTGCGACCGTCCGCGTCCGTCAGCATGTTGTAACGGGAAAAGGCCATCGCCTGCATCAGCATCTCGATGCCGACCCAGCCGAAGATCGACGCCAGGTGCGGGAGCGTCCGGTCCGCGACGCGCGGCAGGTGCATCAGTTGGCCGAAGATCCAGTCGGCGCGGTGCCGTATCCGGCGGAACGCGCCGACTCGCGCCGCCCTGCGCCGCTCGTGGTCGTCGTCGGGGTAAGGGAAGGTCATCAGCAACGCATCGAGCAGCCGCCCGCTGAAGCTGTGCTCGCCGTCCAGCACGTCGACGGTGCGCCACCGCAGATACGCCTCCAGGTAGTAGCCGAGGAACCCCCGAAAGCGGTTGTACGGCGTCATCCGCATCCGCGGCGACACCTGCGACAGCACGATGCTGCCGATCGCCTCGTTCAGCACCCGGCAGCACGCCACCTGGTCGCGGCGGCGGGCCGCCGTCGCGGTCGTGCCGCGCGACGGCCAATCGTCGTCCGGCCCTTCGACGGTGTGGCCGAGCAGCGCCGCGCACAGCATCGCGCTGCCCATGCAATGCGCGATCACGTCGATGCGCGGTATCGGCTGGGCATCGGCGCCCCGGGCGAGCTCGTGGCCGAGCTTGCCGCGGATGAACGCGACCGCGCAATGGATGTCCTGCAGGCCCACGTCGTCGAACCACACCGGCTCGCGCTGCTCGAAGCCGATGCTGGTGCTCAGGTCCAGCACCCAGACGTCCCGGCCCGCCTCGACCAGCGTCGTGACCGCGTTGCCGGGAATCGCCGGATGCGCGAACGTCGAACCCGACGCGCCGCTGCCGTGGATCAGCAGCGTCGGCCTGAGGTCGTCGGGCACGCCGCCGCGGTAGCGCGTCAGGCGCAATCGGCGACCATCGGCGCCGAGCGCGTCCCCTTGCGTTTCGGCGCGCGACCAGAGATCGAAGATGTCCGGCGCCGGACAGCCGGGCAGGCGGCCCGGCAGACGCTGCGTGGGCCGCGCCAGCGGTTCGTCGGGCGTCAGCAGGCTCAGCGCATGCATCTGCAAGGTGGCGCGCAGCATGAACGCCGCCAGCCCCACCAGATCGAGCAGCGCCGACGGCTGGTCGCGCTGGCGCTCGACCGTCAGCAGCACGCGCTGCGCCGAAGCCAGCTCGTTCAGGTCCAGCGCCAGATCGCCGATCTCCGAGCGCTCGCCCGCGAACCGGACCCGCCCCTCGGAAAGCTGCCGCCACGGATTGCCCGCCTCGCTGAACTCGATCGACTTGGTCCATTCCAGCACGTCGCCGACCGCGAGCGGCGAGCCGCCCGGCGGCCCGCCGGGACCGCCCCTGTCCACGGACCGCTCGATCGCCTCGACCTCGAACCGATACCGCATCGACCGACGCGCGCCGACGTGCGTCGCGACGACCAGTGCCGGCCACGCGCTCAGGATGGCGCGCCACCAGGATCGACGCCGCCCTCCCGCCTCGGTCAACTCGGCGATCCGCCGCCAGGCCAACGGCCAGGCCCGTACGATGCGCGACCACGCGGTCGACGGCTCTTCGCACAGCAGCCTCGCGCTGCCCGTCATCCGGATCACATGGCATTCGTCGCACCGCTGCGCGTGGGTCAGCGTCAGGACCGCCTCGTCGAAGACCACGCGGCGATTCGCGCGGCCGAGGAAACGCGTCAGGTCATCGATCGGCAGGAACGTGATGTCGACGGCCGCGCGATAGTCCTGCCCATCCAGACGCCAGTTGCCCGTCGATCGCTCGCGGATGCGGATCCTGGTACCGAGCGGCGAGCGCGCGGGATCGTCGGCGGGACGCCCCCACCTCGGCCACGCCGGCCGCTCGGGCAACGCGGGCAATGCGGGCGACGCGGGCGACGCGGGCGACGCGTCGATCATCGCCGGCGCGACGGCCGCTTCCGCCGGCAACGCCCAGTCGGTCGGAATGTCGAGCCCCCAGCGCTGCGCGAGCACCGGAATCGCCTGCTCGGCCAGCGCGGCGATCGTCAACGACGGATTGATCCCCAGCGCGACCGGAACGATCGAGCCGTCGAGCACGGCCAGGCCCGCCATCAGGCCGTCGGTGTCGGCATCGAAGACCTGGCCGTACAGGTCGACCACGCCCTCGTCGACGTTGTCGGCCATCGCGCAGCCCCCCAGCGGATGCACGGTCGTCAGCGGCCCGCGGCCCGCCTGCAGCGGCAGATCCTTCGAGAAGGGCCGCCACAAGGGGTTGGCGATCACCTGCCCGCCGATCGCCCAGCGCGCGTGCGCGCGCTCGATCGAGGCGATCTGCGCCCGATGGACCGGCCCGTCACGCCCGGCCGGCCAGAGGATCCGGACCTGGCCATCGAAGAGCTGCTCGCCGGCGTCCGACGAGCGCTGCATCGACATGCACGGCTCGATGACGCCACCCGCCCCGTCATCGCCCATCACGCCATAGACCATCGTGCGCCGCATCGCGTCGCCGTCGACGGCCATCGCGTCCTGCCCGGCATCGGCGCGCGTGGTCCGCCAGTTCGGCGCGGACATCCGCCCGGCCATCGCCTGCAGCGTCACCAGCTCGTCGAAGATCCGGGCCAGCGCGGCGGGGATCGCGAACTCCTCGATCACGATCGGCCGGGCCGCGCCGGGCCGCCCGCCGCGCACCGGCACCCGCGCCAGGCCGGTGATCGTCGGGCCGACCCCGCGCTCGCCCGGCTTGCCACCGGGGTCGGCGCGGCACTGCGCGAGCTCGCGCTGCGCGTGCGCGGCGGCGATCATGTCGCCATTACCCGAGAACCGCGCCCCCAGCCGCGCGCTGATCGGCAACCCGTTCGCGCGCGATCGAAAAAGGATCTCGGTGCTGCCCAGCACGCCGGCGGCCAACACCACCTTGCGGCAACGAAGCCTGGCCCGCCCCGCATCGACGTCGCTGATCGCGCGGTTGGTCAGGTACCAGTCGACGGCCCAGCCGCCGTTGATCCGCGCGATCGAATCGACGGTGCCGCCGCAGAAGAGCCGCGCGCCGCGCGCCTTGGCCAGCGCCAGGTAGTTGACGTCCAGCGAGTGCTTGGCCTGGTGGTTGCACCCGGACACGCAGTCGCCGCAATCCAGGCACGCCCGGGTCGGCACGCCGGCCGGCGTTCGACCCGCTTCGCGCGAGATCGCCAGCCGCACCGGGCGATAGTCGGTCGCCCGCATCGCCCGGCCCAGCGCCATCAGCGAACGCAGCTTCGGCGGGGCCGCCGACAGGTCGACGCTGTCGAGCTCGAGCATCGTCTCCGCCTTGACATAAGCGCGGTTCAGCGCGCGCCGGTCGAAGCCCGACGGCCAGCCGCTCGCGAACGCGTCCGCCGACGCGCGCTCCATGACCGCCGCGTTGATCAGCGACCCGCCGCCGAGCCCGTTGCCGAGCACGACGTTCATGTCCTGTCCGATCCGGACGTCGAACAGCCCGCCGCGCCTGCCGCGCGGCGGATGACGGCCATCGGTCGTGAAGCGCACGTGACCGGGCACGTCGCTCCAGTGCGCGGGAAACATGCCGGGCAGATACTCGTCGCCGCGTTCCAGCACGAACACCGACACCGCGGCACCGTTATCGTTCCATCGCGATCCGGCCAGGCGCGCCGCCGCCACCGCGCCGCCGTAGCCGCTGCCGATGACCAGCACGTCGCAATGGAATCCCGAATCGATGCTTGCCGATTCGACCAGCAGCTTGCCGGCGCTCTCCGACAACCAACGACGTTTGACCTGCTCCGCCATGGCGGCCTCCTCGCTGTCATCCTGCCGCGATCGCCCGGTCGCTTACGCCCGTCGCGATCATGCTCACGCCATCGCCGCGGCGCCGTCCCGGCAGGCCGCGCGACCGCTTCCCGTGGTCCGACCGCCTCCCGGTGACTAGCGTTCGCGACCGGCCGACGCGCGCAGGAGGCTCTGCGCCAGCGCATCGATGTCGACGGGCTTGCGCAGCATCTCGATGCCGATCCGGGCGGTGCGCGCGCGCAGCGTCTCGTCGGCATCGGCGGACACGACGACCGCCGGCAGATCCTCCTGCGCCGCTCGCAGCCGCGCGATCACGTCCAGCCCGGACTCCCCTTCGCGCAGCCGCCAGTCGACGAGCGCGACGTCGGCCGGTCCCGATGCCAGCGCCAGCAGGGCCTCGTCGCCGTCGGCGGCCGTGCGCACCGCGCAACCCATCGACGTCAACGCGTGGAACAGCGCGCCGCGCACCATCGAATCGTCGTCGACCACCAGGACCCGCCTGCCGCCGAGATCGGGCGTCGCGCACGCCGCCACACCGGCCGGCTCCGGCACCGCCGCCTCGACGGCCGGCAGCGTCACGACGAACCGGCTGCCCTGGCCCGGCGCCGACTCGACGGTCACCGTCAGGCCCAGCAGATCGACGAGCCGGCGCACGATGCCCAATCCCAGCCCATGCCCCTTCGTACGATCGCGCTGCGGATTCTGCAGTTGCACCAGATCCTCGAAGATCTGCACCTGGTTCTCGGACGGAATGCCGATGCCGGTGTCGATGACCGTGACGACGATCCGGTCCGCCTGCGATTGCGCGGTCACCGACACCCCTCCCTGCAGCGTGAACTTGATCGCGTTGTCGATCAGGTTCGCCAGCACCCGCTTGAACAGGTCCGGGTCCGTGCGCGCCGTGCAGCCGTGCTCGACCCGCACGTCCAGCCGCAGCGACTTGGCCGCCGCCGTCGCCCGCAATCCCTGCGCGACGCGCTCGACCAGCCGATCGATCGCGACCGGCCGCAGCATCGGGATCACCGCGCCGGCGTCCAGCTTGGACACGTCGAGCAAGGCGTCCAGCATCCCGCGCAGCTCGACGACCCCGACGGCGATGTCCTGGCCAATCAGGCGCGCATCGTCGGACAACGGCAGGCGCAGCAGCTCGCCGCTGTTGAGCAGCAGCGACTGCATCGGCTGGCGCAGGTCGTGGCTGGCGGCCGCCAGGAACCGGCTCTTGTCCAGGTTGGCCCGAACCGCCTCGTCGCGCGCCATCGCCAGGCGCCGTTGCTCCTGGCCGAGCTCGTGCGCGAGCGCGGCGTTCTCCGAACGGATGTCGTACGACTCGCGGAACATCCGGTACGCATCCCGGGCCGAGCGGCTCAGCACCGCGTAGAACAGCAGCAGCAAGGCCGCGATCGCCACGCCCTGCCAGTCGCCGTTGAGCGTCCAGACGACGGCCATGATCCCGAAGATCGCGGCGGTATAGCAGTGGAACGACGCCGGCACCATCGAGTTGGTCGGCACCGCGCCCGCGCCGATCGACACCAGGATCATCGTCAGCACCGCATCGGTGGCCGAATCCGTCCAGATCATGAACACGGCGGCCAGGCCGTTGGCGAGGCCGTTGGCGAGGCTGGACATCGGCAGCAGCGCCAGCCGCCGTTCGAGCGGCCAGGCCGACGGGCGCACCATGCTGGCCACGAAGCGCGTCCGCCATTCACGGACCAGCAAGGTCAGCGCCAGCCAGATGACCACGAACGGCTTCGGCGCGTGCGACCAGGCCAGCGCGGCGACGATGGTCATCGCCACGGCCATCGGCGCGCGCAGGCCGGTCGACTGCTCGGCCAGCACCTGGATGCGACGCTCGTCGAAGTCGATCGAACGCCACCGTTCCTCGTCGAAGGCTTCGTCGCCCTGCGCCTCGGCGCCGGCCTGCGCGGGCGAGGCCCGCCCGTCCATCACTCAATCCCCCAGCACGTTGGCCGCCTGGGCCTCGAACACCCGGTACAGCGCGTCGGTCCGGTTGCGCGCGCCCAGCGCCTTGTAGACCATCGACAGGTGCACCTTGACGGTGCCCTCGGCGATGTTCAGCTCGCGCGCGATCAGCTTGCCGGGCAGGCCGCGCACGGCCAGCGCCAGCACCTGGCGCTGGCGCGGCGACAGCTCGGTGCCGAGAAAGCGCGCCAGCTCCTCCGGCGACATCTCGTCCGATTCGCGCGGCCGCACGACGTCCTCGGACAGCACCAGATCGGCCGGCAGGTAGACGCGATGCCGCAGCACGACGCGCAACGCCGCCTCCATCTCGTCGATGCCATAGGCCTTCGGAATGAAGCCGGCCGCGCCGGCCTCGATGATGTCCTTGACCTTGCGCGGCGTGGTCTCGGCCGACAGCATGCAGACCGGCGTCGTCGGGTAATGATTGCGCACGCGCTCGAGCGCGGCCTCGCCGGAGACCCCCGGCAGGTGATAGTCGAGCAGGATCAGATCGAAATCGCCGGCGTCGAACGCCATCGCGCCTTCGATGTCGCGCACGGCCTCGAACCGGCCCAATCCCTCGGTCCGGACTTCGGCGGCCACGCGCTCGATCAGGCGTCGCGTGCCATTCCAGACAATCTCGTGATCGTCGATCAACAGGACATTCATGCACGCCATCCGTGGTCGCTCTCCATCGATACGCCCGTGCAGCAGCCCTATCCGCGCGCGGTCCCTGTCTGCGGCCCGCGCGGCGTCCGGAGCACGAGAATAGCGACGGCGATGCGATACCGTCCAGAACCGAAGCGGTTCATTCGAAATCACTCGTGCCGCCAGTGGAGCACGGCCGCCGCGCTTCGCGCATCCACCAAGCGGTGGAGGCGCCGATGCGCAGGACATGTCAGGCGCGGCCGGAACGCCCGCCGTCGCGCAGCCCGGCCTCGGTGGCCACGCCGTCGAGCGGACGATCGTGCGGCTCCGGCTCGAACCCGTCGATCCGGTCCTGCTCGTAGGCGACGCCGAGCGCGGGCACCGGCCGCTGCGCGAGCGTGCGGTCGTAGAAACCGCCGCCGTAACCGAGCCGATAACCGCGCGCGTCGAAGCCCACGCACGGCACCAGCAGCAAGTCCGGTGCCAGCACCTCGAACGGATCGGGCTCCATCACGTCGAACGCGCCCGGCCGCATCGCGCAATGCGGCGTCCACCGGCCGAAAACCAGCGGCGCGTCGCGCGCGATCACCCGCGGCAGCGCGATCGTCCATCCCTGCGCGTGCCAGCGCGCGCAAGCGTCTTGCAACACCGGTTCGCCGCGCATCGCCCAATAGGCGCCGAGCACCGCCGCCGGCTGGAAACGCGGCGCCAGCCATGCTTCGATCGACGCGACGATGCGCGGCAGCGCCGCGCCTTGCGCACCAGGGTCGCGATCCTGTCGTCGACGGAGCAACGCTTTGCGCGCCAGCGCCCGATTCCGGGCGGGCACGGGGTACGATATGGCACCAGTTTTCATGGACCGTTCCAGGGTCGTCCACATGTCAAGCCGCCGCAGGCACGGGCGCATCGCGCGTCCCGCCGGCCTGACTCTGTCCCGCATGATCGTAGGACTTGGCCTGCTCACCGGAATGGTCGCCTGCCAGGCCGCGCCCGGCAAGTCGCCCGCGCATTCGGCACGCCAGGCGCAGCCGGCGCGCCTGGCCGCGATCCAGGATCGCCCGGCCATGCGCGCTCCCGAGTCGCTCGACGCCGACGACGCCTTCGTCCAGGCGCGCCGCTACGCGATGGCCGAGCCGAACGCCGACCGCTTCGAGCTGTACGCCGAGCGCGCCAGCGACGTGGCGATCCTCGAGCCGTACATCCAGTACTGGCGGCTGCGGCTGCGGCTGGCCGATCGCCGGCTCGACGGCGATCCGGCGCTGGACCACGCGGCCGAGCTGTTCCTCGACAAGGAAGCGACGACGATCGCCGGCGACATGCTGCGCCGCGACTGGATGCTGAACCTCGGCCGGCGCGGCGAGTGGGCACGCTTCACCGGCGTCTACAGCCAGTGGGTGCTGCGCGACGACACGCAGGTCGAATGCTATCGGCTGCTGGGCGCCGCGTCGCGCGGCGAGCCGGTCGGCCCCGAGGCGCGCGCGCTGCTGCTCGGACAAGCCTCGCTGAGCGACGGCTGCAACCAGTTGCTCGAGACCTTCGCCGCCAACGGGCTGTTCAGCCGCGATGACCTGGACAAGCTGCTGCGCGGCGCGATGGAGTTCAACTCGCCCAGCTCGCTGCGCCGGATCGGCGCGCTGCTCGGGCTCGACGTCGATCGCGCGATCAACCGGCCCGTCGTGCAACTGGCCGCCGGCGGCGGCGGCACCGAAGACCTGGTCGCGTTCACGCGGCTGGCGCGACAGGATCCATCGGCCGCGGCCGCGCGGCTGGACGGCCTGAGGCTGAACGCGGCCGACGCCGCGTTCGCCTGGTCGCAGCTCGCGTCGGCCGGCATGCGCCGGCTCGACCCCGAGGCGCTGGACTGGACGCGCCTCGCGCTGCGGGCCGACGCCACCGACGAGACCTGGGCATGGCTGGCGCGCGCCGCGCTGCGCGGGCAGGACTGGCAGACGCTGAGCGCGGTCATCGCGCGGATGAGCGCCGAGGCCCAGGCCGAGCCGACCTGGGTCTACTGGCGCGCGCGCGCGCTGCAGCAGGCCGGCCGCAAGGACGATGCCGACGCGCTGATGCGCACGATCGCCGACCAGCATCACTTCTACGGCCAGTTGGCCGGCGAATCGCTCGGCCAGCTCACCGTCGCGCCGCCGCGGGCCTCGTCGCCGACGCCGCCCGAGATGGCCGCGGCCGACAACAACCCGGGCTTCGCGCGCGCGCTCAAGTTCTACGAGCTGGGCCTGCGCTTCGAAGGCAACCGCGAGTGGAACTTCCAGCTCCGAACGATGAACGACCGGCAGTTGCTGGCGGCGGCCGACTGGGCGTGCCGGCGCCAGGTGCTCGACCGCTGCGTCAACACCGCCGACCGCACGCTGCTCGAGCACGACTTCGCGCTGCGCTACGTGTCGCCGTTCTATCGCGAGCTGCGCCCGCTGGCCGAAGAGCAGGGACTCGATCCGGCCTGGGTCTACGGGCTGATCCGCCAGGAGTCGCGGTTCGTCATGAACGCGCGCTCGTCGGCCGGCGCGCAGGGCCTGATGCAGATGATGCCGGCCACCGCGCGCTGGGTCGCCCGCAAGCTGGGCGTCAACCGGTTCCGCGTCGAGCAGTTGAACGAGCTGGACACCAACCTGCGCTTCGGCACGTTCTACCTGCGCACGGTGTTCGACGACCTGGACGGCTCGCCGCTGCTGGCCTCGGCCGCCTACAATGCGGGACCGGGCCGCCCGCGTTCGTGGCGGGCGACGCTGCCGGCCAGCGTCGAGGGCGCCGTGTTCGCCGAGATCATCCCGTTCAACGAAACCCGCGACTACGTCAAGAAAGTGCTGTCCAACGCCACGTACTACTCGGCGCTGTTCACCGGCCGGCCGCAGTCGCTGACCGAGCGGCTGGGCAGCGTCGGGCCGAGCGCGGACACGCCGACCGACATCCCATGACAGGGACCGGGCCGATCGGCGCCGCGTCCGGGCGCCGGATCCGGCCCGCCAGCGCGCGGCCGGCGAGCGACGCCGGCCCGGCGCGCGTGCGCGCATGAAGACCTACATCGTCGGCGGCGCGGTTCGCGACGAGTTGCTCGGCCTGCCGGTGCGGGACCGCGACCACGTCGTCGTCGGCGCCACCCCCGAACAGATGCTGGCGGCCGGCTTCAAACCGGTCGGCAAGGACTTCCCGGTCTTCCTGCATCCGCGCACGCACGAGGAGTACGCGCTGGCGCGCACCGAACGCAAGACCGCGCCCGGCTACGCGGGCTTTCGCTTCCACGCCGCGCCGGACGTGACGCTCGAACAGGACCTGCTGCGCCGCGACCTGACGATCAACGCGATGGCGCGCGGTGACGACGGCGAGCTGATCGATCCGTACGGCGGCGAGCGCGACCTGCGCGAACGGCGCTTTCGCCACGTCAGCGAGGCCTTCGCCGAGGATCCGGTGCGGATCCTGCGGCTCGCGCGCTTCGCGGCGCGCTTCACCGACTTCACGGTGGCGCCCGAAACGACGGCGCTGATGCGCGCGATGGTCGACGCCGGCGAGGTCGACGCGCTGGTCGCCGAACGCGTCTGGCAGGAACTGGCGCGCGGACTGATGGAAGCCCGGCCGTCGCGGATGCTCGAGGTGCTGCGAAGCTGCGGCGCGCTGGCTCGGCTGATGCCGGCGATCGACGCGCGGCTGGACGCCGCGCCCGAAGACGCCGCGGCGCTCGATCGGGCCGCCGCGCAAGGCCTGTCGCTGGCCGCGCGCTTCGCGGTGCTCGCGCACGGGCTCGGCGACCGGATCGAGGCGCTGTGCGCGCGTTGGCGCGTGCCGACCGCGGTGCGCGGCCTGGCGATGCTGACCGCGCGCGAGTACGCGACGATCGCGGGCGATGCGCGGGCCGACGCCGCCGCGCAGATCGCGCTGCTCGAACGCAGCGACGCGATCCGCAAGCCCGATCGCTTCGACGAGCTGCTGCGGGCGACGGCCGTGATCGCCGGCGTCGACGGCGGCGCGGCGGCCTGGCCGCCGAACGCCTGCGCCGGGCGCGGCGGGCGGCGGCCGGCATCGACGCGGCGCGGATCGCCGCGCGGGGACCGAAGACGACGATCCGCGAACGGATCCGCGAGGCCCGGATCGCCGCCGTGCGCGGACTGGATGCCGGCTGAGCGCCGTAGCCGTGGCCGTCGGCAGTCGCCGACGACGACTGACGACCGCCGACGACCTCCCGCCCGACCGCTAAGCCGACCGCCAGGCCAGCCGCATCAAACCGGCCGCATCAAACCGGCCGCATCAAACCGGCCGCGTCAGGCCGATCGCATCACGCCGATCGCATCAGGCCGACAGCGCGCGCGAGACCGTCTCGGCGATGCAGACCGGCTTGTCCGCGCCCTCGCGCTCGATCGTCACGTTGTACGTCAGTTGCAGGCCGCCCTCGATCCGCTCGGCGGCCTTCAGCAGGAAGCGCGCGCGCAGGCGGCTGCCGGCCGGCACCATGCTGGTGAAGCGCACCCGGTTCAGCCCGTAGTTCAGGCCCATCCCGACGCCGTTGACCTTCAACGTGCGGAACGAGAAACCGGCGATCATCGACAGCGTCAGGTAGCCGTGCGCGATCGTCGATCCCAGCGGCGAGGCCTTGGCCCTCCCGACGTCGACGTGGATCCACTGGTGATCGTCGGTGGCGGCGGCGAACGCGTCGATCCGCTGCTGCGTGACTTCGAGCCAGTCGGAAACGGCGATCTCCTGGCCGACCATTTTTTCCAACGCGTCTAAACTCTCGATGACGACCGGTGCGCTCATGCGGTTCTCCTGCGGGTTTGATCGACACCGAGGTTACCATCGCCGGCCAGCCCGTCGGCCGGGTTCACCGGTCCGGCCCACGCCCCTGCCACACCGGATCTTCGAAATCCCATCACCCTGATCCGTCCGATCTTCAAGGAGACGCATTCGATGAAAGCCCTGCTCTGCAAGACCCATGGCCTGCCCGACAAGCTCGTGTACGAGGACGCCCCGGATCCGGTGCCCGGCGCCGGCGAGGTCGTCGTCGACATGAAAGCCGCCGGCGTCAACTTCCCGGACGTGCTGATCATCCAGAACAAGTACCAGTTCAAGCCCGAGCTTCCGTTCTCGCCCGGCGGCGAGTTGGCCGGCATCGTGTCGGCGGTCGGCGAAGGCGTCACGCACGTCAAGGTCGGCGACCGCGTGATCGGCTCGTGCGGATACGGCGCGTTCGCCGAGAAGGTGCTGGTGCCGGCCGCCAAGACGATCCCGATCCCCGAAGGCATCCCGTTCGACACCGCCGCCGCGTTCACGCTGACCTACGGCACCTCGTACCATGCGCTGAAGGACCGCGGCGAGCTGAAGGCCGGCGAGACGCTGCTGGTGCTCGGCGCGGCCGGCGGCGTCGGCCTGGCCGCGATCGAGATCGGCAAGGCGCTGGGCGCGCGCGTGATCGCCGCCGCGTCGAGCGCCGAGAAGCTCGCCGTCTGCAAGGAGCACGGCGCCGACGAGCTGATCGATTACACGCGCGAGGACCTGCGCGAGCGGCTCAAGGCGCTGACCGGCGACAAGGGACCGGACGTCATCTACGACCCGGTCGGCGGCCAGTACGCCGAGCCCGCGTTCCGCTCGATCGGCTGGCGCGGCCGCTACCTCGTCATCGGCTTCGCCAACGGCGAGATCCCCAAGCTGCCGCTGAACCTCGCGCTGCTCAAGGGCGCGTCGCTGGTCGGCGTGTTCTGGGGCGCGTTCGTCGCGCGCGAGCCCAAGCATTTCCAGCAGGACCTGGCCGTCATGTTCGGCTGGATCAAGGAAGGCAAGCTGCGCCCGCACATCTCGGGACACTTCCCGCTCGCGGACGGCGCCAAGGCGATCGAGCACCTGATGAACCGCAAGGCCGTCGGCAAGGTGCTGATCACCGCATGACGCGACGCCCGTCCGCCGCGCGCCGGCGCGCGCTGCTGGCGGCGCTGGCCGGCG
>JASGFT010000138.1:0-13111 GCA_047605425.1 Burkholderiaceae bacterium | reverse complement strand
GAAGCTGCCAGGCGGCGACCTCGCGGACGAGGGCGTCGCGATCCCGGAAGCGGCGCGCCAGGCATCGGCGAGTCAGCAGGCCGATCTCGATCTCGGCCATGTTCAGCCAACTGGCATGCTTGGGCGTGTAGTGAAGCCGTACGCGACGCAGCAATCGAGCGGTGGTGTGCTTGCCCTTCTTGATCGGTTCGATGATGGCAAGGTTATCGGCCCAATCCGGCGACCGGAAGAACGCCGCGGTTTGAACGCTTACATCGCGACGGACCCGATCCGCGGCTCAACCCGTTCCGTCCGTGCGCGTTTCCGCTGAAACGTCTCCCCGGTGCTGGCGTGCCTGCTCGGCCAGCAGCCCTCCGACCGCCATCCCGTAGTCGATCCGTTCGCCGGCCCAGCGCGTGACGGCCGTGCCGGCATCGATCGCCAGCCCGGCCCGGCGATGCCGCAGGACGATCTGTCGAACGTCACCGGCCATCGGCGCCGCCGGCTCGAACGGACGGCCGTGCGCGTCGCTGAACCGCAGCGCGCCGTCATTGAGCACGCGCACGTCGATCCGGCCCTCGTGAACCTGCCTGTGATGGAAGCGGCACAGCAGCACCAGGTTCGACAGCCGGGTTTCGCCACCGTCGGCCCAGTGCCGGATGTGATGCCCATCCAGGAACCGCGTGTGCGTGCAACCCGGGAAGCGGCAGCCGCTGTCGCGCGCCTGCAGCGCCCGGCGGATCGCCGGCGGAATGCTGCGCGTCTTGCGGCCCACGTCCAGCGGGCGGCCGAAGGCGTCCTCGACGATGCGCACGATGCTGGCGTCGCAGGCCAGGCGCCGCGCGGTTTGCACCGCCAGCGCCGGACCGTCCTCGAGCTCGCAGCGGCCGGGAGCCGATTCGTCCGAGGTATCGGCGTTCGCGGTCCCGACGTTGCACGGCGTATCGGCCACACGCAGGCTATCGACGTCGACGTGAACGATGATCTGCTGGCGTTCGCCGCCCGACAGGGCCTGATCGCCGTGGGCCAGCCAGGTCTCGGCGAACCGAGCCAACGCGTCGGCTCGGCGCTGAGCCAGCGTCGGCGCGGTTTCCGCTGAAACGTCCTGATCTTCCGCTGAAACGTTCTGATCACGACGCACGTCGCTTGCTCGCTCCAACGCCTTGACCAGTAGTGCGCCCGTCTCGGCCGGCAAGCGCGCCTGCAGCACCAGGGAACCGTCCTGGTCATAGTGGTAGTGCAGGCCGCGGCTCGCGACTTGCCGCGCCTCCCGATCCAGCTCGGCCGACTCTTGCGCTCGCCGGTACTGCCGCACGACCGTCTCGACATGATGGGCGGTGCCGTGCAGCGCGATCATAAGCAGCGTCTCTTCGGTGGCCGGGGTGGCGACCCTGGTGATCGCCCGGACTTTCGAGTAGCTGAGCGCGCCGCGGGCCATCGCCGCCGAGACCCGCGGCAGCTGGGTCAGCGCCCGCGCGACCCGGACCTTCTCGCGCGCCGCGCCCAGGTCGAGGCCGCACTTCCAGCCCAGCCAGTGGGCGCAGGACTGCGTGGAGCCATCGGCCCAGCCTTCGCGGCGATCGAACTCCGCGATCAGCACCAGCCAGCGGTGGCTGGCGGCATTCAGGTGGCCGGCGAGTTCGGTGATCTGCGCTTGGAGATCGGCGATCGGCAGCGCAGGGGGCGAGGACGGGATCTCGTCGTTGATCTCGAGCGGATCGGCCATGGTTCGTCTCCCTCATCTATATATGTGATTATATACAGTATAAAGTCGACTAGGTGCACGGACTCGAGATGAGACCTGCATGGATCCAATGCGAGATGCCACGTTAGTTGGGTGTCGAGGTACTAGGCTCGAGCGGCATGCCGCCGGTGTGAGTCCGGAGCAGTCGTTGGCTCACACTGTTGCTGCTATGTGGCAGTCTTGTTCACCTTGGCTTCGAGGTCGGCGCATGCTTCCAACAGTTCGTCGAGGGATAAGGCATCGTTCACCAGCACCTGATCTGCCAGCATGGCCGTGTAGTCCTTTGCGAGTGCAGTCTTGGCCTCACCTTCGGGGACGATTCTCAGGTGGCCCGTAGTCGCTGCCGCATAGTCGATGACTCGGCCATTGGTGTTCTTCTCGACAAAAAACTGGGCCGGGATCAGCTTGCGGACGTCATAGGTCAGGGCGATGTCTTCGGAGAAGCGGTCGATGACCTTGTGGACCTTCGACGGCGAAGTGTCGCCCTTGAGGGTCAAGTCGGTAGACAGAGGCGACTTCAGCTACGTGCGGCTTCCTTACCGATCGCTTTCGCTATCCAACCGGGTAGCGTCGCACGCACCGAAGCCAGTGCCTGCCACTCGGAACAGGGCAGGATACGCCGAAGCGAGGCCAGCGACTCGTCGGCATGAGCTGCTCCGATCCAGGCCAGTGCGCGGACGGCCGCTCCGGCTGGGCGAGTACCGAGCAAATGCTCTCAACGCGCCCGCTCGAGAGCGACCTTCAAACCGAGTCCGATCAGCAGGCTCCCCGCCGCCTGTTGGAAGCGATGAAAAACCCTTGGCCTGCCCAGCACCAGCATGCGGGCTTTTCCGCCGAGCATCGCCACGCACAGTCTTGACGATGATGAAGGCGGTCGGCACCGCAGCCAGAAAGACCGTCAAGCCCAGCGCTGCGGCAGTGACATGGGTCAGCATCGCGACGGCGATGCCTGCGCAAACCTTGATGCCGTCGGCGCGCGAAGGTCGGCCGCGTTTCCGGCATTTTTTTCGGCCCCGTGGAATAAAGCCGTGGCGAACGACGTTTACCGCGACGGCGGACCAGCCAGCGTCGACGCGATCCGCGTCTCGGATTCCACTCGTTCTTAAGGAGTACACCGATGCGATATCTCGGAAATTCGATGGCGATTTCCGTCGCCCTTCACCTGGCGGCTTCCGTCGCGTTGACTTCGGTCGTGTCGGGTTCGGCAGCGAACGCGTCCGTGACGATCAATGTCTACAGGCCCGGCGGTCCCGCACCGGCGATGAAAGATGCCGCGCAGGCGTATGCGGCGGCTCATCGCGTCACCGTCAACGTGGTGGCGGGTCCGACCCTGCAATGGGTCGAACAGGCCAGGCAAGACGCCGACGTCGTGTTCAGCGGGGCCGAGAACATGATGAGCGATTTCGCCAGGGCGCTGCCGGGCGCCTTCGACCTGCGTGAAGCCGAGCCGCTCTACCTGCGACCGGTGGCGATTCTGGTGCGCCCGGGCAATCCGAAACGCATCGAGGGTTTCCGTGATCTGCTGCGACCGGGCATCAGGATCCTGGCCGTCGCCGGGGCGGGCTCGAAATCGACGCCTGGCTGATCTGGAACATATGGCAGGTCGCCAATCCCGAGCTGGCGATGGTCGTGCCGGTGGAGGAGCCGTATCGGATCTATCGGGATACCGGCGTGGTGCTGACCGCCAAAGGAAAGAACGCCGAGGGCGCGCGCGGCTTCGTTGCCTACCTGAAACCCGAGGAGGGCCAGCGCGTCTTCGCCAAGTGGGGCTGGCACGCGAAAACCGGCTCCCGGTAGGACGAAGCGATCCAGGATTGGCCCGACACGGCCAGCGCGCATCGAACCGAACCAGAGGACTTCATCCGCTGCAGCCGCTCCATCCTTGGGCGGCGAACGCATGCCGAATCGGGGCGCTCCGGCCCAGCATCGGTGCATTTCGGTCCTGTTGAAGCAAGTGCACTTCGCTTGGCAGCGATAGCGAGCGTGGCCGAATCGTTGCTTTCAGCCTTCGCGCAGGCGAAATTCGAAGATGTGCTACTATATTACTATGACGTGATAATGTAATGGCACGCACCTTGCGAAGGTTGACCATCCCCAACGCGGGTAAATGGTCCTCAACCTTTGCCAGGAAGCAATCAAATGAACGGTTTCACGATGTCGCGGCGCGGTGCGCTGTTGGGCTCGGTCGGCGTTGCCGCGGCCACCATCCTCGCCTCCAATGCCGCACGGGCAGCAATGTCCGACGCAGGGGTCGGCGGCATCCATGCCATCCCTGAAATGGCCCCGCAGTGGAAAGAGCTCGACCTGGCTGAAATCCTGTCGCGGCCGGCTGCCTACTGCTCGGTCAGCCAGAACAAATCCTGCTATGACCCCGGCGGTGTCCAGGCGAGCGAAGGGCATCGCGAACGCGGCAGCCTGGAAGCGACCGTCAAGGTCGTGAAGGCCGCCCGGAACGCGAAGAATTTCGTGTCATTCAACTGGATCGGTTATGAAGTCTTCCGTCAGGACTATCCGCAGAACGACTTCGATCGGGTGCAGTTCGCTAGCTGGACCAAGGGGCTCAACTGGACGAAGGAGCAGCAGGCCCGCGACAACGAGTTGGTCGGCGAGTTGCGCGCGCTGGTGCGCCCAGGCGATAACGAGTTCAACGAACGCGCTCTGCAAACGGCCTTCATCGGCACCTCGATGCCGCTGGAGCTTTCCCGCAAGAAGATCCAGGTGATCGTTCTTACCGGCATTCATCTCGATTGGTGCATCGAAGGCAACGCTCGCTTGGCGCGGGACAACGGTTATCTGCCCATCGTCATAGGCGATGCGTGCGGCTGCCAGAAGCCCGAGCAGGAGAAGGCTGCAATGGAGCGCATCAACAACTTTTTCGCGCCCGTCATTTCGGCGGAGACCTTCGTCGATTTGCTGAAGAAAAGCGCCTGATCTCGCGACCAGGGGCGCAGCCGTCGGCTGCTGCGCTCATCAAGGGTGACGGCGGAACAACCCGAGTGGTAATTGGATGACGCCAGAGAACCTTGATGAACGCATCGGCCAACGCATTCGTGCGGAGCGGGAGAGCCGTGGCTGGTCGCTCGCCGACCTTGCCCAGAAGTCCTCGGTATCGCGAGCCATGATCTACAAGGTGGAGCATGGCGAGAGCAGCCCGACGGCAAAGATTCTCGGAAAGCTCTCTGGTGCTTTCGGTATGAGCATCTCGACCCTCATGTCGAGGGCCGAACTGCAGCACGGTCGCTTACTGCGCAAGTCCGACCAGCCCGTCTGGACGGACCCGGAAAGCGGTTATGTTCGCCGGCATCTGTCGCCGCGCTCGGACATGCCGCTGGATTTGGTACAGGTCGTGTTGCCTGCCCGTGTCGAAGTTCCCTATCCCGCTTCCGCCTATGCCTTCTTGCGACAGCTTGTCTGGGTGTTGGAGGGGGAGCTGGTGTTTGTCGAGGGGGAGCATCGCCACGCGATGGCAGAAGGCGATTGCCTGGAGCTCGGTCCTCCCACGGATTGCGTCTTCAAGAACGAGAGCGATGTGCCGTGTACCTACGTGGTTGCGGTGTTGACGGTTGCTTAGGCTCTGCCGATCGCGGTTATTTACGTCTATCCTTAGACTCGCCAACGAGGCTGAAATGGCTTCCTGCTCCCCCGCTGGTATCTGTCTGATCGATTGCACTGAGGCCGAGCATGCATTGGCCATTCTTGCGATCCTCAATGAGGCCATCATCAACTCCACGGCCCTCTACGATTATGTTCCTCGCCAACCCGCTGCCATGGCCTCCTGGTTCGCGACGAAGCGCGCGAATGGCTTTCCAATCGTCGGTGCGGTTGATGAAGGTGGCGAGTTGGTCGGGTTCGTCACTTATGGATCGTTCCGCGCCTTTCCTGCCTATAAATACACGGTGGAGCACAGCGTCTATGTGCACCACGAGCATCGGGGAAAAGGCCTGGGAAGAATGCTTCTGAGAGAGATCGTCGAACGCGCACGGCAGTCCAACTTGCACGTACTCGTAGGCTGTATCGATGCCTCGAATATGGCCAGCGTCGTCTTGCATGAACGGTTGGGTTTCGTTCGTACCGGCACCTTTCCTCAAGTCGGATTCAAGTTCGGTCGCTGGCTCGATGCAGCGTTCTATCAACTGCAGCTCGAAACGCCGGCTCAGCCTGTGGACGGTTGAGTCGCGGTGCGAGGACTCAGCTTCGGGAAGTGTTCAGTAGCATCGCGATCGCCACGTCCCATTTCTGACGTTGGATGATGACAGGCTCGCGCCGAGCGGCCTCGATGACTTCGGCCCATCCCTATCTAGTCTCGCTAGTTCGTCATGGTGCGCATATCGAGTTGCCGGCGCGATCCCTCAGGCCGGCTAGCGCCTGCGCCGCCCCCCGATTCCGACCAACGCCAGCCCGGCCAGCACCAAGGCCATCGTCTGCGGCTCCGGCACGCTGGCGGCGAAGCCGAGCTGGGTGCTGGCCACCTGCTGCAGCGCCAGCGCCTGTCCGGGCGCGATGCCCAGGTCACGCGCGGCGATTTCATTGGCGCCCAGCGACGCCGGGTCCAGGCCGGTCAGCGTGCCGAACAGCGTGAGCGCGCTCAGGTACGAGCCGAACTTGCTGGCGTGCGTGCCGTCGTCGAACCACAGGTCGATCAGGCCATCGGTAAGCGCGTCCCGTGCATACATGTCGGCCGTCGCGATGCCGCTGTCGATCGCCAGTTGGAAGCTCTGGCCCACCGGAGCGATGGCGGTGATGCCGCCGCTGCCGTCTGTCCCGGCCTTCGCGGCAGCCAGCGCATAGGCGGCCCGCAGGTCTTCGGTCATCGCGCCGAGCGACGAATAGAACGAGGTGGCCGGCGTGGTGGTGAAGCTGATCGCGCCGGTGACCGGGTCGGTCACCGTGGTGAACGGCGCGTTCACCAGGTTGGGCCGGGCCCAGGTCTGGTACAGATAGACCTGAGTATCCGCGCTGGCGTTCGGATTGGCCGGGATGTCCCGCACGAGACCGCAGGAGCCTGTCGATGCGCCGGTTTCCTGCGCGCAGAGCGCATTGGTGCCGCCGATCAGTTCACGCTCGCGATAGGACAGCGCCTGGCCCCGATGGATGAAATTCTCGATCAGGTCGGTGTAGGTATTGAAGTAGGCCGGGTTGGACGACAGTCCCGGCTGCTTGGGCAGCGGTTCGTCGCTCTGCTCCTGCAGCACCACCTTGTCCCATGTCTGCGAGGCGATGTTGCCGCGCAGGTCCCAGCCGGCGGAATTCGAGTTCAGCAGATGCCCGCGCAGCGACGCCGCGTTGCGCGTGGACAGCGACACGTCGTAGTCCAGGCCGGCCTGCTCGGTGAACTGCTTGAAGATGCCCGCTACGCCGCCCCAAGGATGCGGCTCGAACGCGTTGCTGCCGGCAGGATTGGCCGCCCACATCGCGGCCGTCAGGTCATGGACGTTCGCCGCGTTGTAGCTCATCACCGGATCGACGCGTCCGAACGTATAGCTGTTGCCGACGAACAGCACGCTGACCGGAGCCGCATGGACCGAGGCGGCGCAAGACAGAGCGGCGAGCAACAGCGCCCGTGGAAGAAACTGTCGCATGGATCTTCTCCAACTTTGCGGTCGCGAACCCACATACTACCGATTGTGGTGGGGATCGCGCCGGCGCTTTCCTTGCCTCCGCTCCCGCCGGACCGTCGCCGGAAGGTTGGCCCTTCAATCGATCGGCCAAGGCACGCCGGCGGGCGGCGCCTCGCTCCGGTCGGCCGCCGGTTTCTGCTGTGGCGCGCCATCGGCGCTACGTTCCACGTCGCGCCACCATGGCGACACCTGCTGCGCCTGCGCCGGTTGCACCGGTTCGCCGAGCCGCGGCATCGCCAGCCGCACGCCGCGCTGCACGCCCTGCGTGTACAGCACCTCGGCCGGCTGGTCCCAGGGATGCATCGCCAGCGCGAACGTGCCCCAGTGGATCGGCAGCAGCAGCCCGCCGCCCAGCAGCGCATGCGCCTTCAGCGCATTGTCCGGCCCCAGATGGATGTCGCCCCAGGTCGGATGGAACGCACCGACCTCCAGCATCACCAGGTCGAACGGCCCCAACTGCTCGGCGATGAGCCGATACTCATCGGTGAGTCCGGTATCGCCGCTGAAGAACACCCGGTGCCGGTCGGTGCGCAGCACGATCGATGACCACAGCGTCGCGTTGCGATCGTTCAGCCAGCGTCCGGAGAAATGTTGCGACGGCGCGGCGGTGATCTGCAGGCCACGCAACATGAACGACTCCCACCAGTCCAGCTCGATGATCCGTTCGGGCGCCACGCCCCATGCCTGCAGGTGCGCGCCGACGCCCAGCGACGTGACGAACGGCACCGGCGTGCGGGCGAGCTGGCGAATCGTCGGATAGTCGAGATGATCGTAGTGATCGTGCGAAATGATCACCAGGTCGAGCGGCGGCAATTGCTTCAGCGCGACCGCTGCCGGCTGGAACCGTTTCGGGCCGGCCAGCCGCGACGGCGAGGCGCGCGGCCCCCAGACCGGATCGGTCAGCACCGTGAACCCGTCGATCTCGATCAGCACCGACGAGTGGCCGAGCCAGGTCGCGCGCAGTCCGTCCGCCGGCGGCGCCTGCCAGGCCGGCAGCGGATCGAATACAGGCAGCCGCGCGCCGGGCACGCGGCGATCGCCATTGCTGAGGAAGTCGCGCAAGGTCGGCCGCGGCGCCGCGCGATCGCGCAGCCCCGGCGCGATCGGATGCACGTTGCGGAAGCCGTCGACGGCCCAGCGCGGTGACGCGATCATTCGCTCCAGGCGGGCGCCTTCGGCTCGCTTGCCCAGCGATCGCATTCAGCCGCGCACGAACAGCGTGACCAGCGGCGCGTCGCCGACCTGCCGGCTCCAATGCCCGTGGACCGCCGGATCGAAGGCGGCGCCCGGCGGCAGCACGTCGGCGCTGTAGAAATGCTCGCCGGGCCCGAACACCCGCGAGCTGCCGTCCTGCAGGCCGATCTCCATCCGGCCGCCCAGGATGAACACCCATTGCGGCGCGCCGGTGCAATGGAACTGGCTGCGGAACCCCACCGGGCTCTCGCGCAACTGGTAACCGCCGCTGGCGAACACCGTCGACAGCGCCGACTGGGGTGTGCCTTCGTCCAGCGCGATCGTCTCGGTGCGGAACTTCGCCCGCCCGTCGGCATCGGTGAACAGAACCACCTTCTCGAATCGGGCCACCTCGTGCTCCTGCGATGTATGCGGACGTTCCTGTCGGCCGACTTTAGCATTCGTCCGTTGTCCACGAAACCGGTCATCCGACCGGCCGCCAGCCTCCGAACGACCGATGAACCCACGCCGCCTGCTGCTGTGCGCCGCCGCGCTGACCCTGTCCGGCTGCGCGCTGATGCCCTGGAACGATCCATTGAACGTCGACGTCGTCGGCGTCGAGCCGATCGCCGGCGAGAGCATGGAGCTGCGCATGGCGATCAAGCTGAGGGTGCAGAACCCCAACGAGACGCCGATCGGCTTCGACGGCGCCGCGGTCTGGCTCGACGTCCGCGGCAAGCGGCTGGGCAGCGGCGTGATCGACCAGGCGGGCACCGTACCGCGCTACGGCGAGGTGGTGCTGACCATTCCGGTCAGCGTGCCGCCGACCGCGCTGATCCGCCAGGCGCTGGGTGTCGTGTCGGGCCCCGACACCCGCACCGATTTCGTCGTGCGCGGCAAGCTGTCCGGCACCGGCTACGGCAGCGTGCGTTTCGAATCGCGCGGCGAGCTGTCGCTGCCGGCGGTACTGTCCGGCCCAGCGCGTTGATACTCGGCGGTCAGGGCTTCCGAAAGCTGCTCGAACCGCGCAGATCGCACGTGAACCAGGCCTCCATCGGAATGGCGGCAACCATGGGTCTGTTATGTTGCACACTCTCCCGGGCCTGTTCTGTCCGGATCCCACATAGGAGCTCCATCCGTGGCGCAGGCAGATCCGACCATGCGGGCAGATGCGGAGCCTCTGCCGGATAACTCGCGCGGCGCCTGGCCGATGCTGGCCGTGCTGATCATCGGCTTCACGCTGAGCCAGGCTTTCCGGACCGTGGCCGCGATCACCGCGCCGCCGCTGCAACAGGAATTGGGCTTGAGCATCTCCCAGCTCGGCAGCTTCGCCGGCGCTTTCCATCTGGCGTTCGCGCTGATGCAGCCGGTGGTGGGCGTGTCGTTCGACAGTTTCGGCGTGCGCCGCACCGTGCTCGTCCTGTTCCCGATGATGGTGGTCGGCTCGGTGGTGATCGCGCTCGGCACGAACCTGTCGACCCTGATCGCGGGCCAGATCCTGGTCGGTGTGGGGAGCGCACCGGCCTTCGTGGCCTGCACGATGCTGATCGCCGAACGCTTTCCGCCGGCCTCCTTCGCTTCGGTCTCGAGCCTGGTGCTGGGGATCGGCGGCGTCGGCATGCTGCTGACCGGCACGCCTCTGGCCTGGCTGATCGATTACGGTTCCTGGCGCAGCGGCTTCTGGACACTGGCGGTCGCCTCCGCCATCACCTGCGTCGTCGTCTACCGCAAGATCCACGATAGCCACCCGCCGCACGCTGATCCGGATGCGCCGCGCGAAACGCTGGTCCAGTCCTTTGCGGCGTTCGGCCGCCTGTTCCTGCTGCCCCAGACGATCGGGATCGTCGTCCTGTCGCTGGTCACCTATTCGTCGTTCATGACCTTGCGCGGTCTGTGGCTAGGCCCGTTCATGGTCGATCGGTTCGGCCTGACGCTGAGCGAAAGCGGCAGTGTCGCGTTCTGGATGTCCGCCGCCGCGGTGGTCGGTCTGCCGTTGTTCGGTTATCTCGACCCCGGCGGGCGTCAGCGACGCGTGATGATGATCGCGCTGACGCTGCTGTTCGCCGCGCTGTTCGTCGCGCTGGCGCTGGCCCCGAACGCGAGCTTCGCGGTCGCGCTGATCCTGGCGATCGGCGTGTTGTCGGGTTATGGCGCACTCCATTATCCCGATGCCCGGGAATCGTACTCCCCGCAGATGACCGGCCGTGCGATCGCGCTGATGACGATGACGATGTTCGGCAGCATCGCCATCGTGCAATGGCTCACCGGCATCGTCGCCAACCACGCGACCGCCTGGGGCGTGGAAAACTATCTGGCGATCTACGTGGCCATCGCGGTATTGTTGGTGGCCGGCGCGCTGGCGTTCGCGCTGCTGCCGTGGCCGGACTACGCGCGCCGCCGGCCGCGCGGCGTTGCGTGAACCGCAGCAGCGAGACACTACGATGATCAGAAGAATTCCCCATTGCGCGCACTGGGGCGCCTTCACCGCCCTGGTCGAGGACGATCGCATCGTCGGCATCGAGCCGTTCGAGCATGACCCCGCGCCGTCGCCGATCATCCACGCGGTGCGCGACTGGCTCGACCCGGCGCGGCGCATCGCCCGGCCGATGGCCCGCGAGGGCTGGCTCGAAAGGCGCGAGCGCAGCGACCGTGGCGGCAGGGGCCGCGAACGGATGGTGGAGCTGGAATGGGACGAGGCGGCCACTCTCGTCGCCGACGAGATCAACCGCGTGCGCGGCCGCTTCGGCAACCGGTCGATCTACGCCGGCTCCTACGGCTGGACCTCGGCCGGGCGCTTCCATCACGCGCAGACCCAGATCAAGCGGCTGCTGAACCAGGTGGGCGGCTATACCGGCCATCGCGACACCTACAGCTATGGGGCGGGGGCCGTCATCGCCCGCCACGTGATGGGCGATCCGTCCGACTACCTGGGGCTGGGCGCGACGCTGGATACCGTCTCGGAGCACACCGAGCTGCTGCTGGCCTTCGGCGCGCTGTCGCCCCGCACCGCCCAGCAGGAAGCGGGAGGCGTCGCCCGCCACCTGCTGGAGACGCATCTGCGCCGGCTCGTGCAGCGCCGCGTCCGGGTCGTGCTGATCTCGCCGCGCCGCGACGACATTCCGGAATGGGTCGATGCCGAATGGTGGCCGATCATCCCCGGCACCGATGCGGCGCTGGTGCTGGGCCTGGCCGGCGAAGTCGTCGCCGCCGGCCGCCAGGACGAGGGCTTCCTGCGGCGCTGCTGCAGCGGCGCCGGGCCGGTGCTGGCCTACCTGCGTGGCCAGAGCGACGGCATCGTCAAGGACGCCGCCTGGGCGGCCGGCATCACGGGCCTGGACGCCGGGCGGATCCGCGAGCTGGCGCGGGCGCTGCCGGATCTGCGCAGCTTCATCACGATGTGCTGGGGCCTGCAGCGGGCCGTCCACGGCGAGCAGCCGTGGTGGGCGGCGATCACGCTGGCCTCGGTGCTCGGCCAGATCGGCCTGCCGGGCGGCGGGGTCGGTTTCGGCTTTTCGTCGAGCGCCGGCACCGGCACCACCGTCTCGCTGACCCGGGGTCCGAGCTTCTCGCAGGGCACGCGGCCCAACGAGGATTTCATCCCGGTGGCCCGTATCGCCGACATGCTGTTGAACCCGGGCGCGCCGTTCAGCTACGAGGGCGTCGTCCATACCTATCCCGACGTGCGCCTCGTCTACTGGGCCGGCGGCAATCCGTTCCATCACCACCAGGACCTGAACCGGCTCGGCCGGGCCTGGCAGAAGCCCGAGACCATCATCGTCCAGGAGCCGCTGTGGACGCCGACCGCGCAGCGCGCCGATATCGTGCTGCCGGCAACGACCTCGCTCGAGCGCAACGACCTGGCCGGCGGCACGCGTTCCGACTACCTGCTGGCGATGCGGCAGGTCGTGCGTCCGCTCGGGCAGGCGCGCACCGACTACGACATCATGCGCCACCTGGCCAGCGAGCTGGGCGTCGAGGCCGCGTTCAGCGAAGGCCGCGACGAGATGCAGTGGATCGAGCACCTGTACACCGACACCGTGCGCGACGCCCGGCAGCGGCTGGGCGTCGAGCTGCCGTCGTTCGACGCCTTCTGGGCCCGCGGCCATGCCGAGGTGCCGGTGCGCAAGGACTACATCCATCTGGCCGACTTCCGCGCCGATCCCGACGCGCATCGGTTGCGCACCGAGTCCGGCCGCATCGTGCTGTACAGCCGGACGCTGGCCGCGCTGCGGTACGCCGACTGTCCGCCGCATGCGAGCTGGATCGAGCCGCCCGAATGGCTGCAGGGCGCCAAGGCCCGCGAGTATCCGTTCCACCTGCTGTCGCCGCAGCCGAAGAACCGGCTGCACAGCCAGATCGACTACGGCCACCTGAGCCAGCAGGACAAGGTCGGCGGCAAGGAGCCGCTGGTGCTGCATCCGGACGACGCGAAGCGGATCGGCGTCGAGGCCGGCCAGATCGCGCGGGTGTTCAACGATCGCGGCCAGTGCCTGGCCGGCGTGCGCCTGTCCGACCAGCTCCGGCGCGGCGTCGCGCTGCTGCCGACGGGCGCCTGGTTCGCGCCGGCGCCGGCGCCGGCGCTGGTGTCGGGCGTGGC
>JASGFT010000137.1:0-13148 GCA_047605425.1 Burkholderiaceae bacterium | reverse complement strand
GGTGCGGATGGCCGAAGGCCGCATCATCGAGGACCGAAAAGCGAGCCCCGCGGCAGCCGCCAAGCTGCAACTGGCGGCCAGGGGCGAAGAGGGCGCGGCCGACGCCCGCGTCGGCGTCTGACCGCTGCGACGAGCAAAAGAGTTCCGCATGCTGATCGTCTACAACGAAGCGCATCCCCGCCATCAAGGATCGGTGGAGATGTTTCGCGGCGCCTTGGTGCCGAGCGTGGAAGTGCCCGCGCGCGTCGAGCGCGTGCGCGAGGAACTGCTCAGGCGCGGAACGGGACGCTTCGTGGCACCCGGCGCGACCGACATGGCGCTGCTGTCGCGCGTGCATGACCCGCGCTACCTGGCGTTCTTGCGCCAGGCCTGGAACGAGTGGGTCGCGCTCGACCCCGTCAACGCCGGCAGTGATGTGCTGCCGTCGTACTGGCCGATCAAGGCGTTCCGGCGCGATGTCGAGCCGCAAAGCTTCGTTGCTCGCCTGGGGCTCTATGCGTTCGATGCGGGCACGCCGCTGACCGCGGGCAGTTGGGACGCGTCCCGAGAGGGCGCCAACTGTGCGATCACGGCGGCCCGGCAAGTCCTCGGCGGTGAATCTGCCGCGTTCGCACTGACGCGACCTCCGGGGCACCACGCGGGCCGCGACTACTTCGGCGGCTATTGTTTCCTCAACAATGCCGCGCTCGCCGCGCAGGCGCTGCGCGACGGCGGCGCGCAGCGCGTTGCGATCCTCGACATCGACTATCACCACGGCAACGGGACGCAGACGATCTTCTACGATCGCTCCGACGTGCTGTTCGTGAGCCTCCATGCCGATCCGTACACCGACTATCCGTACTACATCGGCTACGCCGACGAGGCCGGCAGCGGGCCGGGCAGGGGGTTCAACCTCAACCTGCCCTTGCCGCGCGGTACCGACGGGCCGTGCTGGCGACAGGCGTTTCAGGCGGCTGCGACGCGAATCCGCGCGTTCCGGGCCGACGCGCTGGTGGTCTCGCTGGGCGTGGACACCTACGAGCGAGATCCGATTTCCGGGTTCCGGCTGACGACCACCGACTTTTCTCGCATCGGCGGCGCGCTCGCGGGTTTGGCTCTGCCGACGGTGCTGGTATTCGAGGGCGGCTACGCGGTCGAGGACATCGGCGTCAATACGGCCAACGTGCTCGATGGCTTCCTGCAGCGCTAACTGCCCGGGTCGTAGAGTTCGTCGCGCTCACCGTCGGCGGCGATGAGTTCGGGCGCCCTGTCCTCGGAGGGCTGGCCGCGGTGCCGAGGATCCAGCGGGCAGGCGCCGCAGTAGTCGACGCCGGGCAGCTTGTAGTAAAGGCAGCATTGCCGGTGCAGGCGATGAGGGGCAGGGCGCCCTGCTTCGGCAAGCAGGATGACGCGCTCGCGGCCGAAGAAGGGATTCGGGCACTGCGCGCCGCCAGGCTGGCGATCCGGCCAGGTCGTGTCGTTCAGGAGCACGCGTCGGTCATTATCGATCGCGGCGTTGCCGCCGGCCAGGGACCGGGCGACATCGAAGATGGCTTCGAGATGCCGCGCGCAATTGCTCCACAGGATCTTGCGCGGCAGTCGCGTCAGCGCCTGCAGCGAGTGGAACAGCGGATCCAGATGGTCCCACACGAGCGATTCGTAGCGCTCCCGGGGCGCGGCCCCGTGACGCGGAGCACCCGGGTCGCGGATGTGGAAGGACTGCGCTGCGCCTTCGTCGTTGACGATCACCGCGACGTCTCGCGCACGGAGCGGAAAGACGTGGTGCAACAGCGTCGCCGCGGCGCACACCGGCGGTAGCAGCGCGTCGAAGTAGGCTATGCTCCAGGCCGACGCCGCTGCGCGCAGGTCCGGCCCCGTGCAGCGCAGGTGTCGGGCATAGCGGCGCACGAGCCTCTCCAGCGCCGGGGATCCGTCCAGCAGTTGAACGACCGGAATCGCCGCCGGAGGAGGCGAGGCGGAGCAGGCGAGCTTCTCGCCGTGCATCGCCAACGGGCCTTGGAAGATCGGTTCCAGCAACGCGATCATGATCGGGAAGCGACGGAGGATTTCATCGGCACGGAGTGGTTCCTTGTGCGGCGCGAGCCTGCTCGAACAGCAAGACGGTTCTGGAGCGCGGCTGTTTAGCGCCGCTTCAGACCGGGCACAGGACGCCGGGGCCGCGCGAACGGCGGCGCTGCCGGCTCGCCTGAGCGCCGAACGGCCGACCGCGCTGTGGATGCCTGCGTCTCGGGAACGGCTCGCACTCGAAAGCGGACTGTCCTGCGGCCATCTGAGCAGCGTCGAACGGGGCGTACGCAACATCGCCCTGGTCAACATCTGCGTTCCTGCCGGGACACTGGGTTTGAGCCCGTCCGGCTTGCTGGATTTCGGCGCGACACTGGCAAGCGCCTGCCTACCGAGTCCCTGCACGAGAGCATGAAGGCACGGCACCCCACCACCGCCAGGGTCATCCGGCTGGCCTATTGTCTGCATCGATATACTGTACGAATATACAGTTTCGCTGTAACTTCAAGCCTATCGCTACGAACTGACCCTAGGGCAACCGCGTCATATCCCGGCCTACCCAATGTACCTGTCAAGTGAGCGGCTCGTAACGTATTCGAGTCCTGCCGCATTCGGAGAGTATCTTGTCGAACAGCAGCCTGACCGAGATCCGGTGGGTTGCGGGCGTCGGTCTCTAGACGATATCGTCTCGGAGGTACCGACCATGTCCTTTCGCCTGAAACTCGTCACCCCGCCCGCCGATGCCGCGACGTACCGGGGGCTGCGGTTCGTGTCGCTCTGGCGTGACGAGCAGGGTGCCATGACGCGAAACATCGATCCCGTGCTCGGCCCGATGGTCGGTACGCACATTGAATACGGCGCCTTGTTCGCCTATCTCGTGCGGCGATTCGGTCCTCCGAATGCTCGCTGCGATGCCGTGCACCTGGCGCGCTATGTCCTCTCGACGCCGCGACAGGACATGTTCCTCATTGTCGAGCCGACGATCGAAGGGAGGACGGACGAGGTGTTCTCGTTCGTCGTTCCCGCGGCGGCGGTGGTTTCCTGCGATCGCTATGGCCTTCGCCTTACGGTCGAGTCCGCGAAAAAGGGGACTGCGCTCGCAGCCCGTCCGCAGCAGCTTCGGCACTGGGCCGACGATGACCCGCTCAGACCGTACGCATTGGCCGCGGCTCGCACCCTGCAAGCCCTGCAAACTCCGGTATCGTTGGACGAGGACGGTGCGATCGATATCTTCGGCCCGGCGCCGCGAACTGTTCGCACATTGAAGCCGGCCCACGTGGGTTGGCATCATGACGGCGCGGTCGTACCGGGGCATCGCCCTGCACGACGCAGCGCACCACGATGAACGAAACGCCAGGCGTGCCTGCCGGCCAGGGAAGCACGGGCGGGGTGATCAGCGACAGGCCATGGGCGATGCCGATGCCTGGCGCTCGATCAGCCGGCGTGTGCTTCGCCGTGGCTGACCTCGATTCCGCGAGCCTGGAAGTACGAACTCGCGGCTTGCAGTTCCTCGTCGGTGGCTGTCAGCGTGACCGTGCTGGTCGACTGGGGCCACATGTCGATGATCAGGCGGTGCTCGCCGATGATGACGCGCAGCTCGCCCGGATGAGCAGCGGTGATCAGTTGGGTGATCGAACCGTTCTCGATCAGCAAGACGTCGTCATGGAACGCCAGCTTGAAGCAGCCGACGGCAAGACGGTTGTCGAGCGCTCCCAGCGGGGTCTTCTGAAGCCGATCCAGGGCCCGGAACTTCGGGTGATGCAGACAGACGATTTTGTTTTCGGAGGCGGGGTCGGTCATCTTTGCCTTCAGGACCGGATAGGTGAGTCTGTCATGTTACTCATAGAGCGTGTATCCATAAAGCGTGGCTTCATCGGGCGTGTCCCGTTAGTGTCCAGCCCCAAGGCAGTAAAGCGATGGAACTGGACTACGACCCCCTCAAGCGATTCGGACGAAACCTCGCAGCGCAGCGGCGCTCCAAAGGCATGTCCCAGGAGCGCCTGGCGCTGGAGAGTGGCTTGGCACGCAGCTACGTGAGCGCGGTCGAGCGGGGATTGCGCAATGTGTCGCTGAAGAATATCTGTCTCCTCGCCGAGACGCTTCGCGTGCCTCCGGCCCGCCTGCTCGAATTTTCGACTGCGCCAGGGACGGACGACTTCGCCTGACCCTCGCGGGGAAGCGCCTCGAACGCCAAAGAGGGACCGTCCGCCGCACGGCCGAGGCGCCCTTTACCTCGGAAAAGGTTGTCACGGTAAGCCTGATAGGGCGGTTGACGGCGTGTTCCGGACCGCATCAGATCGCGCCGCGTCCGTAGGCGCTGCGGGTAGAGGGCGGCCTTCATCGCTACGCGCATCGCATCCTTGATTGCTGCGTTGCGGGATGGAATAATAATCATTTGCAAGAACTGAGACACCCCGCTTGCCTTGACCCGATCATGTCGCAGAGCGAACCCGCCCGAACCGAGGACGGATACGTGACGAACGAAGCGGCCCATCCGCAGGTTCGAGGCAAGGACGTCACGGACGACGATCGGTGGGGTATCTGCCGCGACGACATCGAGCCGACGCGGCGGCGGCGGATGCCGCATGCCGTTCACGTCGAGACCGTTCGCTACGGTTTTCATCGAGACTCGGCGGGTCGGTTGCTGCCGATCATCTCGCGCACACGAGGGTTGCGCGAGTTGTTGCCGAGCATCGTCGGAGTTCGGCTTTCAAGAGGAACCTGACATGCAGCAATGGGCGCAGGACCTGGCCTCCTCGTTGGAACAAGCCGATAACGTCGATGACGTGTTCGACGTGGTACAGAACGCGGCGTCCGCGCTCGGATTCGAGCGAACTGCCTTCGGGCTTCGGTATCCGGGCAGCGTGGTGCGGCCGACGTTCAAGCTGGTGAACAACTATCCCGAGCAGTGGCGGGAGCGTTATGCGCAGGCCGCGTACCTGGACATCGATCCGAGCATCAAGCTCGCCGCTCGAACGCAGCGGCCGATCCTTTGGAGCGATGCGCTCTTTGCCGACGCGCCCGACTTGTGGTCCGAGGCCCAGGCGGCGGACCTGCGCGTGGGATGGGCACAATCGCGATTCGACGGCACGGGTGCCGGAAGTCTGTTGACTCTGGCGCGTTCGCACGAGCCCTTGCGCAAATCGGAGCTGACCAGCAAGGCGATGCGGTTGAACTGGCTGGTGTCGCTGTCGCATGAGGCCTTTACCCGCGTGCTCGTGAACCCGCGAGCGCAGAGCGTCAAGGCCCCGCTGACGCCGCGTGAAATCGAGGTGCTGAAGTGGGCGGCGGACGGCAAGACCAACGAAGACATCGCGGCGATCCTGACGATCAGTGAGGACACGGTGAAGTTTCACGCCCGGAATTTTGTCAGCAAGCTCCAGGCGACCAACCGGATGCACGCGGTGGTTCGCGCAGTGGTGCTGGGGCTTCTGACCTGAGCGGCGACCGAGCGGACCTCGCAGGGGGCGCGGTCGATCCCGGTACAGATGTGATGTCGAGGATTCACGCTCCGACGGCGAACGGATAAACATCGCGTCCGGTAATACGTCTTCCCAAGGAGAGGGGCACGTCGCCGACTTCCCGATGGCGACGGCACTGATCGGTGGATACGGACATGCCTGACCTTGCGCGCAAGCTCTGCGATCCGGATTTCGATGATGCGTTGCGTCTGTTCGTCGCGATGCGCGACGAGCCCTCGAACCGAACGGCAAGAGCCCTCGTCGAATGGCTCGCCGAGTGTCCCGGACACGTCCGCGTCTTCGACGACGTCCTGACGCTCTGGGCGCTGGCCGGCGGAGGACTCGCGAAGCGTTTCGATCACTCGATCTTGGGAGAGCCGATGGCGGTCCAGTAGAGGGCGACGCTAGAAGTTGACGATCAAGCCGATCACCAGCGCGTTGACCAGATCGATGAAGAAACCGCAGACCAGCGGCACGACGATGAAGGCCTGGTGCGCGGCGCCGTACAGCTGCGTGACGGCAGTCATGTTCATGATCGCCGTGGCGGTCGACCCCAGGCCGATGCCGGCGAAGCCGGCGCCGACCACGCTGGCTTCATAGTCGCGACCCATCCACGGATACACGACGTACAGCGTGAAGACGACGACGGCGGCCACCTGCAGCGCGAACACCGTGGTCAGGAACAGCCACGCGCTGCGCAACTCCCAGAGCTGCAGGCCCATCAGCGCCATCGTCAGGAAGATGCCCAGGCAGATGTCCGACGCCAGCGAATAGGCTTGAGCGATGCCGCGACTGCGTTCGGTTTCTTCGCCGTGCCGGCGCATGACCTGACCCGGCATCAGGTTGCCGACGACGATGCCCGCGACCAGGCAGCCGACGAAGCGCGGCAGGTTGAAACCGGTCTGCGCGACCCATTTGAACACGCTGGACAGCACCAGCAGGATCAGCAGCGGCCGGCCGCCGCGCAGCAACGCGCGCAGATCCGATTTCAGGCCGATGCCGGTGAAGAAGTACAGCAGAAGTACAGCAGCAGCGCTTCGCGCACGTCCAGCTCGAACTCGATCCGCCGCCCGGTCGACCAGAACACGATGGCGACGACGGTCGCGCACAGCAGGCCGCCGATGACCGGATCGGGAATGCCGTAGCGCTGCAGCGGCGGACAGCGTTTGATGATCGCCTTGCCGATGAACAGCAGGGCGATGGCCAGCGTGAAACTGGCGAAGGCGTGGATGGTCAGCGGAGCCGGTTCGGGCATCGATCGGCGCGGCGCGATTGGGGCTGCAGGGCCGGCAAGCGTAGCAGCCTGCTGCGGCGGACTGGGGGGGCGACCCGATGCCCGGACCGAGCCGCGACCGCCGGCCGATTGCCGATGAGGCGTAAAAACAAAAGCCCAGTCCGGGGGCTGGGCTCGCGGCGGCCCGTCGGGGCCGCTCTTCAAGGAGATTTCAGGTCGATTCCGGGTGTTACCCGGGGATGCGCCGCGACTCCTCGACGGACTTCGTGATCTGGTGGGCGGTACTGGGATCGAACCAGTGACCCCAGCCGTGTGAAGGCTGTGCTCTACCCCTGAGCTAACCGCCCGAAGCCCGAAAGTATAGAGCACATCGGCCGTTCAGGTAAATTGCGGCTTCATCCGTCGCCAACCTTCGCTCCCGATGACCGCTTCCTCATCTTCGACCGACCGGCCGGTCAGCGTCGCGTTCCTGTATCGCGAACTGTGGCGCTACGGCGCGGGCTTGCACGGCGTGCTGGTCTGGGCGCTGCTGCTGCTGTTCGCGTCGCAACTGCTGAAGCTGGCGGTGCCGTACTTCGCCGGCCAGGCGATCAACGCGATCCAGGGCGGCGGGGTCGAGGCGCTCGGCCGGGCCGGCGGGCTGCTGGCGGCGATGTTCGGCGTGACGCTGGCGAGCTGGGCGCTGCACGGTCCCGGGCGGATCATGGAGCGCAACGTCGCGCTGCGCGTGCGCAGCCGGCTGTCCGAGTCGCTGCTGGCGCGGCTGCTCGATGCGCCGCTGGCCTGGCACGAGGCGCGCCACTCGGCCGAGACCGCGCACCGGATGCACCAGAGCGCCAGCGCGCTGTACGACTTCGCGCAGAGCCAGTTCGTCTACCTGCAGAACGCGGTGCGGCTGATCGGGCCGATCGTGGCGCTGTGCCTGATCGCCTGGCAGGTCGGGTTGGTGGCGGTGATCGGCTTCGCGGCGCTGGGCGGGCTGATCGTGCTGTTCGATCGGCGGATGATGACGCTGGCCGCGCAGGAGAACCACGCCGAGCGGCGGCTGTCGGCGGTGACGCTCGAGGCGCTGGGCAACGTGCTGTCGGTGTTCGCGCTGCGCCGCTCGCCGGGGATGATCCAGCGCGTGATGGATCACCTGGGCAAGGTGTTCGTGCCGTTGCGCGGGTCGATCGTGCTGAACGAGGCCAAATGGTGCAGCGTCGACGTGCTGTCGACGCTGCTGTGGTGCCTGCTGGTGGCGTTCTATACGTGGCTGGCGGTGTACGGGCCGCTGGCGGGCGGGGTGTCGGCGGCCAGCGGCATTCCGCCGAACCCCGGGCAGCCGGGCAGCGCGCCGGGCGGCATTCCGGCGGCGCTGCCGCTGGGCAACGTCTACATGGTCTATGAGTACGCGCTGCAGGCCGGTAGCGTGATCACGGCGATCGCCGCGCATTTCCAGTCGCTGGCGCGCCAGCGCACCGATTTCGCCAGCGCGGCGCCGATCCTGTCGATCGAGTCGGGCGAACGGCCGGCGGCGCTCGTGCCGGCGTCCGCAGGCTGGCAGGCGATCACGCTGGACGGCTGGCGCTTCCATCACCGCTCGGCCCGCGGCGAGGCGCCTTCGCTCGACGGCGTGACGCTGACGCTGCGGCGCGGGCGGCGCTACGCGCTGATCGGGCCCAGCGGCTCGGGCAAGAGCACGCTGCTTCGGCTGCTGTCGGGCCTCGATGCGCCCGAGCAGGGCGGGCTGGCGGTCGACGGGCAGACGGTGCCGGCGGGGCGGATCCCGACCGAGCTGGCGTGCTGCACGACGCTGATCCCGCAGACGGCCGAGATCTTCGAGGGCACGCTGCGCGAGAACCTGCTGCTGGGCGCCGCGGTCGACGACGCTCGGTTGCCGGTCGCACTGCACGTCGCCTGCGCGGAGCCATTCGTCTCGGGGCTGCCGCAGGGCCTGGATACCTTCGTCGCCGAGGGCGGCTCGAACTGGTCGGGCGGACAGCGCCAGCGCGTGGCGCTGGCGCGCGGCGTGCTGGCCGCCGAGGGCGGCGCGATGCTGCTGCTCGACGAGCCGACCAGCAGCCTGGATCCGGAAACCGAGCGGCAGGTCTATCTGCGAATGTTCGCGCACTTCGCCGACGCCTGCGTCGTGTCGTCGGTCCATCGGCTGAACCTGCTCGATATCTTCGACGAGGTGATCCTGATGCAGGCCGGCCGGGTGCTCGATGCCGGCAGCGTCGTCGATCTGGCGATCCGCTCGGCGCTGTTCCGCGATCTGCTGGCCGCGCAGGGCGCCGGCCAGCTCGCGCGGCCGCCGGGCGCGCCGGAACCGAACGCGTAAAATACCGCGCTCCACCGACCTCGCGCGTCGGGGCGCGCGCATCGCTGGCCGCGCGGCGGCGCGCCTTCCGTCTGCGTTTCATGACTTCGACCCGCACCGATTCCCCCGCCTCCGGCGCCGCCCCGGTCGTGCGCACGCGCTTCGCGCCGAGCCCGACGGGCTTCCTGCACATCGGCGGCGCGCGCACCGCGCTGTTCTCCTGGGCCTACGCCCGTCACTTCGGCGGGGAGTTCGTGCTGCGCATCGAGGACACCGACGTCGAGCGTTCGACGCCCGAGGCGGTCGAGGCGATCCTGCGGGGCATGGCCTGGCTCGACCTGGCGCACGACGAGGGGCCGTACTACCAGATGCGCCGGATGGACCGCTATCGCGAGGTCATCGACCAGATGCTCGCCGACGGCCGCGCCTATCGCTGCTATTGCACGCCGGCCGAACTGGACGCGATGCGCGAGGCGCAGCGCGCGCAGGGCCTGAAGCCGCGCTACGACGGGCGCTGGCGGCCCGAGAACGCGGCCGGCCGCACGCCGCCGGCCGACGTCCGCCCGGTCGTGCGCTTTCGCAACCCGGTCGACGGCAGCGTCACCTGGCACGACCTGGTCAAGGGGCCGATCACGTTCGCCAACGCCGAGCTCGACGACCTGATCATCGCCCGCTCGGACGGGACGCCGACGTACAACTTCTGCGTGGTCGTCGATGACTGGGACATGCGGATCACGCACGTGATCCGCGGCGACGACCACGTCAACAACACGCCGCGCCAGATCAACATCCTGGCGGCGCTGGGGGCGACGGTGCCCGCGTACGGCCACGTGCCGATGATCCATGGGCCGGACGGCCAGAAGCTGTCCAAGCGCCACGGCGCGGTCTCGGTCATGCAGTACGACGACGACGGCTACCTGCCCGAGGCGGTCATCAACTACCTGGCCCGGCTCGGCTGGAGCCACGGCGACGAGGAGATCTTCTCGCGCGAGCAACTGGTCGCCTGGTTCGACGGCAGCCACCTGTCGCACTCGCCGTCGCAGTTCGACGTCGAGAAACTCAAGTGGCTGAACAACCAGTACCTGCGCCAGTGCGCGGACGCCGACCTGGCGGCGCGGATCGCGCCGAGGCTGGCGCGCCGCGGCGTCGATCCGTCGGCGCTGGGCGTCGACGTGGCCGCGGCCTGCGCGCTGTTCAAGGACCGCGCGCAGACGCTGGAGGATCTGGCCGATGGCGTCGCGATGCTGCTGGCCTCGCCCGAGCCGTCGGCGCAGGACCTGGCCACGCACCTGCAGCCGGCGTCGCGGCAGGCGCTTGCCGACTTCGCGGACGCGATCGCGGCGATCGATTGGCAGCGCGAGGCGATCAACGCGACGATCAAGGCGACGGTGGCCGCGCACGAGCTGAAGATGCCGCAGTTCGGCCTGCCCGCGCGCCTGGTCGTGTTCGGGCGCACGCAGACGCCGTCGATCGACGCCGTGCTAGCGCTGCTGCCGCGCGAAGAGGTGATCGCGCGGATCCGGCGTCACGTCTGATCGATGGCGCGTGATGACGGGCCGGCGATCGTGCGTGGTCGGGTAAGTTGACAGGCGCCCGCGCGATGGCAGACTGACTCGCGATGGCCGCCCACCCGCCTATCGATGAACCCGCCGCACCCGACGCCGCCGCGCCGGGTGATACGGCGGCGGCGAGCGCCTCGCTCGCGCGGCCGCGGGCCGGCGCGCGCGATCCGCGGCTGGATTTCTTTCGCGGGATGGCGCTGTGGCTGATCTTCATCGACCACGTGCCGTCGAGCCGGATCGCCGACTGGACGCTGCGCAACTTCGGCTTCAGCGACGCGACCGAGATCTTCGTGTTCATCGCCGGGTATTCGTCGTATCTCGTCTATTCGCGGCTGCTGCGGCGGTCCGGCTTCGGCTTCATGGCGGCGACGGTGCTGCGCCGCTGCTGGCAGCTCTACATCGCCCACGTCGTGCTGTGCGTGTGCTTCGTCGCCCAGATCGCCTACGTGGCCGCGCACTTCGACAACCCGATGTACATCGAGGAGCTGAACGTCGCGCGCGTGATCGAGCATCCGGACGTCGCGTTGATCGACATCCTGTTGCTGTACCTGCGGCCGGTCAATCTCGACGTGCTGCCGCTGTACGCGGCGCTGATGCTGGTCGCGCCGCTGGTGATCGTCGGCCTGTCGCGCTGGCCGACGGCGACGCTGGCCGCGTCGGCGGTGCTGTACGCGGGCGCGCAGTGGCAGGGGTGGGCGTGGCCGGTCTACGCCGACGGCGACGGTTGGTTCTTCAATCCGGTCGGCTGGCAGTTCCTGTACGTGATCGGCGCCTGGTGCGCGGCCGCGCCGGCCGGCTACGCGGCGCTGGTTCGTCGCCGGCCGGCGCTCGTCGGCCTGGCCGTCGCCTACCTGGCGTTCGCGTGCTGGGTGGCGCTGAGCTGGCGTTATCCGCGGCTCGAGGCGACGGTGCCGGACTGGCTGGGCGTGGTGCTGTATCCGATCGACAAGACCAACCTCGATCCGCTGCGCCTCGCGCATTTCCTGGCGATCGCCTACCTGGTCCGGCTGCGGGTGCCGCTCGACGCGGCGTTCATGCGGCATCCGGCCTGGCGGCCGATGGTGCTGTGCGGGCAGAACTCGCTGAACGTGTTCTGCCTGGGCATCTATCTGTCGTTCGCCGCGCACATCGTGCTCGTGCAGTACGACGACGGCACGGTGGCCCAGATGCTGGTCGTGCTGGCCGGGCTCGCGGCGATGACGTTGCTGGCGGCGCTCACCGGCTGGTATCGTGGCCGCGCCCGTGCCGCCGGCGATCGCCCCCGCGCGGCGGAAACGAAGAACAGGAGGTGATGCGGCGATGCAGGCCAGACCGATGCGCAGCGGATGGGCCCGGCTCGGGGCCGGCGCGGTCGCGATGGCGATCGCCTGCGCGGCCGGGACGCTCCGCGCGCAGGACGCCGCGTCGGAGGCCGATCCCGTGGTGGATGCCCGGCTCGACGAGGCCTGTCCGATGCCGGACGAGCTGCGCTATTCGGAGGCCGAGCTGCCCCGGTTCGCCGCCCGCCTCGAGGCCGCGAGGGGGGCGGGCACCGCGATCCCGGTGATCGTCGTCGGCGCGGGGTCCAGCGCCGGCGCCGGTCTGGCGTCGCCCGAGGACGCGTATCCGATGCGGCTGCGCGACGAGCTGCTTCGACGCTTCCCGGCGCTGGCGTTCGACGTGCGCGTGCTGGCCCGGCGAGGCGACAAGGTGTCGGACATGCTGCGCCGGCTGCGCGGCGAGGTCGTTCCGCAGCGGCCGGCGCTGCTGGTCTGGCAAGTCGGCGCGGCCGACGCGGTCGGTGGCGTGCCGATCAATGCGTTCGGCCGGCAGTTGAGCCAGGGCATCGAGCTGGTGCACGGCGCCGGCATCGATCTGGTGCTGATGGACATGCAGTACAGCCCGTTCACCGACATGCTGATCAATGCCCGCGAGTACCGCGGCTACATCCGCTGGATCGCCAAGCGCGAGAAGGTGCCGCTGCTGCGCCGCTACGAGATGATGGAGGCCTGGGCCGAGCAGGAGCTGATCGACCTGTCGTCGCGCGACGCGGACACGCGCGTCGGCACGGCGAAGAAGGTCCACGCCTGCGTGGCCGGCCGGCTCGCGCAACTGATCCGCGACGTCGTCGACGCCGGGCCGCGTTGACCGCGGCGCCGATGACGGCGGCGCGGCGACGCGGTGTCAGGGAAAGCCTGAGCCTCGAAACCCTGATTGTCAGAAAATCGTCAGTTTGAAGTCAGCGCCGCGTCAGCGGGCCCTCCTAGAGTCGTCGCACCCCCGAGCGGGTTGCAGAATATCTTCAGGAGGAGTCATGAGTTCACCATCGGGAACGTGGCCAGGCGGCCAGAAATCCGCCCACCCGACCGACGTCAAGCAAGAGCGGATGGTCATCTTCGCATCGTCGCTGGGGACGGTGTTCGAGTGGTACGACTTTTATCTGGTCGGCTCGCTGGCCGCCGTGATGGCCAAGAACTTCTTCTCGGGCGTCAACGAAACCACCGGCTTCATCCTGACGCTGATGATGTTCGCGGCCGGGTTCGCCGTGCGCCCGTTCGGCGCGATCTTCTTCGGCCGCCTCGGCGACCTGATCGGGCTCAAGCACA
>JASGFT010000136.1:0-13179 GCA_047605425.1 Burkholderiaceae bacterium | reverse complement strand
TGCGCTTGCGCGAGTTGCTGGACCGTGATCGACAGATTGCCCTTGATCGCGCCGTTGGTACCGACGACGTCGACGGTCGTCGGATCGCCGCTGCTCGCCGTCGACGCGTTCCACGTCGTCGCACTGCCGGTCAACGCGCGCGAAGCGTCCTGGAGCGTGGTCAGCAGGCTCTTGATCGAACCGAAGGCCGTGATGTCGGCCTCGATCGCGGACGCCTTGGTCTGCAGCGAATCGAGCGGCGTCTGCTCGACCAGCATCAGGCTGTCGACGATGCTGGCGACGTCGATCGTGCCGCTGGAAGTGGAAGTGGAAGAGGAGACGGTAGCCATCGGAAGCTCCTGTGGGCGCTCGGGCGCCGGCGTATCGGCAATGGAATCGAGCGTCCGCTCGAAGCCGAACGCCCGCTTCCTGTAGATCGGCCCGGATCGGATCGACTTGAGCGGCGCGCGCGGAGGAGCGGGCGCCGTTCGTCAGGTCGGCGCGGGGTTCAGCTCTGGAGCAGGTTCAACACTTGCTGTGGGAGCTGGTTGGCCTGGGCGACCATCGCGGTGCCGGCCTGTTGCAGGATCTGCGCGCGGGACAGCGCCGCGGTCTCGGCCGCGAAGTCGGCGTCCATGATCCGGCTGCGGGCGGCGGTCTGGTTCTCGGCCGATACTTGCAGCGTGGCGATCACCGACGAGAAGCGGTTTTGCACGGCGCCGTAAATGGCGCGCTGCGCGTTGATCTCATTGAGCATGGCGTCGAGCTTGTCGATGGCGTCGTCGACTTGGCCCACGTCGGCGCCTGGGGTCAGGATGTCGGTGCTCAACACATCCGTGATCGACGTCAGGTCCATCAGGTTGGACGATGCGATATTGATCTTGTCGTTGTCGGTCGTGCCGGCGCCAACCTGGAAGGTTTGTGTCCCCGCATCGCCGGCCAGGATCGCGCGGCCGTTGAACATCGTTCCCTCGATTGTTCGAGTGATTTCCTGCGCCAGTTGCGTGTATTCCTGGTTCAGGCTTGCGCGATCCTGGGTGTTGTTCGTTGCGTTGGCCGACTGGACGGCCAACTCGCGCATTCGCTGCGCGATATCGGACAACTGACCGAATGCGCCATCGGCGACCTGAGCCAGCGAGATGCCGTCGTTGGCGTTGCGGATCGCGACGTTCATGCCGCGTATCTGGGCTTGCATGCGGTCGGCGATCGCCAGGCCCGCGGCGTCGTCCTTCGAGCTGTTCACGCGCAGGCCGCTGGACAGGCGCTGCACAGCGGTCGACATGTCGCTCTGGCTCTTGCTGAGATTGCGCTGAGCGTTGATGGACGACAGGTTGGTATTGATGATTTGTGCCATGTTCTTCACTGTCCCTGACGAGTAGGATCGTCATCACTGTACGGACAGCGTTCACGGCGCGATCGAACGAAAAGCGGGACGCGTGTCGGGTACTTTCGTACCGGTGCACGCGTCCCGCGCTGCCTGGCCGCCCGGTGATCCGGATGGCGTGGCGATCGGATCAGCTACGCGATCAGCTCAGGTTGCGCAGCAGGGCCAGTACGCCGCTGGGGGCCGAGTTGGCCTGCGCCAACATCGCCTGGCCGGCTTGCTGCAGGACCTGCGCGCTCGTCAGGTTGGCCGTTTCGGCGGCGAAGTCCGCGTCCATGATCCGACTGCGCGCCGCGGTCTGGTTCTCGACCGAAACCTGCAGACCGCTGACCACGGCCTCGAAGCGGTTTTGGACAGCACCGTAGATCGCGCGTTGGCTGTTGATCGTCGTCAGCAGCGAGTCCAGCGCGGTGATGGCCGCTCGCGAACTCGTGGCGTCGGCACCGGTGATGGCCAGGCCGGTCGTCACGGCGGTGATCGCGGGGTTGGTCGTCAGGTCGGCACCGCTGATCGAGATGCGATCGATGCTTTCGGTGCCAGCGCCGATCTGGAAGGTCTTGGTGCTGCCGGCGTCGCCGGCGAGGATCGCCTTGCCGTTGAACTTGGTGGCATTCAGCGTTCGATCGATCTCCTTGGCCAACTCCTGGAACTCCTGGTTCAGGCTCGCGCGGTCGACTGTGCTGTTCGTCGCGTTGGCCGATTGCACGGCCAGTTCGCGCATCCGCTGCGCCATGTCCGAGATCTGGCCCAGCGCGCCGTCAGCGACCTGCGCCAGCGAGATCGCGTCGTTGGCGTTGCGGATCGCGACGTTCATGCCGCGGATCTGCGAACTCATGCGATCGGCGATCGCCAGGCCGGCCGCGTCATCCTTCGAGCTGTTGACGCGCAGGCCGCTCGACAGTCGCTGAATCGCGGTGTTGACCGAGTTCTGCGTCTTGTTCAGCGCGCGTTGCGAGTTCAGCGAAGCGATGTTGGTATTGATGACACTTGCCATTTGAGTCAGCTCCTGTGCCGAAGAAAGGTTCGGACTGTTTGCATGTTCCCCGCCGGGAAAACCCCCTATCGCGGGACCTGGGGGCCTGGCTGGGCGTTCCGCGATCGCGGATCCGTCTTCACTCAGGCGGCGGGATTCGTCCCGTTGTGTGGGTTATCGACGGTGCGTTCCGGCGCTTGAGTGATCATGCATGTCGGTGGTGGATTGCCGACGGACGGTCGATTTTGGGGAGCTATGCGGATTGGAGCGGCCCGGTTCCGAAGGTTATCGGCGGGCGGAGGGAGGGGGCGTGCAGAGCCGATCTTGGCCGTGCGCATGGTATCTGTGAAATATACAGATGGCGGACGGCTCAGATGGGAGGATGCGGCATGACCAGAGGGTATTCAGCCGGCGGAAGGTCGCGCTGGTGCTCTACGGACTTCACGATAGCTGCCAGCGAGATAGGGAATGAAAGCGTCGCACCGATGCCCCGTCCGTCGGGATTGCTGAGGCTGTGCGACGTGTGAAGTTCAGGAGGAGGTTGTGGCTTCGGATTGCCGGTTCTCGCGCATAGCTTGACGCAGGGCGTCAAAGTACTGGGCTTGTTCAATGTGGCCCTGCGCTTGATGAAAAGCCCATAACCTGTCGGCGGCAAGAAAACTACCGCGTCCCTTTACGGTGCCGCTCAAGGTGTCCGAGTCCCCTAGTTCCAATGCCTTTCTGTAGCTGAGCTCGATCATTGGCAGTAGATCACGCCCTTGATCTGGCCGACTCCTGAACCGTGCGAACAAGATTTCGCCTGTCAGGAAGTGGTAGTCCGGCGAGTGCGCCCAGTTAGCCATCTCGTCCGCGGCCAGCAACATGGCCTTGTCGATGTCATCGTTGCACAACATGCAGGCCATCGATCGCATCACCAGATCATGCCGCCAAGAAGCGCCCGACGGAGTCAGCTCACGCGCTCGGAAGAAGTAATCGAGCGCTGATGGATAGTCTCCATAAGCGTCGTCGTCTTTGCCGATCTGGTATAGCGTGTATGGGTTGTCAGGCTCTTCTGCGAGGTTGCGCAGCAATAGCTCCCGGTTGCGCCCCTGCTTTTCCTGAAGATTCGATTTCAGATAACCATCATGGCCGAGTTGCAGATCGATTCGCATCATCGGTAGGCTGTGGTGTGGCTGCTCGTGGACACGTCCACGGTAGCGAACCCCACGGGGGAGTACGCGAGACAGATCGGAGAAGCTGTCGAGGCTGAGGTGCGCCGCTCCCAACTCTGAGCGTACGCGAACGACGTACACGGAAGGTTGCTCGCTCCGGCGAACCGTCATCAAGCTTTCGCCACCGCTCTCGATCCATTCATCAGCGTCGATGACCAGGTTGTAGTCGCATCGCGAGCGCGCCAGCACGGCATTGCGGGCTGCCGCGAAATCGTCGGTCCAGCGCCGCTCATGGACCTCGGCTCCGCAGGCGCGCGCCAGGGCGATCGTTCGATCGGTCGATCCGGTGTCCAGCACGATCATCTGGTCGACCCAGTCGCGGGCGGAGTTCAAGCAGCGCTCGATGCAGCGCTCCTCGTTGCGGGCGATCATGGTCAGTGCGATGGATTTCATGGTGCAACCTTAAAGGGCGTGCTCCCGCGGTCACGGGAAGGTGTGGTTTTCCTGAATCACCACACTCTGTCACCCGGATACTGGTCGGGGTTGGGGGAAGAGTGGTCTGATCGCCGGGTAATTTCGTCGATCGTGGCACGTCGCTCACGGAGCACCGCGTCGGTGCTGGCTCATGGCGCGAACATGGGGATAACCACCGCTTTTATCGAAAGCTAGACCCCTGCTGAAATTCGTAGAGTTCATCTGTATGAACACCGTGAATCTGAACTCGCTGGATTCGGCATGGCTCGATTGCCTGCGCCGCGCTCGATGCTTGCTGAACGAGGACGGGCGCCAGGGTGCGACGCTGGCGCTGATAGAACTTCCTCCGATTGCGGTCGATCGGCCCGAGATCCTGGTCGGCTCGTGGTGTTTTGGTGGATTCGATCTGGCCGTCGCGGTGGCGGCGCATGGACGACCGGAATGGTCGGCAGAGCAATGTGCCGCCGCGGTGATCGACGCGTTGAGCGATCTGTTGGAAAGGGATCAACTGGATGACCGTTCGGATTGCCCCGAGTCTGCCCGCTGGATCGTCGAGAATTTCGAACTGGGCCGTCCGCCGGCCGGGCTTCTGGAAGGACTTCGTCTGCAGATCCTGATCGAGACGAGTTCGGACCAGGCGCTCGTCGAGGCGATCAAGGAGGCGGTCGCTCGACAGGACTGGTCATTGACGCTGCGGGGCATAGAACGCCTGAGGCTCGACCCGAATCTGACGTTGCCGCCATCCGTTTATGGTCTCGCCGCGACCAGCCTTCACCATCTCGAACGATATGAGGAGGCCAACGAATGGCTGGCCGAGGGCCTCGGTGAGAAGTCTTTGCTCGTGGCGCCCTTGTCGGTACCGGACGAAGCTCGGATCATCGCCCGCTGGGAGGGAAGGGTCGATCCGCTGGTCAGCATCATCTGCACCACTTACAACCACGAGCGGTTCGTTGAAAGCGCGCTTCGCGGCTTTCTCGGACAGGACTGCAAGTACCCGTTCGAGATTCTGATTCATGACGATGCATCCACCGACGCGACCCAAGCCGTCATTCGGCGCTGGCGGGATCGCTACCCGAATCTGATCAAGCCACTGTTGCAAACAAGGAATCAGTTCTCGCAAGGCATTCGACCGTGGGAGACGATGCTCGCTCGCGCGCGAGGTGACTTCATCGCCCTTTGCGAAGGCGACGACTACTGGATCCATCCGGGCAAGCTGTCGCTGCAGATAGGCTACCTGCTCAAGCATCCGGATGTCGTTTGCAGCGCGCACAACCATTACCACCTGATCGAGATGATGGCGTCGGTGTTGCCTGGGCAGACGGGGCGGCACGACGTTCTGGTGTCCGCCGAGCAACTGATGGGCGTGCAGAAGATGCTTTGGGCGCCCACGCTCGTCTTTCGCCGGCTGTTCACCGAGTTGCCGCCAGAACGCGATATCGCCGCTTTCGGCGATCAGTTCCTGATCTCTTATCTCGGGACCTTCGGCAAGGCGGCGTGTTTCGATTCGTTTTTCGGCGCTGTCCGCAGGGAGAACGAGTTCAGCACCTGGAGTCCGCTGCCGGAGGTCGAGAAGGAACGTCGGCGTGTCCAGACCTGGGCGGCGATAGAGCGATTGCACCTGCGACTGGGGAATCAGAAAGCAGCGGATCGCCTCGGACGCTGCGTCGCCGCGTCCTCGCTCGCCGCCGAGACCAAGTCGGAAATCATCGCTCGAGCCGCCGAGTTCTCGGTCGCCTGACAGGCCAGCCAAGACATGCGCAACAACATCTACGTCACCCAGCCCTACCTGCCACCGCTGGAAGAGTTCATTCCCTATCTGGAACGGATCTGGCAGAGCAGGACGCTGACCAACTGCGGGCCGATGCATCAGGAACTCGAACGACAGTTGTGCGAGTACCTCGGCGTCGAGCACGTGTCGCTGTTCGCGAACGGCACGTTGGCGCTGGTCACGGCGCTGCAGGCCCTGCGGGTCACCGGAGAGGTGATTACGACGCCTTATTCGTTCGTCGCCACGTCGCATGCGCTGATGTGGAACGGTATCAGACCGATCTTCGTCGACATCGACCGGCAGTCGATGAACATCGATCCCGAAAAGATCGAGGCGGCTATCACGCCGGAGACGACCGCCATCGTTCCCGTGCATTGCTATGGAACCCCTTGCGAGGTCGACGCCATTCAACGGATCGCCGATGACTACGACCTGAAGGTGATCTACGATGCCGCGCACGCGTTCGGCGTCGGCCGGGACGGCCACAGCATCCTCAATGCCGGCGATCTGTCGGTGCTCAGCTTCCACGCGACGAAGGTCTTCAATACCTTCGAAGGGGGCGCCATCATTTCACCGGACGCCCGGACCTGGCAACGGATCGAGCATCTGAAGAACTTCGGGTTCGTCAACGAGACGACGGTCGTCGCGTCCGGCATCAACGGCAAGATGAGCGAAGTCAACGCGGCGTTCGGGTTGCTCCAGTTGCGTCACGTCGACCGCGTGCTTCAGCGTCGGGCGCAGATCGACGCGATATACCGCTATCGACTGGCCCAGGTTCCAGGCCTGAGGCTTCCTCCCGAGCCAGCGCCGGGAACGACCTCGAACCATTCGTATTTCCCTGTACAGATCACCGCCGACTCGCCGATCGGTCGGGACGAGCTCTATCAGCATCTGAAGGATCTAGGGATCTTCGGCCGCCGCTACTTCTATCCGCTGATCAGCGAATTCCCGATGTATCGTCAGCTTCCTTCGGCGAATCTCGATGGCCTACCGGTCGCGCGCGAGGTCTCGCGCCAGATCCTGTGCCTGCCGATTTATCCGGCGCTGCCGGATGGCGAGGTGCACCGTATCGCGGATGTCATCTCGGACATCGCGGTCCGCCGGCAGATTCAGCGCGGACGTGACCCGGCGTCCACGCCGCTGCTGGCGCCGATCGTCTGATCCGGGACCATCATGTCCAACCAGGAAGTTGGGTTGCTCACACTGTCCGGGTTCAACCAGCGCGCGGTGGTGGCGCTGTGCCGCTATGGTCGCGGCGCGGGGGTGCCGATTCATCTGGTCACGCGTGATGCCGCGGATCCGATCTACCTGACGGCGTACTCGGATCATGTGTTGTGCCGGAGGGAGCGGCCGCAACTCGACGCGGACGAAGTTTGCTCGTGGATCGGCCGGCTGCGCGAGCGGCATGGCTATCGGCGAGTGCTGATCGCGCCTTGCACCGAGTTCTTCAACCGCTTCATCCTGTCCCATCGGGACGAGATCGAAAGCGTGGGAGGCACCGTGCCGCTCGTCGGTCCGGACCTGTACGAGGCGGTATCGGACAAGCTGAGCTTCGCTGGGATGTGCAGACATAACGGCATCGCGGTGCCCGCGGAGTTCGAGGCACCGCCGTCGCGGTATCCGTTCGTGGCGAAGCCGATCCGCTATGCGGCACTGGATGGGCGCCAGCTCAAACCGTATCTGATCATGGGTGCGTCTGACTGGAAGCAATTCGAAAAGACGGAGTCACTCGGGGATTTCTACTTCCAGGCGTATCAGGAGGGGCGAAGCATCTACCTGCTGATGTACGTGCCGGCCGAAGGGCCGGCGCTGAAATTCTCTCAAGAGAATCTTATCCAGCAGCGTGCAGGCGGCTCGATCATCCTGTCGCGCCGCCATGGATTCCATCTGACGCCGGAAGCGGATCGGTACGAGGCGATGCTGCGCAGCGAAGGTTTTCGCGGATTGATCATGGTCGAGGTACGCCAGCGCGAAGCCGGCGTTCCTTCGGTGATGATCGAAGCCAATCCTCGGATGTGGGGGCCGATGCAGTTTGCGCTCGACAATCGGATCGATCTGTTCGGCGCGATGATTCGCGATTTCACGGGCTGGGAACCGCCGGCTTGCCCGGTGCCGCCGCCACCGGTCGACGGCGGCTACTACTTCTGGAGCGGCGGACTCAGGCCGGGTGCGAGGCCGCTTGCGTTTCACGGCTACAGCCCCGCTGAATTCCTCGATGACTTCGATGGCATCAGCCGATGCGATTTGTTCGCGCGCGATGACAGCCGCGCCCTGTACCAATCCGAGCTCACAGACTGAGAGGCATGGATGAGCACCGAGTCTTTGTTGGAACTCTATCGCGCCGGCAGCAAACATGGCCAGTATCAGGCGCTGCCCGCGCGAATCCAGCGGTTGCTACCGCCGGGATCGGTGTCGCACAGATCGCGCCACGAGCGGGAGCGGCTGGCGTTCCTATGCAGCAAGATGGACTTCGACGGGCTGAAAGTCGCCGACATCGGCGGAAATACCGGCTATTTCACTTTCGAGATCCTGGATCGAGGCGCTGCATCGATCGACTACTTCGAGGGAAATCTCGAGCACAGCCAGTTCGTCGATCGCGCCGCGCGATCGCTGGGCCTTGATGGCCGGCTCCGCACTCACCGTCGCTATCTGGATTTCAGCGCACCGAGTCTCGGCGACTACGACGTCGTCCTGCTGTTGAACGTTCTGCATCACATCGGCGATGACTACGGCGATCCGGCGACCGGCATCGAGCAGGTGCTACCGACCATTTGCTCGAGCTTGCGGATCATGGCTCGCCATGCGCGCCGCCTCGTGTTCCAGGTCGGCTTCAACTGGAAGGGCAATACGATGCTGCCTATCTTCGAGAGCGGCAGCCGATCGGACGTCATCGATCTCGTGGCCGGCCTGTCCGACGCCTGGGAGATGGAGGCCGTCGGTATCGCACGTCGCACGGGCGGCGAAATCGTCTATGAAGACCTGAGTCCGGCCAACATCGGGCGCGACGACAGTCTCGGTGAGTTTCTCAACCGGCCGCTATTCGTGCTGCGGTCGCGGCTCGTGGGGGGCGAATGACCACGTTGGATGAATTTACGCGAGAGGGCGCGGTAGAGGAAAGCGAACCGGCGTGCCTGGTGTGCGCGACGCCGACAAGGTTCTATTTCTTTCATTTCAACACTGGCTTCGTCGACTATTGGAAGGGCTTTGCCGATCCTATGCCTTGACGAGGGGAGGAAAGCGGGAAATTGCAACGACGTCAGCCTTCAATTCGGTGCTTGAGACACCCTCGGTGCGAGGCAGGTAGATGACCTGGCACAGCGATCTCAGGTGGTCGAAGCGGCCCCGCCAATCGTCGCCCATGACGAAGGCCGTGCAGCCGAATCGCCTGATGTCGTCGGGTTTCTGATCCCAACTGGTCTCGGCGATCACGCTGTCGACGTAACGACAGGACTTGACGAGTTCGACGCGATCGTCGAACGACATCACCGACTTCTTGCCCTTGATCGCGTTGAAGTCATCGGTGGAGACGGCGACGATCAGATGGTCGAATCGCTCCTTGATGCGCATGAACAGACGCACGTGCCCGACATGGAACAGATCGTAGGTGCCATAAGTGATGGCAACCGTTCGGTGCGCCGGCAGCTTTTCCGGATCCATGGTGTTCAGGCCCTCAGTGTCCGTTCGATTTCCTCGAACAGAAGGGCGTTCAGCCGCTCGCAGGCCGATCCGTCGGCATGGTCGAACAGCCGTTCTCGCAGAGCGGAGCGGGCGGCGGCATGCTCGGCGCCTCGAGCGTCGCGCTGATGCAGCGTTTTCAATAGCTGGTTGACGGTCGTCGCCAGCGGTCCCGGCTTCGCGTCGATCAGTTTTTCGTCGTGGAGCTGACGGGAGCGTCTGACGTAGTCGTCGTGATCCGGGCGAAAGAGCGCGATGGGTCGGTCGAGCAGCAGGAAATCGAACATGATCGACGAATAGTCGGTCACCAGGACATCGACTTCGCGCATCAGCGGATACAGATCCGTCCTGGGCGTGACGAACCGGGCGGCCGGAACGGCGGCGCGAAGCTGCGGGATCAGCGGGGCTTCGACCGGATGCATGGCCACGAGCAGGGTGTCGCCGAGTTTCTCCAGCTCGCTCGCCAGGCGCTCCAGGCCGGCATCGATGATCCAGGCCCCGGGGCGGGCGTCGCGGAAGGTCGGGGCGTACAGAACGACGCGGCGGCCGGCTCGCCGAGTCGCTGTTGCTTGCGCCAGCATCGACACGTCGACGCCCAGCAGATCGGCTTGGGTGGGCTCGCGCAGCAGCACGTCGTTGCGCGGATAGCCGATCGGCGCATAGTGCTGCAGCCCGAACCAGCGCCGGAATTCCGGCTCTTGCGCCGCTGACGTGCCGATGAAGTGCTCGAACGGCCCGCAGGTCGCCATCACCCTGGCGATATGCGGATTCATGTCCCGCAGCGGGCGCAGATTGCCGAGACCGATCTCCTTGATCGATATGCCATGCCAGAGCTGTACGTGGCGGGCGCCCGCGAGCAGCGAGGCGGCGAACGGGTTCGGGTTGAGCAGGTGGTCGCAGGTGACGACGACCGCGGCCGACAGCGCGGCCGTGATGTGGCGTGCTTGCCAGTCGTTCGGATTCACGGGGAAGCAGGCTTCGCCCAGCGATTGGACGGCCGCTTCCTGGTCCGACGTTTGAGGGAGGAACCAGCACTCGACCCCGGCTTCTCGGGCCGCGTCGCGAAAGCCCAGCCAACCGTATTTGGCATTGCAGCCGAAATACGTGGTGCCGACGAACACGACGCTGGCGCGCTTGGGGTAGAAGCGGGATGTCTTGGCCAGATCGGTACAGGTGCTCTGGAGCTGGGCTTGCAGCTCGAGTTGCTGAATTCGCCCGATCAGCTTGGTCAGTTCGGGGGGCTGCGGGGTGTCGGCTCGGGCCGATACCTGCTGCTGGAGCTTCACCAGCATGTCCGCGAGGTTCTCGATGGCGTTGCAGACTTCGACGCCCATCGTCTCCAGCCCTTCTAGTCGCTGTTCGATCACAGAGTCGGTCTCCGCAGCCGACGATTGGATGGAGGTGAGCATTGGCAGCTCCTTCGGCTTTTCGGGTTGCCATATGGTCCGCCGGCGAGGGGCGAGGTGACCGCCCGAGAATCGGCGCTTTATCGAGGCAATTGAGAAGACTTCTTCGCCCGCCATCCCGCGTCCTCCGCCGGACGGTCGCTTATCGTCGATCAGCGGGATGCCTGGGTTTGCGCAGGGAAACCACTGCTTGTTCCCGAAGCCTGGCCGCCATCGCTTCATACCGCCGGCACTCATCGGCATCGCCGATGCAGCGATAAAAAACCGCCAGATTGTGGGCGGCCAAATGGCTGCCGTGGCCGATCACGGAGCCGTCCAGCTCTGGCCGATCGCCGATGGCGAGCGCGCGCTGCCAGTGTTGCTCGATCATCGGAAAGAACGTCGATTCGGCCAACTCTGGATGGGCGACGGCACAATCGAGGGCGAGGTCGCCGATCGTGAAGTGAAAATCGGGCGAATCATCCCAACGGGCCTGTTCCGACCGGACCAGTTCCAGTGCCGACCTGAATTGACGCGCTTTTCGCAGGCTGTTGAGCGCGCGCACGACCAGGTCGTGACGCCACGGGGCAGAGGGATCCGCCCATTGCAGCGCGGCGGTGAATGATGCGGTGGCGATGGCCCAGTCCCCATTTATCGCGGCATCCTTGCCTAACTGGTAGCGCAGATAGGCGTCGTTGGGCGCTGCGGCGAGTTCGGCTTCGAGCAAACAGCGATTGCGGCCTTGCTTGCCGGCCATCTGGGCCGGTTCATACCCGTCGTGGCCGATGACAACCGGCAGCCGTTGGCGGTGTGCCGGGCTCGACACCTGTTCATGGATTCGGCCCGTATAGCGGGTGCCGGCTGGAATCACGCGCGACAGCCAGGAAGGGGCGATCCTGATTTGCCCGTCCTGGTCGAAGCGGCTGTCGATCCGGATTACACCGATGGCATCACCGCGGTCCCTGGCGGTGCTCGCAAACGCATGCAGTGCGTCGCCGCCGCTTTCCAACCATTCGTCGGCATCCAGGACCAGTGCCAGCCGATAGTCGCCAGCCAGATCCAGCGCTTGGTTGCGCGCGGCCGCGAAGCTGTCTGGCCATGGCCGTTGGTGAACCTCCGCACCGGCCCGCCGGGCGCGCTCGACGCTGTCGTCGGTCGAGCCGGTGTCCAGCACCACTATCCGCTCGACCCAGTGGCGGACGCTGGTCAGACAGCGCTCGATGCAGCGGGCCTCGTTGCGCATGATGACGGACAGGATCAGTCCAGGGACGGGGGTGGTGAACGTTTCGGTCATCGGCCGAGTGTGGCGTTCGCGTGCCGGCGCCGGTTCGGCGAACAACGGGGACTTCGTATGGCAATTGTGGGGCAGGGGCTGTGGCATGGCGACGCAGACCCCTCACAACGGCGGTTACAAGGCGCTGTTCTCCTTCCCGGAGATGGTGCGCGATCTGCTGCTGGGCTTCGTCGATGCCGATTGGGTCCGGCAGCTCGATCTGGACAGTCTGGAGCCGATCAACAGTCACTATGTGTCCGAGGGGCTGGCCACCCGCAGCGACGATCTGGTATGGCGCGTCAAGCTGCGCGATACCGACGACTGGCTCTACCTGTATCTGCTCATCGCGTCGGCGCAAGCGGCAGTCGCTATCGTTCGGCGATGAACGTCGAAGCTGCCGAGTGGCCGGGCGCTTCTCGAGGTCGATGGCAGCGTAGCCGGTAGCCACGTATGCTTGCAGTCCGGTAGAATGCAAGAAAATAAATCGATATAGGGTTTTGAAATATGCCGTCCGTCACCATTCGGAATGTACCCGACGAGGTGCATCGTGCCATCCGCGTGCGGGCCGCTCGCCACGGTCGCAGTATCGAGGCCGAAATGCGCGACATCCTGGAAACCGCCGTGAAGCCGCAAGGCCGGGTCAAGCTGGGGTCGCTCCTGACCGAGATCGGCCGCAAGGTCAAGCTGACCGAGGAAGAGTTCGCCCTATTCGAGAACGTACGCGGCAAGGCTCCGGCCCGCGCGGCGAGTTTCGAATGATCCTGCTCGATACGAACGTCATTTCGGAGCCGTTGCGACCCTCTCCGGAGTCCCGAGTCAGTGACTGGATCGACGCGCAGCCGTTGGAAACGATGTACCTGTCGGCAATGACCGTGGCCGAGCTGCGTGCCGGTGTTTCGCTCATGCCGATCGGCAGGAGGCGGACGGTCTTGCATGAGCACATTGAAAGGCGCGTGCTGCCGATGTTTGCTGGGCGCGTGCTGCCATTCGATATGTCCTGTACGAACGCCTATGCCGAGTTGGTGACGAAGGCTCGCAAAGCAGGCAATGGCATGGAGACTGCGGACGCCTGCATCGCCGCGGTCGCCCTTGCCAACGGATTCGTCGTTGCCACGCG
>JASGFT010000135.1:0-13325 GCA_047605425.1 Burkholderiaceae bacterium | reverse complement strand
CCGACCGCTGCCCCGACCGCTGCCCCGACCGCTGCCCCGACCGCTGCCCCGACCGGCAACCTGACCGGCAACCTGACCGGCAACAACCCGGCTGGCGGCCCCGCGGCCGCCCCGGCGCGCGACGCAGCCGCGCCGCTGCCGATGACGTTCACCGCGTCCGGCGAGGAATACTTCCGGATCTGGATCGTCAACCTGCTGCTGACGCTGCTGACGCTCGGCATCTATTCGGCATGGGCCAAGGTGCGCCGCGAGAAATACTTCCACCAGCACACGATGCTGGCCGGCATCGGCTTCGACTACCACGGCTCGCCGGGCGCGATCCTGCGCGGACGCCTGCTGTCGGTCGGCCTGCTGGGCCTGACGCAGGCCGACTTTCTCGGACCGGTCGTGCCGATCGGCGCCTGGGCCGTGTTCCTGGTGGTCCTGCCGTGGCTGATGCAGCGCTCGATCGGCTTCCGGCTGGCCAACACCAGCTATCGCGGCCTGCGGCTGGCGTTCGACGGCACGGTCGCCGAGGCGTACCGGATCGTGCTCGGCTTCACGGCGCTGGCGGCCGTGCTGGTGTCGGTGCCCGCGCTGATCCTCGTCGGCCAGGCCGGCCGCCTGGTCGTGCTGATGGTGCCGCTGGTGGCCGTGCTGCTGTATCCGCTGATGCACGCGACCTGGCGCCGTTATGCGATCGACCACTCGCGCTTCGTCAACCTGAAGCTGGTCACGCACTTTCACCGCCGCGACTTCATCGCGATCTACGTCGCGGTGATCGCGCTGTGGTTCCTGATGACGCTGCCGGCGGTCGTGCTGATCGCCGCCGCCGACCGGCTGATCGAGCTGCTGGCCGCCCCTGACGCCGACACCCGCCTGCTCAAGCAGGGGGTGGCGCTGCTCGCCGGCCTGATCGCGTATTGCCTGACCTCGTCGATCTGGCCGTACATCACCGCGCGCGTGCAGAACCTGACCTGGGGCCAGGCGAGCCTGGGCGAGCACGTGATCCACAGCCGGCTCGATCCGATCGCCTACGTTCGCCTGCAGTTGCGCAACCTGCTGCTGACGATCGTCTCGCTGGGGCTGTACCGTCCGTTCGCGGCCGTGGCCACCGCCCGGATGCGGATCGGCACGATCTCGCTGGAACCGGCCGGCGACTTCCACCAGGCGATCGCCGCGATCCGGCCGCCCGACGACGTGGCGGTCGGCGCCGAGGCGATGGACCTGCTCGGCTTCGACATCTCGCTGTGACCACGGGCCCAAGCGCAAGCCTCGTCCTTCAGGACGAGGTCAAGCGAGGCAATCGCTCTCTGGCGCCGAAGGCGCCCCCGTATCGTGGCGAGGAAGCTCCCGCCTTCAGGCGGGAGTGACTCACATGAACGCCGATTCGTCATGAGCGCCGATCCGTCGTCGCCGACCCGCCCGGGCGCCGCCGCCGGCCGGTCGCGCTCGGTGCCGGCCGTCTACTTCGACGGCCGCAGCGCGCAGGCGCGCGACGTGCGGATCGTGCTCGACCGGCGCGAGCTGATCGTCTTCGACCGCGACGGCACGACTGTCGATCGCCGGGCGATCGCTTCGATCCGCGTGCAGGAGGCGCTGCGCCACGCGCCGCAGCGGATCGACTTGGCCGACGGCGCGACGCTGGTCGTCGCCGACAAGGCCCGGCTGGCCGCGCTGCTGGCCAATGCCGGCATCGGGCCGGGCTTCGTCGAACGCGTGCAGCGCTCGTGGGTCAGCGTCGGCTGCGCGATGATCGCGCTGGCCGCGCTGCTGTGGAGCCTGCATCTGTGGCTGCTGCCCTGGGCCGCCTCGCTCGCGGTCCGCTGGCTGCCGGCCAGCATCGAGGAGCGCGTCGCCGCGCAGGCCTGGCCGCGGATCGACGAAGACCTGTTCGCGCCGAGCGCGCTGCCGCCGGCGCTGCGCGAACGCGTGCGCGAACGCTTCGCCGACGTCGTCGCCCGGCTGCCGCGAGCGCCCGAATACCTGCTGGAGTTCCGCGCCTGGTCCGGCGGCGCCAATGCGTACGCGCTGCCCGGCGGGCGGATCGTCGTCACCGACCAGATGGTGCTGCGCGCTGGTGCTGGTGCTGGTGCTGGTGCCGACGCCGGCGACAGCGACGCGCTGATGGGCGTGCTGGCGCACGAGCTGGGCCACGTCGCCGGACGCCACACGCTGCGCACGCTGATCCAGGGCGCGGCCGTGTCGGCGGTGTTCTCGACGTTCTTCGGCGACGCGTCGGCGCTGGCGGCGGCGATTCCGGGCGCGCTGGTCACGCTCGAGTACTCGCGCGATTTCGAGCGCGACGCCGACGACTACGCCGTCCGCGCTCTGAAGGCGGCGAAGCTGCCGGTCGAGCCGATGATCGCGCTGCTGCGCACGTTCTCGGACGACGACGCGGCCGCGCCGCAGCGCCAGCGCTTCCTGTCCGCGCATCCGGTCGGCGACGAGCGTATCGCACGGATCCGCGCGCGGGCGGCCTCGCCCGCCAACGACTCGCCGGCCCGGCGACCGGGTTGATCCCGCCTCGCCGCGACGACGACGCATCGCCGCGACGTCATGCGCCGTCAGCCGATCTGTCGCGGCCCCGGCTGCCCGGCCAGCACCTCGAACGCCGCCAGCGTCGAGACCGCCGGATCGGGGCGGCGCACGTCGTCGACGATCCGCAGTTCGGTCAGGCAACGGCGCGCGTCGAGCGTCATCAGGCCGTAGCCGCGGTGCCGCGATTCGGCGAGCAGGAACCACGGATTCTCGGCGCGCGCCTCGTCGTGCCGCGCCGGCGAGGTGCCCTGCGAGGTGATCGAGGTGCCGCAGAACTCGCTGGCGATGACCGGCGAGTCGGGCCGGTCGAAATCCGCGCGCACCCCGCTGACCCAGTTCGCGTGGACGTCGCCGCCGATGATCAGCGGATTGGGCGCGCGCGAGCCGGCGATCGAATCGAGCAGCCGCTGGCGCGCGACCGGATAGCCGTCCCAGGTATCGGTGCTGAACGCCTCGCCCGGGCCCGGCCGGCGATCGGCCCTGGAGAATAGCGTCTGCTGGCCGAGCAGCGTCCAGGTCGCGCGCGACGCGCGCAGCCGCTGGTCGAGCCAGCGCTCCTGCTCGAAGCCGAGCAGCGTGCGCGACGGGTCGCTCAGCGACGCGCAATCGCGCACGACGCGGCCGCCCCCCCTACCCGGCGGCGGGCACGCCTGATGGCTGCGGTACTGCCGATCGTCGAGCAGCATCAGGCTCAGCAGCGGCCCGACGTCCAACTGGCGATGGATCGGCCAATGCTGCCAGTCCGCCGTCGCCGGCGAGCAGCGCCGTGCGTCCGCCCTGCCCGAGCCGCCCGGCCCCCACGGACCACCCGGACCACCCGGACCGCCGGAACCACCCGAGCCGCCCAGGCCAGCCAGGCCGCCCGAGCCCGGCCGCGGCCGCGCACGCGACCGCCTGCGCCATCCGGCGCGCCATCGGCCGTTGCGGAACCGTCTCGGCCCAGGCGCGGTAACCGGCGGCCCGGCGCTGCACGAAGCCGGCCGCCAGGTCCTGGCCCTGGTCGTCGGCGTAGTCGTTCTGGACTTCGTGATCGTCCCAGACGGCGACCCACGGCGCCGCCGCATGCATCGCCTGCAGTTGCGGATCGCTGCGATACAACGCGTGGCGCGCGCGATACTCGTCCAGCGTCACCGGCTCGGGCGAACCGTGATGACGGACGTGATCCCGCCCCCAGCTCGACTCGTAGATGTAGTCGCCGAGGAACACGACCAGATCGACGTCGTCGGCCAGCATGTGCCGGTAAGCGCCGTAGTAGCCCTGCTCGTATTGCTGGCACGACGCGAAAGCCAGCCGCCAGCGCCCGGCACCGGCCGACGCGTCGGCCGAGACGGCCGGCGTGGTCCGCGAACGGCCGACGGGGCTCGTCGCCGCCGAATCGCCGCCGCCGGCGTGGAAGCGGTACCAGTACCAGCGGTCCGGCCGCAGGCCCTCGATCTCGACCTGCACCGCGTGCGCGAACGCCGGCAGCGCCAGCGTCCGGCCACCGGCGACGATGCGCGCGAACGACGGATCGTCGGCGACCTCCCAGGCCACGGCAATGGGGAGCGGATCGATCGGCGCGCCGGCCGCAGCCGCGCCGATCAGCCGCGTGCCGATGACGAATCCGTCGGCCGAAGGATCGCCGGACGCGACACCCATCGCGAACGGCGCATCGGGCAGCCTCGGCCCTGCCGCACCGCGACTCGCGCCGCCGCTGGCGCTCGGCACGCGGCAGCCACCCAGCGTCAGCGCCAACGGCGGCGCGAGCAGCAAATCGCGAAGGCAGCGGCGACGGCCCGGCGACGACAACGAAAAACTCCGGCTCGCGAACGGCCCGCGGCCTTACCCCGGCGAGTTGTCGAGCGTCAGGCTGGGCCCGATGACGTTCAGGATCTCGTCGACGACCATGCACAGCAGGTTGTCGGCGTGTTCCGCCGCCTCGACGCCGCCGCTGCTCATCCGATAGAAATAGACGAGCATCAGCGCGCCGACGATCCACAACGCCGGCACGAACAATGCGCCGGCCTTCGCTCGCCAGCCGGCGCGACGCGGCGCCGCGTCTCGAGTCAGAAGGGCTCCGGGGTCAGAGGAGTAGCATTTTGTCATGGTCGACCTCCGTGGGAGGATGGCGCATCGAGAATCTGTCATATGAGGACAAACCCTAGCGCCACACGGCCATCATACCTGTACTACGCCCACAGCATGGCGCCGACCAGCCGATACTCTCTCGGATCAAGCAACAATCCTCGTCAATAGGCGTCCATACCACACTCATGCTGCTTTGATCGGCACGACGGGCGCGCGATGGCCGGGCGGCAGCTCGCCGCGCAGTCGCGCCAGGCCGGCGCGCCAGTCGACCTGCACGCGCTCGATCGACGCGGCCTTGACCGGACCGTAGCCGCGAATGCCGTCGGGCAGCCGCGCGAGGCTCACACAGGCCGCATGGTTGTCGCGCGTGAGCCGCGTGACGATCTCGTCGACCAGCGCCCGGTAGTCGCGGATCAACTGGCGCTCGAGACGCCGCTCTTCGGTATGGCCGAACACATCGAACGGCGTGCCGCGCAGATGCCGGCCGCGCGCCAGCACGCGGAACACCGGCAGGATCCACTGGCCGAACGAGCGCTTGCGCGGCCGGCCGGTCTTCGGATCGACGCGGCTCAGCAGCGGCGGCGCCAGATGGAAGCGCAGCGTGTAGTCGCCTTCGAACTGCTCGGCCAGCTTGCGCTGGAACGCGGGATCCGCGTGCAGCCTCGCCACCTCGTACTCGTCCTTGTACGCCATCAACTTGAACGCGAAGCGGGCCACGGCCTCGGTCAACGGCAGCGTCGGCTCGCCGCCGCTCGCCGCAACGGCGCCGATGCGCTCGGACTCGACGGTACGCACGCGCTCGACGAGCTTCGCATAGCGCTTCGCGTAGCGCCGGCTCTGGTAGGCGGTCAGTTCGGCGACCCGACGCGCGATCAGCGCGTCGAGCTGCGCCAGCGTCGCGGCGCCGGCCTCGGGCTCGACACCGGCCGACACGCCCACGCCCACGCCCACGCCCACGCCCATGCTTGTACCAACGCCAGCGCGGTTCGGACGCTTGAACTCGATGACCCGCACCGGTGTCGGCGGCGGCTGGTGCGAACGCGTCGGATCCAGGCCCGCCGCGCGGCGCACGGCGGTCGGATCGTCGGCCAGCCGGCGCCCCCATTCGAAGGCCTGGCGGTTCGCGTCGACGGCCACGCCGTTCAATTCGATCGCGCGTTCGATCGCGACGCGCCGCAGCGGCACCCAGCCCTTCTGCCACGCATAGCCGAGCAGCAGCAGGTTCGTCATCAGCGTGTCGCCCATCAGCGCGACGGCCAGCTCGGTCGCTTCGACGAAGTCGATCTCCTGCTCGCCGGCCGCCGCCAGGATTTCGCGCTTGAGCGAATCGGCGGGCAGCGCCCAGTCGGGATTGCGCAGGAACTCCGAGGTCGGCGCCACGTCGTCGTTGATGACGGCGCGCGTGACCGTGCGCCGCAGCTTGGACAACGCCTCGGCGCCGGCGCTGACGACCAGGTCCGAGCCGATCAGCAGGTCGGCCTCGCCGGTGGCGATCCGCGTCGCGTGCAGGTCCTCGGGACGCGCGGCGATCTGCACGTGCGAGAACACCGCGCCGCCCTTCTGCGCGAGCCCGGCCATGTCGAGCACCGACACGCCGATGCCCTGCAGATGCGCGGCCATGCCGAGCAACTGGCCGATCGTGACGACGCCGGTGCCGCCGACGCCGGTGACCAGGATGCCGTAGATCGCGTGCCCATCGTGGCCGAGCGGCAGCAGCGCCGGCTCGGGCAGCGGCTTCCATCCGGCGACCTCGGCATCTGTCCGCGCCTCGGTCCCGGCGGCGGCAGCGGCGGCAGCGGCGGCGGCGGCGCTGCGCGCCAGCTCACCGGCCGCCGCGCCGGCCGCGGCCGCGCGCGCCGAACCGATGACGGCCGACGTCAGCCCCGGGCGTCCCTTGCGCAGCCTGCCGCCCTCGACGGTGACGAAGCTCGGGCAAAAGCCCTTCAGGCACGAATAGTCCTTGTTGCACGACGACTGGTTGATCGTGCGCTTGCGGCCGAACTCGGTCTCGAGCGGCTCGACCGACACGCACGACGACTGCACGCTGCAGTCGCCGCAGCCTTCGCAGACGGCCTCGTTGATGACGACGCGCCGCGCCGGATCCGGATAGCCGGGCTTGCCGTCGACGATCTTCTTGCGCCGGCGGCGCTTCTCGGACGCGCAGGTCTGCTCGTAGATCAGGATCGTGCAGCCGGGGATCTCGCGCAGCTCGCGCTGCAGCCAGTCCAGGTGCTCGCGATGATGGACCTCGATGCCGGCCAGCGCCGGCTCGGTCTTCTTCAGCGCGTCGTACTTGTCGGGGTCATCGGTGCAGATGACGATCTTGCGCGCGCCCTCGGCCCGCAGCTCGGCGACGATCTGCGGCACCGTCAGCGAACCGTCGACCGGCTGGCCGCCGGTCATCGCCACCGCGTCGTTGAACAGGATCTTGTACGTGATGTTGACGCCGGCGGCGATCGACGCGCGCACGGCCAGGAACCCGGAGTGGAAATACGTGCCGTCGCCCAGGTTCGCGAAGATGTGCTTCTCGTCGGTGAACGGCGCCTGACCGATCCAGGTCGTGCCCTCGCCGCCCATCTGCGTGAAGGTCTCGGTGCGCCGGTCGGGCATCCAGGTCGTCATGTAGTGGCAGCCGATGCCGGCCACCGCGCGCGAGCCCTCGGGCACGCGCGTCGACGTGTTGTGCGGGCAGCCCGAGCAGAAGGTCGGCACGCGGCTGACGATCGACTGCGGCTCGCCGCCGGCCGATTCCTTGGCGGCGATGATCGCCAGCCGCGCCTCGATCCGCGCGCGCAGGTCCGGCGGCATCTCGAAGCGCGAACCGTACTGTCCCGGATTGAGCAACCGCCCGGCGATCGCCTTGGCGATGATCGCCGGCGACAGCTCGTAGTGCGCGGGCAGCAGCCAGCGGCCCATCGGCATCGCCCATTCGCCGCCCTGCCCGTCGCGCTCGTCGAACTTGCCGTAGATGCGCGGACGCACGTCGTCGCGGTAGTTGTACAGCTCCTCCTTGAGCGCGTACTCGATCAACTGGCGCTTTTCCTCGACGACGAGGATCTCTTCGAGACCGGTCGCGAACTCGCGCGTCGTCTGCGCCTCGAGCGGCCAGACGACGCCGCACTTGAACAGCCGGATGCCGACCCGCTCGCAGGTCGCCCGGTCCAGGCCCAGGTCCTCGAGCGCCTGGCGCGTGTCCAGGTAGGCCTTGCCGGCGGTGATGATGCCGAACCAGGCGTGCGGCGAATCGAACACCACGTGGTTCAGCCTGTTCTCGCGCACGTAGGTCAGCGCCGCGTAGAACTTGTAGTCGAGCAGCCGCGCCTCCTGCGCCAGCGGCGTGTCGGGCCAGCGGATGTTCAGCCCGTGCGGATCGTCGGGCATCGGGAAGTCGCGCGGGATCCGGATGTCGACGCGGTCCGGATCGATCATCACCGACGCCGACGCCTCGACGACCTCGGTCACCGTCTTCATCGCGACCCACAGGCCCGACCAGCGCGACATCGCCCAGCCGTGCAGGCCCAGGTCCAGGTATTCCTGCACGCTGGCCGGGTAGAACACCGGCAGGCCGCAGGCCTTGAAGATGTGATCGGACTGGTGCGGCAGCGTCGACGACTTGGCGCCGTGGTCGTCGCCGGCCAGCGCGATCACGCCGCCGTGCCGGCTCGTGCCGGCTGCGTTCGCGTGCTTGAAGACGTCGCCGCTACGGTCGACGCCGGGCCCCTTGCCGTACCACATCGCGAACACGCCGTCGTAGCGCGACTTGCCCCACAGGTTCACCTGCTGGCTGCCCCAGACGCTGGTCGCCGCCAGATCCTCATTGATGCCGGGCTGGAACACGACGTGGTGCGCGGCCAGGTGCTTGCCGGCCTTCCACAGCGCCTGGTCGAGCCCGCCCAGCGGCGAGCCGCGATAGCCGGAGATGAAGCCGGCGGTGTTCAGGCCCTGGCGCCGGTCGCGCTCGCGCTGCAGCATCGGCAGCCGCACCAGCGCCTGCGTGCCCGACATGAACGCGCGGCCGCGTTCGAGCGTGTACTTGTCGTCGAGCGACACCGTGTCGAGCGCGCGCCGCACGGCGTCGGAGATCGGCGGAACCGGCGGCGGAACGATGGGACGAGCGGAGGGAGACGCGGTGGGAGGCGCAGTGCGAGAAGCGGAGGAAGCGGCGACGCCGGATGCGTCGGGCGGATGGGCGCCGGAAGCGCCGGTCGCCGCGGAAGGCGACACGCCGGACCAGGTGTCGGCGGTCGGGTCCTTGTCGGACATGGGATTCTCCTGCCAAAGATCGTGTCTCGGTCAGCCGCGCGCCGCGGAACAGCCGCGACGGCACCAACGGGCGGCTTGTGGCCCCCCGGCAGGCCATCGTCATGCGAGGGCCTGGCAACGATTATCGACAATGTGTCCGCGCCCGGCTAGCGGGCCTTTCCCGAACGCGCGATTTCAGCGGCGCGCCGGCCACAACACGGTGGCGATCGCCACGAGGATGCTGGCCAGCGCCATGTAGTCCTGCCAGCCGGGCGTCTCGCCGAGCAGCGCCATGCTCGAGAACAGGCCGACGACCGGGATCAGCATCACCGACAGCCCGCTGGCCACCGGCGGCAGCAACCCGACCAGCCGGAACCAGATCAACTGGCAAAATCCGAAGATCAGCACCGCGTTGTACAGCACGGCCCCCCATTCGGCCGCATCGGGCCAGCGTACCCACTGGTCGCGCTCGAGCAGCGCCGCCAGCGCGCCGCAGATGACCAGCGAGATCAGCAGCGACCAGAACGTGATGACGGTGATCGGCACCCGCAGGCGCCGCCGGTTCATCAGGTGCGTGCCGAACGCCCAGACCGCCGCCGCCCCCAGCATGCAGGCGGCGCCGATCGGCTTGCCCGTCATGTGCGACAGCTCCTCGCCGAGCAGCAGCGCGACGCCGATCGCCGCCGCCACGAGCCCGATCCACAGCCGGCGCGACGGCCGCTCGCCGAAGAACACGATGCCCCAGATCGCGCTCCAGATCGGCAGCGTGTAGCCGAGGATCGCCGCCTTGCCCGAGGCCAGCAGCTTGATGCCGTATATCGCCAGCACGAACCAGACGGTCATGTTGCAGACCGCCAGCCGGAGCAGCTCGGCCCAGTCGCGCCGCGCGACCCGCCACGGCAGCCGCTGCGCGCGGATCATCGCGGCCAGCACCAGCAGCCCGCCGACCATCGACAGCGCGCGGAACGACATCGGGCCGAAGTCGCGCACGCCGATCTTCATCACCGGCCAGTTCAAGCCCCAGAACAGCGTCAGCAACGCCAACAGCGACAGATCGCGACCGCTCAGCTTGTCCATGCCCGTCTCGCCAGCGCCGCCGTCGACGGGGCGCGCCGCTACAATGCCGTCCCGGAACCCACGCCGCGATCGCCGCCGCGCGGGCCGACCAGGACGGACCGACCGGAGATTGTAGGCGTGAGCTTCAGACGGATGCTGAGCAAGGCCTGGCAATGCCAGGATTCACAGTTGTGCGTGGGGCTGGACCCCGATCCCGATCGCATGCCGGCGCCGCTGCGCGGCCGCGCCGACGCGCTGTTCGCGTTCTGCCGGGCGATCGTCGACCAGACCGCCGGGCTGGCCTGCGCGTTCAAGCCGCAGATCGCCTATTTCAGCGCGGCGCGCGCCGAGGATCAACTCGAGACGCTGATCGCGCACATCCACGAGCGTCATCCGGGCTTGCCGGTGGTTCTCGACGCCAAGCGCGGCGACATCGGCTCGACCGCCGAGCGCTACGCGAAGGAAGCGTTCGAGCGCTACCGGGCCGACGCGGTGACGCTCAGTCCGTACATGGGCCGCGACTCGATCGAGCCGTACCTGCAGTACCCGGGGCGCGGCGCGATCCTGCTGTGCCGCACGTCCAACCCCGGCGGCTCGGACCTGCAGGCGCTGGACGTCGGCGGCGAGAAGCTCTACGAACGCGTCGCGCGCCTGGCGGCCCACGACTGGAACGCCGGCGGCGAGCTGGGCCTGGTCGTCGGCGCGACCTTTCCGGCCGAGCTGGCCCGTGTCCGCGAGTTGGCGCCGACGCTGCCGCTGCTGGTGCCCGGCATCGGCGCGCAGGGCGGCGACATCGAGGCGACCGTGGCCGCCGGCACCGACGCCGACGGCTACGGGATGATGATCAGCTCGTCGCGGGCGATCCTGTACGCGGGCGACGGCGAAGACTTCGCCGAACGGGCCGCCGACGCGGCGCGCGCGACCCGGGACGCGATCCGCGCGGCCTCGGCCCGAAGGGCGTCGGCCGCCTTGCCGGCCGGCGCTCGCCCGGACTGACGCTCGCCCGGACTGACGCGCGCCGGGGCTGACCCGCGTCGGTTTCGGCTGCGCTACACTGGTTCGACCACCGCGCGCCCCGAGGAGGCCTGCCGATGCGCATCCTGCTGGCCGAGGACGACCAGGTGCTGGCCGACGGCCTGTCCCGGTCGCTGCGCAGCACCGGCTACGCGATCGACCACGTCGACAACGGCGATACCGCCGACACCGCGCTGGCCGCGCATGAATACGATCTGCTGATCCTCGACCTGGGCCTGCCGAAGATGTCGGGCCTGGACGTGCTCAAGCGGCTGCGCGGCCGGCAGCTCACGGTGCCGGTGCTGATCCTGACCGCCGCCGATTCGATCGAGCAGCGCGTGCGCGGCCTGGACCTGGGCGCCGACGACTTCATGGCCAAGCCGTTCGACCTGTCCGAGCTCGAGGCCCGCGTCCGCGCGCTGGTGCGGCGCGGCAAGGGCAGCACGACGACGCAGTTGCGGCACGGTCCGCTGCTGTACGACCAGGTCGGCCGCACCGCGTTCCTGCACGACCAGCCGATCGACCTGTCGGCGCGCGAGCTGGGCGTGCTCGAGGTGCTGCTGCAACGAGCCGGCCGGCTCGTCAGCAAGGAGCAGATCGTCAACCACCTGTGCGAGTGGGGCGAGGAGGTCAGCCACAACGCGATCGAGGTCTACATGCACCGGCTGCGCAAGAAGGTCGAGTGCGAGGGCGTGCGGATCGCCACCGTCCGCGGCCTCGGCTACTGCCTGGAGCGGCTCGGCCCGCCGCGATGAGCGCCGCCCCGGCCACGCCGGCGCGCGCCGCGACGCGCTGGTCGGCGATGCTGGCCGACCTGATCGCGACCCGCGATCCGGCCGAGGAAGCGGCCTGGGCCGCGCCGCCGCCCGACGACGCCGGCAGGGGCGTGGGCCCTCGCGCCGGCGCCGCTCCGTCGCCGCGCCGCGCGGTCGAGCAGCGCTCGCTGTTCGGCGAGATCCTCGACTGGATGATGGTGCCGCTGCTGTTGCTGTGGCCGCTGTCGGTGGCGATGACCTTCGTCATCGCCCGCTCGATCGCCGACGGCCCGTTCGACCGCGCGCTGCTCGAGCGCACGCAGGCGCTGACGCGGCAGGTCCGGATGATCGACGGCCGGCCGCAGCTCGACGAGCCGGCGCCGCCGTCCGCCGCCGCGGCCAACGGCGGCGCGCGCGCGCCCTACCTGCAGATCATCGACGCGCAGGGCCAGCCGGCCTACGGCGAGGCGAACCTGCCGCTGCCCGCGCTGTACGATTTTCCGCAGGTCGGCGTCACCAAGCTGCGCCAGGACACCTACCGTGGCGAGGAGCTGCGGATCGCCTACCAGTACCTGGAGCCGCCCGGCTCGCCGCCGGGCAGCAATCCGCTGCTCGTGCAGGCCGCCGAGACGCCGGCCGAGCGCACGCGGCTGGCCAACGAGATCATCAAGGGCGTGATCCTGCCGCAGTTCCTGATCCTGCCGATGGCGCTGGCGCTGGTGTGGTTCGGCCTGGGCCGGGGCCTGCGGCCGCTGCGCGTCGCGCAGGAGAGCCTGCACGCGCGGCGCATCGACGACCTGTCGGCGCTGGATCGGCGCAGCGTGCCGCAGGAGATCGCGCCGCTGGTCGACGGCTTCAACGAGCTGCTGCGGCGGCTCGATCACACGATGAGCGAGCAGCGGCGCTTCATCGCCGACGCCGCGCACCAGTTGAAGACGCCGCTGGCCGGCCTGCACACGCAGGCCGAGCTGGCGATGCGCGAGACCGACCCCGAGGACCTGCGCCGCAGCCTGCGGCAACTGTCCCGCAGCTCGGGCCGCGCCGCGCACCTGGTCAACCAGTTGCTGGCGATGGCGCGGATCGAGAACCTGCGCGGCCACACCGCGCTGGAGGCGATCGACCTGAACCCGCTCGCGCGCGCCGTCGTCACCGACTGGGTCGATCCGGCGCTGCGGCGCAGGATCGATTTCGGCTACGAGTCAGCGGACGAGCCGGCGCCGATCGCCGGCCACGCGATCCTGCTGCAGGAGATGCTGAACAACCTGGTCGACAACGCGCTGCGCTACACGCCCGAAGGCGGCACCGTCACCGTCCGCCTGGCCACCGACGCCGGCGAGGTCCGTCTGGAGGTCGAGGACGACGGCCCCGGCGTGCCGGCCGCCGAGCGGCAGCTCGTCTTCGAGCGCTTCTATCGCGTGCTGGGCACGACGGCCGACGGCAGCGGCCTGGGCCTGGCGATCGTGCGCGAGATCGTCACCCGCCACGGCGCCGACGTCGAACTGCATGACACCCGGCCCGGCGATCCGGCGCGCCCGGGAATGCGGGTCGTCGTGCGGTTCGCGAAAGTACAGGAAGACTGAAAATTCTGCTATGATCGAAAGCTTCGGTGATGTAGCTCAGCCGGTTAGATCACGGCACTCATAATGACGGGGTCGGTGTTTAAATTCCACC
>JASGFT010000134.1:0-13439 GCA_047605425.1 Burkholderiaceae bacterium | reverse complement strand
CCGACGTCGCCGCCGGCCGCGCCGGGTGCCAGCGAAGGCGCCGGCGAGGGGGCCGCCCCCGGCGTCGACGCCGGGGGCGCGTCCCACGCACGCAATCGCACCCAGGTGCGCTGGTTGTCGGCATCGGCAGCGACCAGATCGACCCGGTAAGGGATGCACGCGGCCACGCTGCCGCGGGCCGGGTCGTAGTCGATCAGCAGCGCATCGTTCGGTTTGAGCCGTGTATTGGTGCCGGCCAGGTACAGACCCGTCCGCAGGACATCGTATTGCGCGCCGTAGCGCGGCGCACCGGCCGCGCCCGTCTCAGGATCGACGCTCGCCGGCGGCGCGCGCCATGGCGGCTGCGCCGTGCGCACCTTGATGCGGCTCCACCGCGCCCGGGCCAGCAGCGGCTCGGCGGTTTCGAAGGTCTGCATCGTTTCGCCGGCGGCGGGCACGCTCTGCACGCGCGTACCGGCCGGTATCGTCACCGGCGCCGCGTTCGCGTCGATCGTGTAGGCGAGATAGGCGCTCGCGGATACGCCGGGGCGCAACGCGTAGCCGGTCAGCCGCCCGAGCTGCAGGATCGATTCGCGCTCGGTCGCCGTGCGCAGATAACCCTCGTTGGCGATGCGGTCCTGGTAGAACGACAGCACCTCCGCGGCGATCGCCCAGCCGTCGCACAACGCGATCGACGGATCGGAGGCGGCGCGTGTACGCAGGCCGGCGAGCTGCGGAAAATCCGCGCTCGACAGGCGCGCGCGCATCGTCGCCAGGTACGACGCGTAACCGCCGGGCCGATGACGGATCTCGTGCAGGCCCGGGCGGTTCTCGACGGCGACCGGCGTCGCCGCGAGCGCGCCGGTGCAGCAAGCGCAGGTGCAACTCATCGTCCACCTCCGATACGGAGTTTCAACTGGCCGTGCTCCGGAAAGTCCGGATCGTTGTCGAGCCGCGCGATCTCGTTGCACGCCATCTCGAGCACCGCCACGGACGGGTCCGCATCCGGCGGCGAATCCTGGCGCCGCAACTCGATCAGCTCGACGCTCTGCACGCCTTCGACCCTTTGCGCGGCCGCGATCAGATCGGCGGCGTAGACGTCTTCGCCGAACGTCAGTCGATCCGGATGGAAAAAGCCGAGCGAGCCGTCACCGAGTCGGCGATTGCTCAATGCGTCGGCCAGCGCGGCCTGCACGGGACCGCGCAGGTAGTCGGGCAGCACGCAGACCCGCAGCGTGATCGCGAGCGGCACGTACACGGCCGCTTGCACCCGCAAGTCGTGGCCGACGCGACGAAACGCGCGCAAGGCCCGATCGATCCGCGCGCGCAAGGCCTCGCTCGCGGCTTCACCGCCGAGCGGGTCGATCGCGACGTCGGCCTCGTACCAGCTCCCGGTCCAGCTCAATCGCGCATTCGCGCGCTGCAGCCGCGCGTCCCGTTCGGCGAGCCGGGCGTAGTCGCCGGCGGTGATCGCGCGCAGCAAGGTCTTGCGGAACGCATGCGGCGCGGCGAGCCTGGCCTCGGCCAGCGTTTCGGCGGCCGTCGCGCCCTGCGCCGGCATCGGATTGCGCGCGGTGAGATTCGCGCCGTCGATGACGACGTCGCGCAGCACGATGTACGAGATCGCATCGGCCGCGACCTCGCCCGCGAGCGGATGGCCGATCCGGTACTTCGCGGTGAAGCGCGCACCCGCGTCGGGCCCGCGGCCAAGGCGTCCGTCGCCGAAGCGCAGGTGGCCGAAGCCGTCGTCGTCCACTTCGACGACGAGGTCCCGATCGTCGCTGCCGCTTCGCAACAGATCGTCGCGCACGTTCCACGCGATGCCGGCGGCATCCGGCTGCGCCGCGATCTCGGTAAGGATCAATTGCGCGAGCGCCTTGCGCGGATCCTGCCTGAGCGCCGTCGACGCCGACGCATCGGGGACAAAGGTCTCGCAGTGGATCAACGGCGCCCGTTGCAGCGTCGGCGTGAATGGCCGGCCCCGCTCCGTGCTGTCGCTTACCACGCCCTCGCACGTGCAGCAGCCGGCGTCGCCTTCGCCGGCGACCGTTCCGACGGGCTCGTCCACGGATGCGCCGTGATCGACGAGGATCACGTTGCCGCGCGCGACGCTGACGTCGCCGACATGCCGGCAGTCCGGCGCCGGCAGTCGCGCCGACACGCACAACGCGAACGGCAGCGCATCGGCCTGCGCCCATTCGATGTCGACGATCGCCTGATCCGATAACGCGTCGGTCGTGTACGTCACGCGCGTCAGCCGCACCGCGCAGCGATGGCCCGGATCGGCATCGGCCGGGTTGCCCGTGGTCGGCCCGAGCACCTCCTCGAAGATCAGCACGTCGCCGACGGCGAGCAGGCGCGGCCGCTCTTGTGTGACGGCTGCCGGGTCGTACAGCGTCGCGCGGGTCGCCCCCTTGGGCAGGCAGCATTCCTCGTCGCCCCAGGTGTAGAAGCGCAGGCGCACGAGCGACTCGTGCAGCGTCACGTCTTCACGACGAACCGGCTCGAACACCTCGTAGAGACTCGACGGCACGGCGCGCAGATCGGCGTCCTGCAGCACCTGTCCGTTGGCCAGCGTGCGCAGCGGCTGCGCGCCGGTGACGAAGTAGAACGTGCCGGCGGCCAGCGTCGGCTGCCCGGTGCAGCCGATCGCCAGCCAGGCACGCGCATTGCACCCCTCGTGCAGCCGATAGTCGACCAGGCGCGCGTGCCGGCGCACCGAGATCCGCGTGCGCGCCGTGTCGAGATACGCTTCGGTCGCGACGGCGTCCTGGTAGTAGCTCAACTGATCGGCGACGTAGGCGAGAAGCTCGACCAGCGTCACGCCGATATCGGCCGCGTGGCGTTCGCGCCAGTCCGGCATCGTCACCGCCAGCCGGTCCAGTATCCGTTGCCGAAAGCTCGAATAGTCCTTGGCGAGGTAGTCGATCGGCGGCAAGGCCGTCGCGTCGTCCGGGCAATCTTCGCGCGCGACGCAATCGAGATCGGAAGGACAGCCGATCTTGAAGTTGAAATCGATGCGGTCGTAGCGCGCGTCGAAGCCCGGCAACGGCCGCTCGTGCGACGTACCGTCATCGTCCTGCACGACTTCGACGAGACGCAGCACGTAGTTCGAGAAATCGCCGTAGCGATCGAGCGTGATCGACGCGCATCGCGCCGCGTCGTCGCTGCCCGCGGGCGCCGGGCCGACCGCGATCGCCCGGATCCCGGTGATGCGCCGGCCGCCGTCGATGCGGATGTTCGCGGCGCTGAGCGAGGCCGGCGCCGCGTTGAAGAAGTGCACGGACAGCGTCGACTGGTCGTCGGAAACCTCGACGTAGTCGATGCCGTTCCAGCTCTCGTTGCCGAACAGCTCGCGCCGGCGCGCATCGACGCGGCAAGTCATCATCGCGGACATCACGACGCTCCCTGGCTGAGGGTGAGCGTCTGCACCTGCCCCGTCGATTTCAGTGCATAGCTCAGCTTCACGGTCAGCGTGGCGTCCGCGCTCGTCACCTCCAGCGAGGCGATGTCGATCAGGTCGCCGAGCCACTGGTTGAGCGAGGCCTGCGCGGTGAACTGCACGGTCGCGGCGAGTTCCGGGCTGTTCGGCGCGAACACGAGCTGGCGCAGGCCGCAGCCGAAGTCGGGGCGGTTGACGCGCTCGCCCGGATCGGTGAACAGCAACTGCTCGATCATGTCGCGCACGTGATCGGCGTGGTCGGTGCCGGCGGTCGCGCCGCGCTCGCCGAAATGGAAGGGGAAGTCGATGTTCATCGCTGGCCTCATATCGCGGTGACGCGGGTTTGCGTGCCGGTGACGATCAGCGGCGTTCCCGTCGGCGCGCAGATCGACTGGCTGTCGAGCAGCAGCAGCGGCTGACCGTTCGACGTGACGCGCGTCGAGGCGCTCAGCCACTGCGCGGTGACGCAGGGTCCGTTGCCCGACGGCGGCGCGGGCATCGCGCAGCCCGCGACCGTCCACGGCGGCGGCTGCGTGACCGTCGGCTGGCCGGCGACCGCGACCCGAGGATTCGGCGTCGTCGGCTGCGCCTGGCCGCCGTGCGCGCAGATCACGTTGGCGCCGACGTGCAACAGGAAACCGGGCATCGTCACCTCCGTCAGGTCACCAGCAAGGCGCCGTTGTTGATCGTCACCGCATTGCCGGCCAGCACGATCGTCGCCCCCTGGCCGTTCGAGATCGTGATGCCGACGTCGTTGATCGCGATCATCGCGCCGGCCGCGGTCTTGAGCAGGATGCCGCCGGCCGGACCCGGCATGTCGCTGATCATCAGGGTGTTCTGGAGTGGGGTCTGCATCACCACCGTCCCGCTCGGCGGTTGCGCGACGAGCGCGAGCGCCGGCACCTCGGCGGCGAGACCCCAGAAGCCGCCGGTCCAGATCGGATAGTCGGGATCGCCCTGCTCGAACTCGATCCACACGCCGGCGCCGATTTCGGGCACGACGAACGTGCCGCTCTGCTTGCCCGCGATCGGCACGCAGGGCAACGCGTAGGTGGACGGCGTCAGGCCGAGCACGTCGGGCACGATCGCCTGGATGCGTCCGCGCTGCTCGGGATCGATGTTGTTGAACACCGTGGCGCGGTATTTGCCGTAGTAGCGTCCGCTGTCAGTCATGCCGCCACCCTCGGTACGGTCGAGATCAGGCCGTTGCGCGACAGCTTGAAGCTCTGCTTGTACTCGCCGCGCCGGATCGTGTGCGTCACGCTCTTGACGTAGTGCAGGCCGTCGTAGGCGAGCCCCGCGCCGCGTACGCCGACGAGTTGGCGCGACTCGAGCAGACGTCCATAGCGCAGGACGTCGAGCGTGCCCTCGCCCTCGACCACCTCGGCCCACTTCGCCGCCGCGGCAAGCCCGCGCATGACGCCCTGCGCGACCGGCAGCTTCGACAGGTTGTCGGCCACCGGCGTCAGCGCGGTCGGAATCGGTGGAATCAGCCCGAGCGGTGGATTGAGCGGCGTGATCGGCGGCAGCGGCACCGCGATGACCAGCTTCGACTGCTCGTTGTAAATGTAGTACGCCGGCAACTGGTGCCTGTCGTTCCTGAAGCTGAAGTTCAGCGATTCGACGTTGCTGTGCCCGTCCATGTCGATGCTGAGCGCGGGCTGCGGCACGCCGACCTTGATCTGCGGCCCCCAGTAGCCGATGCTCTGTCCGGGCAGCGGACCCGGATCGATATGGAACACGTAGCCGACCCGTTCGGCGAGCTGGTTGATGTAGGCGAAGTCGGTCCCCTTCTGCGCCTCGATCTTCGACGTCGGCAGCGGCACGTCGACCATCACGCTCGGGACGATCAGCGGCACCACGCCGAGCACCGCGTACTTGGCGAGCAGCAGCGCGACCCGGCCTTCGGCGGGCATCGCCGGAAACGGCAGGCCGCTCCAGTCCTGCTGGTCCATGAAGATCGACAGATCCTCGCCGAACACGGTAAGGGTCGCTCGCGAGGATTTCGTGCCGGGCTTGATCTCGAACTTCGTCATCGCCCCGTCCATGATCACTTGCGGCGTGCCGTTGACCGTCGCGATGATGACGACGCGGATCACCGGGATGCTGCTCACCCCGGCGCCGAGCAGGAAAAAGGTATGCAGCGGCGAAGACGTCGACAGCGCGAATGACAACTGGAATCCGCCGCGCCCCTCGTCGCTCGAGGTCACGCTGACTTCGTCGAGCGCCTCCATGACGACGCGCGGCGCCGGCACCGGCACGGCGGGGCCGACCATCAGCGTCAAGCGGATGCCGCCGCTAAGCATCGCCCGGCCCCGGAAACCCCGCGGGCAGCGTGATGCGCAATACGCGCCCCGCCGTTTCGGTCAGCGCCGCGGGGCGAAGCTCGCGATTGCCGTCGCAGACGCGCCAGAACAGTTCGGCGTCGCCCAGCGAGCGCGCCGCGATGTTGTCGATGCGTTCACCCCGCGCGACGACGACCGTACCGAGCAAGGCGAGGCTTTCGGGTTGGGGCACGAAGCGCCGCGCGAGGTAGTTCACCTCGGTTCCGTCGGGCAAGGCGAGGGTCTTGATCGGCGTGTTGACGTAACGGCTGTTGGCCGGAAACTGGCTCATGCTCGCCTCCTCATGGAATTCCGCTCAAGCCGAGCTGAGTCAGCACGCCGCCGGGGCCGCGTCCGGCGAGTTGCTCCTTGCGCTGCAGGTAACCCATGAACAGGCCGCCGCCCCTGTTGGCGAAGCCGAGATCATCGACCGACAGCACGCGCATGCCGAGGCTGGCCTTGGCGCGAATCGGGTTCAGGTTGACGTCGAACGCCTCCTCGGTGATCGACAGCTCGGTGATGCGAACCGGCAGCACGCGCGTCTGGCTCCAGACGAAGAGCGTCAACGGCGCTTCCATCGGAATGATCTCGAGCTGGCCCGAGCCGAGCGCGGCATCATTGGCCTGCAGTTGCGTGCTGCTCGGATAGACCAGTGTCTCCAGCAGCGCGAGCTGCGGAAAGATGCCGAACTGCACCGCGCTCGGGTTCTGGTCCGGCTGCTCGAGCTGGTCGGTCGCGTCGATCTCCGCCTCGAGCTTGATCGTCTCCACTGGCGGTCCCTTCAGGCGCAGCGCCTCGGCGTAGTCGTGCCCATCCGAACCGACGGCCTGCACCTGCAGCGTGCGCGACAGCGAGTCCGGGTTGTACTGCAGCACGACCATGCGCTGCGACAACACGGCCGACGTGACCGGATCGAGCGGAACGATGCCGGCCTTCAGGATGCGGGGGGAGGCGGGAAAGGACGACATCAGATTTCCACTCCGAAGCTCAGTCCGAGCCGGAACCAGTGGCTGCGTTGCGGGTCGGATTCGATCCCGGGCGTCGGTTCACCGACGATGCCTGGCGCGCCGAACGCGCTGCCGGCGGCGCCTTCGAGTCGCAAGTTGAGCCGCGTGGAATTGCCGAAGATATTGTCGATCGGCGAGCGATAGCCGGCGGACACGCCCAGCTCGCCATAAGGGGCCCAGGTGCTGCGAACGCCTCCGCCGACACCATAATCGGTGCTCGAGAACTTCCCGGCGCCGCCTTCGGCGAACAGCCCGGTGGTGAACCCGTGCGTCCCACCGCCGGTGCTGTGCTCGAGCCCGATACGCGCGCCGAGCAGGAACGCCTCCCGCGATCCATCGTCACCCCGCGCGAATTGCCAGCGGACCTGCGGACCGAGAACGAGTTCCCAGCGGCGCAAGCGGTCGAGCGGGATGCCGAGACCCAGGCCGGTGGACAGGAACAGGCCGCCCGCTCCGTTGATCGACGTGTAACCAGCGCCCATGGTGAAGCGGAAGTCCGGAAGAACCGGCCGCGACCGGGCTTCGAGCGTGGCCTTGCAACCGGGGAAAACGCCTTCGAGAAAGACCTTGACCGCGTTGAAGTGCCGCTCGTGGAACATCGCGAAGCGCGAGTGCTCCTCCGGTCCCATCTTCGAGTAGTCGTGGCGCACGCGTTCCGGACGAAACCACTGCGGCGCGGTCGCGCGCAGGCTTTCGTTCTTCTCCGGATACTCGTCGCCGACCCCGAGCACCTGGTGCCCGCCCTCGTGCTCGGCGGTGGAGTCGTCCCACGACCGCGCGCAGATGGTTCCCGAATTCGCCCGCCCGCCACGGTTGACGATGGCGATGGTCGTGTCCGGACTCTTGTCGTCCTCGGTCGCCGCGACGCGTATCGGCAGCGGCTTGCCGGCGCAGCCGCCGGGGCAGTCCTTGCCCGACAGCCGGATATTGAACCAGCCGTTCAGGCCGCGGTTGACGCTGTCGAGCACGCTGCGCTTGATCGCCGCCAGGCGATCCGGCGCGAGCTTGGGAACGGGCGTCGAGCTCGGCGGCTCGTTGCAGAATGCCGCGCTCGACGCCTGGGCGCGCTCGTCGAAACGGTAGCCGAACGGCAGCGTGATCGAGCAGTCGGCGGGGTCGAAGCGCACGCGCATCTCGCCGGTGTGGATCACTTCCCGCTTGCGCGAGCCGTTTGCCGGCGCCGTCTCGGTACGCGTGACGGTGCCCTCGACCATACCGGGCCCGACCGTGGGCCGACTCGACATCGTCAACTTGTCTTCGAAGTCCGTCGACCCGCCTCCCGCGTCGTCACGCCGGATCGTCGTGCCGGCACCGGGCGCGCCGGACTGCTGGACGACGTGCGTCAACTCATGGGCGAGCAGATGCCGCCCGGCCCGCGTGTCGGGCGCGAACCGGCCGCGGCCGAAGACGATGTCGCGGCCGACCGTATAGGCATTGGCATCGATCTGATGCGCCGACTGTGCCGAGGTCTCGTCCACGTGCACGCGCACCTGGCTGAAGTCGTGGCCGAAGCGCTGCTCCATGTCCTGGCGCAACGTCGGCGCCAGCGGCGATCCGCTACGCGCCAACGCCCGCTCGACGCTGTCCGGCACCGCGCCGGACGCCAGGCCGCCGGCTGCCGTCGCGCGTTGCACGCTGACCGGCGCGGCGCCGGGATTCGATCGCGCCGTCATGCCGATCACCTGATCGGCGACGCGATCGGCCTCGCGCTCCAGCGGGTCGTCGCTCGCACCGATGCCGAGCTTGCGTTGCAGCAGGCCGCGTTTCCTCGCGCATTCGCTGCACTCCGCATTGCCGTGGCTGGGCGCTCCACACGCGCACTTGCGCTGCAGCAGGCGCGGGCGCGGCGTCGCCGACGTTGCCGGCGCCGGCGATACGGTGGTGCCGTGCTCAGCCATGGCTTCGGCCCGGGTGGGCCCCCGCTGATCCTTCGACTGCCGGCCTGTCGGCGCCGAACCCATGCACCGAGGCGTCGGCGCGGGGCGAGCTCGCCCGCGCGGCGAGCGCGCCATGCAGGGACCGCGCGATCCGTTCCGCGACGACCCCGCCGTGCCCGGGCATGCCGGGCCAAGCCAGGGCCGGCGCATCGAGCGCGGCGACCGCGTATCCGCCGGCCTGCGCCGGCGGGGAATCGGCGATCAGCGCGGCCAGATGCGCTTGCACGTCCCGCGACAGCGTTCGCGCCTGCGCGGGTGTCAGCGGCAGCCCGTCCACGACCAGTCGTCCGATGTGCAGATGGATGTTCACGATGCTCTCGCGACGCTGTCGAGCCAGCGGAAATCCGCTTCGTTGATCGGGCGCTCGAGCTTGCGCAGCTCGCCGCGCAGCGCTTCGAGCACGAGCGGCATCGTCACCGGCGTACCGGCGCTGGCGGCCAGGAACGCCGCCGCGAGCGCGCAGTTCAGGATGCTGCCGCCGCTCAGGTTGAAGCGCGCCAGGCGATCGACGTCGAGCGCGTCGGTGCTTACCCCGGCGGGAAACACGTCGCGCCAGATCGCGGCGCGTTCGGTCGCGCTCGGGTAAGGGAAGTTGACGACGAAGCGCAGGCGACGCAGGAACGCCGAGTCGATCGCGCTCTTCATGTTCGTGGTCAGGATCGCCAGGCCCCGGAACGATTCGAGCCGCTGCAGCAGGTAGTCGGTCTGGCGGTTCTCGTGGCGCGTGATCTCCTCGTTGCCGCTGCCGCCGCCCCGCGCCAGGAACAAGGACTCGCATTCGTCGCAGCACAGAATGCCGCCGCCATCCTCGGCGGCGTCGAACAGGCGGCGCAGGTTCTTCTCGGTTTCGCCGATGTACTTGTTGACCACCGTCGACAGATCGACGCGATACAGGGGCAGGCCCAGCTCGTTGGCGATGACCTCGGCCGCCATCGTCTTGCCGGTGCCGCTCGCGCCCGCGAACAGCACGCTGACGCCCAGGCCGCGGTTCATCCGCGCGCGGAACCCCCAGTCGTCGTAGACCACGTCGCGGTGCTCGACCTGGTCGATGATCTGGCGCAACGTCGACTTCTCGGCGGGCGGCAGCTTCAGATCGTCCCACCGCGCCTTGACGTCGATGCGCTGGGCGAGTTGATCGAGGATCGGCCGCGCGCGCGCCACGCTGCGCTGCCACAGCAGTTCGTCGAGCTTTCCGCCGCCGCTCCTCGCGGCGGCCAGCGCCTCGGCCGAGATCTCGCGGATCGTCGCCACGTCGAAACTGAAGTGCATCGCCGGGCGCTGGGCGCTCGCGGCGGCTTCCTCGCCGAGCGCGTCGCGCCACGCGGCCTTCTGCTCATCCGGCGTCGGCTTGGCGACGTCGATCGACAGCGTCGGACGCGCCGTGCCCGGCCACGGCTCGCGCAGCGCGACGAAGCAGACCCCGGCCACGCGCGCGAGCAGCCGTTGCACCGGACCGCCTTGCGCGGACAGGCGGTCGATCTCGTCCGCGTCGATGTACAGCGCCAGCCGCAGCAACGCCGTTTCACGCTCCCACAAGCGCAGGAACGTTTCCTGATCGGCCAGCGCGGCCGGAATGCCGTCGGCGTCGAGTCGGTACAGCGTCAGGCCCAGCGCCGAGGCGGCGTGCGCGGCGACCTGCGACTTGCTCGCGGCGTCGCTGCCGAACAGTTGCACGAGCGGAAAGTCCCTGGCGCCGCCGGATTGCATTCGCGCGACGATCGTCGCCGCCCACTGCCGTTGCGAAGCGGGCAGCTCCGTCGCGCCGGCGTCGATGCGTTCGACGAACGGCGCGAGCCGGTCATCGAGGTAGTTCGCGCCCTTCAGGTAGCTGACGATGCGTTCATCGGCTTTCAACGCGCTGCCGATCAGCGGCTGCGCGCCGGGCTGGATGATCTCGACGATGCGCCAGTAGCGCAACGGACGCTCGGGCGACAGCGCATCCCAGGCGGGCTGGTCGAGCATCGCCATCGCCAGCGCGAAGGTCGGAAACGGCTTGCCGGGATCGTTTTGCGCGCGCTCGCAGAGCGCGCCCATGCGCGTATCGAACTCCATCGACGCGCAGAGCAGCAGCAGGTCGCGTTCGAAGTCGCTGAGCCCGAGGATCCGCTGCAGCATGCTCAGCGCCGGCGGCTTGCCGTCGTCGGCCGCCGGTATCGCCTCGGCCTCGGGCGCGTCCGGAACCGGCACCGTGGCCTCGTCACGCGCGACGGTCTTCGTATCGGCCAACAGCAATGGCGCCGACGACGCGGCGTCCGACCCCGACCCGATGATCCGCTGCCACCACGAGGCGGGATTGCGCGCCTCCACCGGCGCGGTGCTGGCCGCCGGCGTCTCGTCGGTCTGCGCATCGGGCGCGAGACGTTCGAGCCGCGCTCGCAAATCGGCGATCGCCGTCGCGAGGAAACGGCCGTTCGCCTCCTGCCATTGCGCGAAGTCGTTCATGTGATCGCCACCTGCTGATCCGGGTCGAACCTGGGCCGCGGCGGCGAGCCGTCGACGACGACCGGAATGCTGTCGACGCCGTCGACGCGCAGGCGCACGGTGCGCTGCGCCGGCGTCCCGTCCGGGTTCTTCGTGCCCTGGACCTGCGCGAACGTCGCCAGCGAAGGATCGTTGCCCGCGGGCGCCGGCTGGTCGACCGAGGCCGGCGCGTATTGATCGGCGTCGAACAGCAGCAGGACGCGCTGGCCGGCGGCGATGCGCGGCGTGCAGCGCACGTCGAGATCGAACGAACCGGCGGCATGCGTGCCGGGACTCGGCACGATCGTGGGCGCCAGCGCGAACGCGAGCTCATTGCTGTCGAGCGCGTGGCCATCGGGCGTTTGCACGACGACCACGACCGAATACAGGCCCGGCGCCCATTGCGTCATGACGCCGGGGTCTTCGGCCGGCGAAGGCAAGTGCAGCGTGATCTCGCCGGACCGGCCGCCCGCGGCGGGCGGCAAGGTGATGGGCTCGGCAAGACGGGAGTTGTTGAAGCGCACGAGCGCGTTCGCCGCGCCCAGTCCCGATCCGCTGATGACGACGTCGTCGCCGAGCCGCGCGGCCTGCTGCCCGCGCGGATAGCGGATCGCATCGAGCGCGGGCGCGCGCGCCGCCGTCGCGACCGGGCCCCGGTCGTCGGCACCGCGCTTGAGCACGGGCAGCGCGGCCTTGACCGGCACGTTGCTGTCGATCAGCACGACCGTCACTTCGTAGCCGGCGGACAGCCGGTAGTTGCTCTGCATCGCCGTCCACAGCTTGGACATCTCGTCCATCGACAGCGCGATCGGCGTGACGCGTAGCCGCTCGAACTGCGCATCGAGCCCCGAGTCGGCCAGGGCGGCGGCGATCTCGGCCCTGCCGAGCAGCGGATGGTCATGCAGCACGCTCATCGCGGCGCCGAGAACGCGATGACTGACCATTTCGTCGTCGTTCTGGTTGTCGTCGCCGTAGGCGGTCAGCATGTAGTGCAGGTTCAGCGCCAGCGGCGGGATCGCGCTTTCGCCGGGGCGAACCTGCCTGGGCACGTCCAGGTTGCGCCATGCCGCGTTGACCTGCGTCTGGTACAGGAAGATGTTGAGCTGGGCGCCGGTGTGGCCCTTTCGTGCGCGGTCCGGCGGCAACGTGGTCACGTCGACGCTGGCGCCGTCGATCAGCGAAGGAATCCGGCTGCTCAACAGATGCAGCAGGGTCGCCGTCGTTGCCGCGATGGCCTTGGCATTGCTCATCGCCGCGGCTCCTTGCGTGCCAGGTACTGCTCGAGCCGCGTCGGCGCGCTCGTCCTGGCGGGCGCCGGCGGCGATGCCGGCTTCGACACCTGCGCGCGTATCTCGACGCGACCGATGCTGATGTGCACGTCCGGCGGCGCGGGCCGCCGCGCGTCGTGCGCATCGCGGCCCGTGGTCCGTTGCGGCGAATCCGTGAGCGGTAAGGCGAACGGCACTCGCCTGGCGATCAGCGCGGCATCGGACGGCGCCCGCCCCCGCGCCTGCGCACCCGGGAAATCGCGATCCTCGCGATCGGGATCACCGGCGTCATCGCGCCGCCGCGCAGGCGGTGGGAGCGCGGTCCGGCCGATCGCCGCCGCCGGCCCGGCAGCGCCCCGCCGAACGCTCGCCGCGACGAGCGCCGGGTCGGTCACCACGGCCACGGCCGTCTCGTTCGGGATCGGCTCCAGTGCCGCGCGCCGCGCCGCCCACGGGTTCGCGGACGGCTGGCCGTCGGGCTCGATGGCCGCCATGCGGGAAGCGCCGACCCGGCGCATGCCGGACGACGCCGAGGTGTCGGCGACGGCACTCGGCCGCGGCTGCCCGCCCGTCGACGACCCGCTTGCAGCGGTCGCGCCATCGCGGCCCGCACCGGCGCGTACGAGAAGCGCTGCGAACCGGCCTGCATGAGGACCCGGATAAGCGTCCGGATAGGGGCCCGAATCGAGGTCCGCGTTCACGCCTTGCCTGTCCGTTCCCGCGCGACCGCTAACCCCGAACGCCGCCAACGCATCGCCGCGCGCGGCGACCGGCTCGAACAGCGACGGCAGGTGCGGCTCGATCGACGGCGCCAGCCCGTGCGCGCTGGCGACCACGCGATCAAGAAAATGCGCGCCGGGCGCCGGCAGCATCGCGCTCATGACCGGCACAGCTCCAGATAGATCTGCCGCCGCGTCGGGCTCATCGCCAGGACGTCGCGTTCGTGCCATGCGTACGCGCGCGCGAGCGTGTGCACGTCGCGCAGCGTGCGTCGCGCCCAGGCGTCGAGCTCGCGCCACAGG
>JASGFT010000133.1:0-13660 GCA_047605425.1 Burkholderiaceae bacterium | reverse complement strand
GGGCGCTTGGACGCGCCTTTCGGGCACGGCCGAAAAACTCTCAGCCTCTGAGCCCTGTCTGCGGCGGGCCCTGCCTCTCAGGCTTGCTTCCGAGTCCCGATAAAGGCCCGCATCGGCGTGGTGATGATCGTCCGTCGCCGTCGCTAAACGAGGACGCCTCCGGTGCCGGAGCAGGCTCGATCCGCGCCGCCCGCATCGCGCGGCGTCGGCGACGCCACCACCGGCGATCGCGCATCGATCCCGCTGCCGCGCGACAGGTACGCCTCGACGCGCTCGATCGGCATCGGCTTGGCGAAGTAGTAGCCCTGCATCGCATGGCAGCCCAGGCCCTGCAGGATCTCGATCTGCTGCGCGGTCTCGGTGCCTTCGACCACGCATTCTCCGCACGATCGCGGCGATCGACTCGGTGCTCACCAGGTCGCGCATCGACAGATTGAAGGCGATGCCGATCCGCTCGGGCCAGGACGTGACCGCGATCAGCGCCTTGCGCAGCAGCGTGTGCGTGATCCGGTGGATCATGTCCGAGCGCTCGGCCACGGCGATGAACTCGCCCGGCGAGACCGACCCCAGCTCGGGACTGTTCCAGCGCGCGAGCGCTTCGAACGAGGTCGGCACGCCGCCGCGCGCCACGTCGATCAGCGGCTGGAAGTGCAGCGACAGCTCGGCCTCCAAATCCGCCTTGCGCAGGCACTGCTCGAGACGGCCGCGCTGGCGGATCTCGACCTCGTGCACGTCGGAGAAGATCACCGGCTGGCCGCGCTTCTTGTCCTTGGCATGGTAGAGCGCGTAGTCGGCCCGCTCGTACAGCAGCTCGCAACGGTCGCCGACGTTCGGAAACACCGCGAAGCCGATCGACGCGCTGACGTTGACGACAACGTTCCGCAGCGCGATCGGCTGATCGATCGCGGCGCACAGGCGCTGGCCGCACGCGAGCAGCGCCGCCTCGTCGCACGCGTCCGGCACCAGGATGCCGAACTCGTCGCCGCCGAGCCGCGCGACCCGCACGCTCTCGCCCGCCACTCGCCTCATCCGCCGGCCGGCCTCGGCCAGCAATTGGTCGCCGATGACGTGGCCGAAGACGTCATTGACGGACTTGAACCCGTCGACGTCGAGCACGCCGAGCGCGGCGGCGCGGCGGCGTGGCGGCGCGGCCGGGCGGCCCGGCGTCCGGTGGTATCGTTAGCTGTTTCCCCTTGCGCGGCGCCTCCCATCGCGATGACCGACGACGGACACCTGCTGTTCGACACGCCCGTGGGCCGCTGTGGACTGGCCTGGCGCGACGGCGCGATCGCCGCGTTGCAGTTGCCCGAGCCGGACGACGCGCGGACGTTGCGCCGCATGCTGCGGCACCTGGCGGCAACCGGCGCCACCCCACCCCGCGTGGCGCCGGACCAGGCCCCGGACTGGGTGCGCGACGTCATCGCGCAGGTCGACGCCTTGCTGGCCGGCCGGCCGCAGCGCCTGCAAGACGTCCCGCTGGACCTGCGCGGCATGCCCGACTTCGCGTGCCGGGTCTACGAGCTGTCGCGCGCGATCGCGCCCGGTCGCACGCTGACCTACGGCGAGGTGGCCCGGCGCCTCGACGCACCCGGCGCGTCGCGCGCGGTCGGGCGGGCGCTCGGCGCCAATCCGTTCGCGATCATCGTGCCCTGCCACCGCGTGCTGGCGGCCAACGGGCGCTCGGGCGGATTCTCGGCCGACGGCGGCGCGCGCACCAAGCTGGCGCTGCTGGCGCTCGAAAGCCCGCGAGACGCGCCGCCCGAGGACGACCTGTTCGGCTGGCGCACCTGAGAACCCGGGCCGCGGCGCTCCGGGGTGGGCCGCTCAGCGGAACATCAGCGTCGCCAGCCCCAGGAAGATGAAGAAGCCCATGCTGTCGGTGGTGAACGTCAGCAGCACCGACGAGCCCATCGCCGGATCCCGGCCCAGGCGCTGCAGGCCGAGCGGCACCGCCATGCCGATCAACGCGCCGACGACGAGGTTCAGCACCATCGCCAGCGTCATCAGCGCGCCGAGCATCACGCCCTGCGGCGTGTCGCGGTACAGCCACCAGGCCAGCAGGCCGGCGACGCTGCCCCAGGCCAGGCCGTTGAGCCCGGCGATCGCCAGCTCCTTGGTCAGCAGCCGGCGGGCGTTGCCGGGCGTGACCTGGCCGAGCGCGAGCGAGCGGATGATCAGCGTCATCGTCTGGTTGCCCGAGTTGCCGGCGATGCCGGCGACGATCGGCATCAGCGCGGCCAGCGCGACGACGCGCTCGATCACGCCCTCGAAGCCGCCGATGACGCGCGACGCGAAGAACGCCGTGCACAGGTTCAGCGCCAGCCACGGCCAGCGGTTGCGCGCCGACGCCCAGACGTTCGAGAACAGGTCCTCTTCTTCGCGCAGACCGGCCTGCGACAGCAGGTCGGCCTCGCCTTCTTCACGAATGACGTCGACGACCTCGTCGACGGTCAGCCGGCCGATCAGGCGGTTGCGCGAATCGATGACCGGCGCCGACACCAGGTCGTAGCGCTCGAACGCCTGCGCGGCCTCGCCGGCGCCGTCGAGCGCCTGCAGCGTCAGCATGTCCGAGCGCAGCACGTCCTTGACCAGCGTGTCGGGCTCGTTGATCAGCAGCCGGTCCAGCGGCAGCGTGCCCTGCAGCACCTCGTTGCGGTCGACGACGAAGACCTGGTCGGTATGGCTGGGCAGTTCGTCGAAGCGGCGCAGGTAGCGCAGCACGGTTTCGAGCGAGACGTCCTCGCGCACCGTGACCAGGTCGAAGTCCATCCGCGCGCCGACCGAGTCCTCCGGATACGACATCGCGGCGCGCAACTGTTCGCGCTCTTCGACGCTGAGGTTGGCCCGCACCTCCTCGACGACCTCGCGCGGCAGGTCGGGCGCCAGGTCGGCGATCTCGTCGGCGTCGAGTTGCTCGACCGCGCCGACCAGCTCCTCGCGGTCCATCGACGCGATCAGCGTCTCGCGCACCCCGTCCGAGGCCTCGAGCAGGATCTCGCCGTCGCGGTCGGCGCGCACCAGGTCCCAGACGATCAGCCGCTCGTCCAGCGGCAGCGCCTCGAGGATGTAGGCGACGTCGGCCGAGTGCAGGTGGTCGAGCTTTTGCCGCAGCTCGTTCAGCGACTGCCGCTCGACCAGGTCCTCGACGAGCTGGTGCTTGTCCTCGCCCTCGCCGAAATTCTGGCGATGCGCGATCTCGCGCAGCAGGTTGTGCTTGCGCAGCAGCTCCTGGACCTGCAGCAGCGCGCGCGAGGCCTCTTCGGAGTCACGGCGCAGCATCGGCTCGGCGTCCCGCAGCGATTCGCGCGCCTCTTCCCGGACCGCCGACGGGTCGTCGGCGGACGCGCGGTCGGGCCCCTGCGGCGGCTGGCCGGGACCGGAAGGGAGGAGAGGATCACTCATCGCCCGCGCATCTTACAGACAGTTGCCGGCGGACGGGAACCGCCGGCCGGCGCCGGGGGACGATCCCGGCTCGCCGCGGCGGCCTACGGCGCGTCGACCGCGCCGATGCCGCGCTGGATGATCGCCGCCCGCCGCGCCAGCGCGCTCGAGCCGCGGTTGGCGTCGTAGTAGCGCGGCCGCGGCAGCATCGCCGCCAGGCGCGCGCTCTGCGACGCGCTCAGGCGGCCGGCGCCGGTCCCGTAATAATGACGCGCGGCGGCCTCGCAGCCGAACACGCCGTTGCCCCACTCGGCGACGTTCAGGTAGATCTCGAGGATCCGGTCCTTGCTCATCATCGATTCGAGCATGTAGGTGATGACCAGCTCCTGCGCCTTGCGCGCGTAGCTGCGGCTGCCGGACAGGAACAGGTTCTTGGCGAGCTGCATCGTGATCGTCGAGCCGCCGCGCACGATGCGGCCGCGCGTCAGGTTCTGGTCATAAGCGCGTTCGATCGCATCCCAGTCGACGCCGTCGTGCTCGGTGAAGTTCGCGTCCTCGGCGGCGATCACCGCGCGCTTCAGGCTCGGGGCGATCTGGTCGTACGGCACCCATGCGTGCCGCAGCCGCGCCGACGGGTCGCTCTCGCGCAGCCGGGCGAGCTGCTCGCGCATGAACGAGGTCGAATCGGGATTGTGATCGCGCCACCACAGGATGTGCGCGAAGAACCAGAACTGCAGCAGCAGCACGGCGGTGATCGCCGCGGTCAGCGCCCAGGCGACGACGCGCCAGGCCCAGGCGCCGCCGGCGCGCGCGCGCTTGGCGCTCATGCGCCGGCGTCGATGCTGGCCCGCAGCGCCGCGTAGACCGGCGTCGTCTCGGGCATCACGCCGCGCCAGAGCCGGAACGATTCGGCCGCCTGCTCGACCAGCATGCCCAGGCCGTCGCTGACGCGCGCGCACCCGGCCTGCCCGGCCGCGCGCATGAACGCGGTCGGCCGCGCCGCGTAGACCATGTCGTAGGCGAGCCGCGCGCCGGCCAGGCAGGCCGGCGGAACGGCCGGCGCCGCGTCCTGCAGGCCGGCGGACGTCGCGTTGACGATCAGGTCGATCCCGGACGACGGGTAGTCGTCGAGCGCGGCCAGCCGCCCGCCCGCGGCCTGGTCGAACGCGGCCGCCAGCTCGCGCGCGCGATCGCGGCTGCGATTGAACACGCCGATCGACGCGACGCCGGCCTCGAGCAGCGGCAGCACGACACCGCGCGCGGCGCCGCCGGCGCCGAGCAGCAGCACGCGCCGGCCCGCCAGCGGACAGGCGAGCCGCCGCTCCAGGTCGCGCACCAGGCCGACGCCGTCGGTGTTGTCGCCCAGCACGCCGGCGCCGGCGAACACCAGCGTGTTGACGGCGCCGGCCGCCGCCGCGCGCGGCGTCAGCGTGTCGGCGAGCGCGGCGGCCTCGAGCTTGAACGGCACGGTGACGTTCAGGCCGCGGCCGCCCGCGGCCCGGAAGCCGGCGACGGTCGCCGCGAAGCCGTCCAGCGGCGCGAGCAACCGGCCGTAGCTCAGGCGCTGGCCGGTCTGCTCGGCGAACGCGGCGTGGATCTGCGGCGAGCGGCTGTGCTCGATCGGATGGCCGATGACGGCGTAGCGGTCGACGGTCGATTCGTTCATCGGTGCTTCGGCTTCCTCATTCGGGCCGCCGCGCGCGACGCGGTCGCGATGCCGCCGTTGCGCGAGCGGGGACCGTCGATGTGAGTCACTCCCGCCTGATGGCGGGAGCTTCCTCGCCACGAGCCAGGGGCACCTTCGGTGCCAGAACGGGCTTGCCTCGCTTGACCTCGCCCTGAAGGACGAGGCTTGCGCTTTGGCCCGTGGTCATTTGCGGGCCGCCGTCGTCTCGAGCCCCTTGTTCGTGAAAGTCCAGGTGCGCACGATCTGCAGGATGTCGCCGTCCTTGGCCATCTCGGGCGTGAAGCGGGCATAAGGCGCGCCGGCGTAGACGATCTGCTTGACCGCGCGGTTCAGCACCGGGTACTTCGACGGCTTGTTGACGACGACGTCGACGACGTTGCCGTGCTTGTCGATCTCGACCGTGCAGATCAGCGAGTCGTACATCTTGCCGCGCGCCTCGCGCGGATACAGGTCGGTGCCGATCCGCTCGATGCGGTCGGCCCATTCGTCGACGTAGCGCGCGTAGTTGACGCCCTTGGCGTTGACGCCGTAAGTCAGTCGCTTGGGCCGCTTGTTGTAATCGGAGATCTGCCGGTCGATCTGCGCCTGCAGCCGCGCGATCGCGCGGGTGGCCTCGTCGTCGGCGGCGGTCTCGGGCGTCGGCGGCGCGTCCTGCGTGCGCTGGCGCGGCGCGGCGACCGTCGGCGCCTGCCGCGCCATCGACAGCATCTGGCGCTGCTGCCGCTCGAGTTGGTCGATGCGCTGGCGCTGCTCGCGCAGGTCGTCGCCGTCGCGCATCTGGTCCATCGCCGGCAGCGGCGACTTGGCGCGTCCCTGGTCGCGATCGCCGCCGCCTTCCTGGTTGACCTGGGCCAGCACTTCGGGCGCCAGCGGCGCGTTCCGCGTGCGCGCGTTCAACAGCACGACCTCGATCTGCGAATCGAAGGGCTTGAACCGGAGCGGCTCGGGCGCCGTGAAACGCACGCCCATGACGATGACGTGCAGCAGCACCGACGCCGCCAGGCCGATCGCCAGCGGATCGCGCCGCCACCGGGCCCACGACGGTCCAGTGCTTCCGATGCGCGGTAGCGTTGCCGACATCGGGCTCACCGCTCCCCGTCGGATGAATCGCCGGCGGCGGCGCCTCGCGCGAGCGCTTCCGCCTCGGTGTCCGCTGCTTCGGTGTCCGTCGCCTCGCTGTCCATCGCCTCGCTATCCATCGCCTCGATGCCGGCCGCTTCTTCGGCCGCTTCTTCGGCCGCATCCTCCGCCGCATCGACGGCCTCGACCGTGTCGAGCGGGCCGTCGGCGTCGTCGACCAGCGACTCGACGTCGTCGTCGGCGTCGGTATCGAGCCCGCCGCCCTCGCCCTCGCCGACGTAGCGCGCTTCCAGGCTCAGGTCGATGACATCGGTCGACAGCACGTCGACGACGATCGGCCGCCCGGCCGACAGCATCGGCAGGTCGGCCATGCGGAAATACAGCGGCGCCTGGGTCAGGCGCACGAGATCGTCGCGCACGACCACGGCGTCGAGCCGCCCGAGGCCGCGCTGCTCGAGCCAGCGCAGGCACCAGTAGCGCTCCATCCGCGTCTGGAAGTCGGCGTAGCCGGCATAGCGCGCGTCGAACGCGGTCATCACCGCGAACAGGTCGGCGTCCTGCGCGCCGAACGGCGGCGGCGAGCCCGCCAGCACGGCCAGCAACTGGCGCTGGTTGACCAGGTCGACGTAGCGGCGCAGCGGCGACGTGCTCCACATGTACTGCGACACGCCCAGGCCCTGGTGCGGCAGCGGGTGCGTGCTGGTGCGCACGCGGCCGGCCTGCTGCGAACGGTAGATGCCCGAGGTCCGGTGCTCGGCCAGCAACTGGCCCCAGGTGCTGTTCGCGAAGATCATCATCTCGGCGACGATCCGGTCGAGCGGCGCGTCGCGGCGGCGCTGGACGATGCGGACCTGCTCGCCGTCGACGTAGAAGCTGAAGTCGGTGCGGAAGCGCGGCTCGGGCTTGCCGCGCACGCGTTCGCGCTCGGCACACAACGCCTGCGTCAGCGTCCACAGCACGCGCAGCGCGTCGCCGAACGGCATCGGCGCGGACGGGTCGTCGAGCGCCTGCTCGGTGATCGTGCCGTCGAGCAGGTCGTGCCGCAGATTGGCGGCGACGCGGATCCGCTCGAGCTGCGAGAACGTCGAGACGATGCGCGTGCCCTCGTCGTCGAGATCCGCGTACAGCGACAGCACCGGCACGTCGCGCCCTTCGTCGAGCGAGAAGCCGGCGACCAACTCGTCGGGCAGCATCGTGATCTTGTCGCCGGGCATGTAGACGGTCGACATCCGCTCGCGCGCGAGCTCGTCCAGCTCGCCGCCCGGCGCGAGCGCGAAGCCCGGCGCGGCGATGTGCACGCCGACGCGCACCGCGCCCTGCGGCAGGCGCGTGACCGACAGGCAGTCGTCGATCTCGGTCGTCGTCGAATCGTCGACCGAGAACGCCTCGACCGCGGCCAGCGGCAGCGAGGACGGATCGGGCAGCGCGCCGACCCATGCGGCGGCGGCATCCGGAAACCCGAGGCCATGCGGGAAGTACTCGGCGGCGAAGCGGGCCAGGTGCAGCGCGCGCGGCGACGCGAACGCGCCGGCGTCGAGCAGCACGCGCTCGGGCGCGCGATGGGCGAGCTGGCACGCGCGCTCGAGCGCGCGGTACTCGGCGCTCTGCTTGTCGGGCTTGACCAGCAGGAACGCCGCCTGGCGGCCGATCGCCTCGGGCAGCCGATGCTCGAGCAGCGCCTGCGCGTCGGACTCGATGCGCAGCTCGAGCTGGCGCTTGCGCTCGACGGCGGCCAGCGCGGCCTTGAGCACCTCGGGCGGCGCGGGCCGGAAGCGGCCGCGTCCCTTGCGATGGAAGTAGACGGGCGCGCCGTGCAGGCGCAGCAGCAGGCCGGCGGCCTCGGCCGCCGCGGGCTTGTGGCCGAAATACTCGTCGGCCAGCTCCAGAAAGCCGAACTCCTGCTGCGGCGCGCACTCCCACAGGAAATCGAGCTCGATGTCGGCGGCGACGGCGGCGGCGTCGGCCATCATCGTCGCCGGGTCCGGCGAATCGAAGCGCAGCACGACGTGGCCGCTCTTGATCTTGGCGCGGCGGCCGCTGCCGTATTCGATCTGCAGGCTGGCGCCGGCGTCGGACAGGATCGAGGCGGCCTTGAAGCCGCCATCTTCTTCGAACAGGACGTGACTCATTGGCCCTCGCCGATCAGGCCGGCGAACGCCAGCACGTCATCGCCGTAGTCGGCGAAATCACTGAGGCCGTGGTCGCTGCCGGCGACGATCCGGTGCCGGGCACCGGGGTAATGGGCGACCATGTCGCGCCAGTCGAGCAGTTCGTCGCCGGTGGCCGCGATCAGCAGGTAACGGGCCGGATCGGTGATGCGGGCCACGTCGAGCTCGCGCAGCTCGTCTAGATAAACGGGCTTGAACTCGAACGGCTCGTCGCTGTGGTATTGGGTCTGCACGCCGACGTGCGCGGCCAGGCCCTCGGCCGGCCGCACCGCCGGGTTCAGCAGCACGCATCGGCATCCGCAGCGCTCGGCCAGCCAGGTCGCGTAGTAGCCGCCCAGCGAGCTGCCGACCAGCGTGTCGTCGCGGCGCGGCGCGATCGTGGCGTCGACGAGCGCGATCGCCTCGCGCGGCGACGCCGGCAGTTGCGGACAGACGTAGCGGTCCGACAGGCCCAGCCCGGCCAGCCGCGACGCGAGCCAGGACGCCTTGAACGAACGCGGCGACGAACGGAACCCATGCAGGTAGATCAATCGGGGCGGCATCGGTCGGATCCTGCGTTCAGGCGGTCGCGCAGGCCGTCGAGCAACCGCTGGTGGATGCCGCCGAAGCCGCCGTTGCTCATCACCAGCACCCGGTCGCCGGGCCGCGCATCGGTGACGATCGCATCGGCCAGCGCCGGCAGCTCGCGCTCGACCCGCGCCCGCGCGCCGAGCGGCGACAGCGCCGCGGCCACGTCCCAGTCGACGCCGCCCGCGTAGCAGTAGACGCGATCGGCCTCGGCCAGGCTGCCGGGCAGCGCCGCCTGCATCACGCCGAGCTTCATCGTGTTCGAGCGCGGCTCGAGCACCGCCAGGATCCGCTGGCCGGGCGTCAGCCGCGCGCGCAGGCCGGCGATCGTCGTGCGGATCGCCGTCGGGTGGTGCGCGAAATCGTCGATGACGACGACCTCGCCGACCTCGCCGCGGGTTTCGAGCCGCCGCCGGATGCCGGCGAACGAGCCCAGCGCGTCGATCGCCCGCGCCGGCTCGACGCCGACGTGCGCGGCCGCCGCGATCGCCGCCAGCGCGTTGCCGCGGTTGTGCGCGCCGGCCAGCTCGAGCCGGCAGCGGCCGATCCGGCGTTCGCCGAACCAGGCGTCGAACTCGCTGGCCGCCGGGGTCTCGGCGACGTCGGACTCGTGCCAGCCGCTGGCCGTGCCGAACAGGTGCAACTGGCTCCAGCAGCCGCGCTGCAGCACCCGCGCCAGCGATTCCTCGCGGCCGTTGACGACCAGCCGGGCCGAGCCCGCCATCGTCCGCACCAGGTGGTGGAACTGCGTCTCGATCGCCGCCAGGTCGGCGAAGATGTCGGCGTGGTCGAACTCGAGATTGTTCAGGATCGCCGTGCGCGGCCGGTAGTGGACGAACTTCGAACGCTTGTCGAAGAACGCCGTGTCGTACTCGTCGGCCTCGATGACGAACAGCGGCGAGCGGCCGAGCCGCGCCGAGATCTGGAAGTTGCCGGGCACCCCGCCGATCAGGAAGCCCGGCTCGCCGGCCGCCAGCCGCGGGTCGGCGATCGGGCCCGCCGACTGCGCGTCGCGCGCGGCCACCTCGAGGATCCAGGCGAGCATCGACGAGGTCGTCGTCTTGCCGTGCGTGCCGGCGACGGCCAGCACGTGCCGTCCGCGCAACACGTGATCGGCCAGCCACTGCGGGCCCGATACGTACGGCTGGCCCGATTCGAGGATCGCCTCCATCAACGGATTGCCGCGCGACACGACGTTGCCGACGACCCAGACGTCCGGCGCGATCGACAGTTGATCGGCGTCGAAGCCTTCGACCAGCTCGATGCCGAGCGCGCGAAGCTGGTCGCTCATCGGCGGATAGACGTTGGCGTCGCAACCCGTGACCCGGACACCGGACTCACGCGCGATCGCCGCGATGCCGCCCATGAAGGTGCCGCAGATGCCCAGAATATGTATATGCATGCCGCCTGGCCGAAGCGTCGGCCGCCGAAACGATGACCGAGAGGATGTAAGCCGAACCCGTCATTCTAACCGACACCCATCGGCACGAAACCGGTCGGGAGGCCGGTGTCGGCTGCTGGGCTACACTAGCCCGATGGATTCGCAAGTACGCAAGGAACTGGCCGCCAGCGCCGCGCGCTGGATCGCCGACGGCGGGCTCGACTACGGCGCCGCCAAGCAGCGGGCGGTCCGCGAGTTGTTCGGCGACGCGCGCGCGCCGCGCGCGGTGCTGCCCGACAACGAGCAGATCGACGAGGCGCTGCGCGAGCACCTGGCCTTGTTCGACGATGGCCACGCCGAGCGCGTGGAGCGGATGCGCCGCGTCACGCTCGCGCTGATGGACGAGCTGGCCGACTTCTCGCCGTTGGCCACCGGCGCGGTCTGGAAGGGCTTGGCCACCGAACACGCGCCGATCCACCTGCAGTTGTTCCCCGACAACGCCAAGGACGTGCCGATCCACCTGATCAACCGGCGCGTCGACTACGACGCGGTGACGGTCCCGCACTTTCGCACCGGCGAGGACGTCGAGGCCTTCGCCTGCCTGTGGCACGAGCAGCCGGTGCTGCTGTCGGTCTACGGCGAATACGACCTGCGCGGCGCGCTCAAACCGGTCAACGGCGTGACGCAGCGCGGCGACCGCCGCGCGCCGGCCCGGCTGATGGAGACGGCGTCATGAGCGCGGCGCCCGGTTCGCCGGCCCCCGGTTCGCCGCCCCCGCTTCGCCGGGCGAGGCCGCCCGCTCGCGCGCGGCGTCGGCGCGGGCTGGCGCTGCTGGCCGCGGCGCTGGTCGCGACGGCCGTCGGCGTGTGGTTCGGCGGCCAGCGGCGGCAGGACGCCGGGGTCGCCGAGGCTGCCGCCGACGCCTTCGAACAGTTGCGCGCGCAGTCGCTGCCCGACCCGCAGGGCCAGCCGGTGCCGTTGACGCGCTTCGACGACCGGCTTCGCGTGGTCAACTTCTGGGCGACCTGGTGCCCACCCTGCGTCGAGGAAATGCCGGCGTTGTCGGCGCTGCAGCGCGAGCTCGACGCGGCCGGAGGCCAACCTCCGGCGCAAATCCTCGGCATCGGCATCGATTCGGCAGCGAAGATCGCCGAATTTGCGAACAAGCACGAGATCGCCTATCCTGTGCTGGTCGCCGGAGCGGGCGGGCTCGATATGCTGCGCTCGCTCGGCAACGATAGCGGCGGCTTGCCTTTTACGCTCATCATCGACGCCAAAGGGCGTATCATCGATCGAGTTAGCGGTACGATCGATATCGGCCGCCTGCGCGCGCAACTACGAACGTTGCAGCGCGCGAGCTGATCCGGCCCGTTGCCGGGCGATCCGCGCCCGGCGGATACGACCGGTTCGCCGCGCAAGGTCCCCGGCGCCTGCTCGCGCCATCCGCCGAAACTGATTGCAGTCCGCCCAGAGACGGTTAAAATGCCGTCTTCATCGGGCAATAGCGCTCAAATCGTCGAGCGCGACCATCTATGAGTCCATTGATCTGGGTGCTCCACGGGCCCAATCTGAATCTGCTGGGCACGCGCGAACCGGGCGTCTACGGTGTCGACACGCTCGCCGGCATCGATGGTCAGCTCGAATCGCTCGCGCACGCGCACCTGGTCCGGCTCGATTGCTTCCAGTCCAACCACGAGGGTGCGCTGGTCGACCGGATCCAGCAAGCGGGCACCGAAGGCGTGTCGTTCATCATCATCAACCCGGCGGCGTTCACGCATACGAGCGTCGCGATCCGCGACGCGCTGGCGGCCGTGGCCGTGCCCTTCATCGAGGTGCATCTGAGCAACGTGCACAAGCGCGAACCGTTCCGGCACCACTCGTATTTCTCCGACCTGGCGGTCGGTGTCATCGCCGGACTGGGAGCCGAAGGCTACCTGGCCGCGCTGCGCTACGCGATCCGCACGCTGCGCCACTGACGACCGCCGTTCCGGGCCGCCGCCGGCCTGGCGGCCAGCCCTCCCAGCCAAGGCAACTCATCTGAATCGAGGAACTTCGATGGATCTACGCAAACTCAAGACGCTGATCGACCTGGTCTCCGAATCGGGCATCGCCGAGCTCGAGATCACCGAAGGCGAAGGCAAGGTCCGCATCGTCAAGAACAGCCCGGCCACCGTCTACGCCGGTCCGCCGGTGTCGATGCCCTACGCCGGCGCGCCGATGGCCGGACCGATGATGGCGCCCGCCCCGGCCGGCGCCGCGCCGGCAGCTCCCGTGGCGGCGCCGGCGCCGGCCGCGCCCGAAGTGCCGCCCGGCCACATCGTCAAGTCGCCGATGGTCGGCACGTTCTACCGCGCGGCCCAGCCGGGCGCGGCGCCGTTCGTCGACATCGGCGCCGAGGTCAAGGAAGGGCAGACGCTGTGCATCATCGAGGCGATGAAGCTGCTCAACGAGATCGAGTCGGACAAAGGGGGCAGGATCAAGAGCGTCCTGGTCGAGAACGGCCAGCCCGTCGAGTTCGGCCAGCCGCTGTTCGTGATCGAATAATGTTCGAGAAGATCCTCATCGCCAACCGCGGCGAGATCGCGCTGCGCGTGCAGCGGGCCTGCCGCGAAATGGGCATCAAGACGGTCGTCGTCCACTCGACGGCCGACACCGAGGCCAAGTACGTCAAGCTCGCCGACGAGTCGGTATGCATCGGCCCGCCGCCGTCGCGCGAGAGCTACCTGAACATGGCTGCGATCATCAGCGCGGCCGAGGTGACCGACGCCGAGGCGATCCATCCGGGCTACGGCTTCCTGTCCGAGAACGCCGATTTCGCCGAGCGCGTCGAGAAGAGCGGGTTCGTGTTCATCGGTCCGCGTCCCGAGACGATCCGGATCATGGGCGACAAGGTCTCGGCCAAGGACGCGATGAAGCGCGCCGGCGTGCCGGTCGTGCCCGGCTCGGACGGCGCGCTGCCCGACGACCCGAAGGAGATCGTGCGGATCGCCCGCACGATCGGCTATCCGGTCATCATCAAGGCCGCCGGAGGCGGTGGCGGGCGCGGCATGCGCACGGTGTTCACCGAGGCGGCGCTGATCAACGCGGTCAGCATGACGCGCTCCGAGGCCGGGTCGGCATTCAACAATCCGACCGTCTACATGGAGAAGTTCCTCGAGAACCCGCGCCACATCGAGATCCAGGTGCTGGCCGACGAGCATCGCCAGGCGATCTACCTGGGCGAGCGCGACTGCTCGATGCAGCGGCGCCACCAGAAGATCATCGAGGAAGGCCCGGCGCCGGGCATCCCGCGCAAGCTGATCGACCGGATCGGCGCGCGCTGCGCAGACGCCTGCCGCAAGCTCGGCTACCGCGGCGCCGGCACCTTCGAGTTCCTGTACGAGAACGGCGAGTTCT